>CAZBPZ010000007.1:8270-33618 GCA_964493955.1 uncultured Dehalococcoidales bacterium | reverse complement strand
AATGAGCCGGGGGTCGTCTTGGTCAACAGGTATGCCGAGCTTAAGGAAAAAGCCAAGGAAATCGATGAGGAGATGGCGCAGGTGAGAGAAGCCTTGATTAACTACGCTAGGCGGGAAGAGGTAAGTGTTATCAGGGGAAGCGACCGCAAGGTAACGGTAAAATTTAGCGACAGGCTCAAATTCCCCGGTAAGAAGGAGCCGGGCAGGGAGGAGCTTGACAACGCCATTATCCGGGCCAGCAAATGGCTTGAAGTATCCCAGCTTGATACAACAGCACTCACCCGGGTTGTTCAAGGAGGACTCTGGGACAAGGGGCTTATTGACCACGTAATGAAATACGGCCGAATCGAAGAGACCTGCACGATTCACTTGTCAAAGCTGAGGGAAGAAGAGTGAGAACAGGCCAGACTAACACAGCTCATGTTTAACGCGAGAGACTCAGGAGTTACGCTTCTAACCACAAATTGTCTGCTAATTAACCGGCTCCGTTACTACTATCTAGGAACTTTCAAACCCTTCAGCGGACTGGGTCACAGATACTTTTACCCTATCATACCTCAGGTCTTCCAAGCTAAACCTAATGCTTACAGGGATAGCTTTATCTATTCCCTCCCTATAGGGGTCATGGAAAATGAGCAGCTCCGCGCCATCGGGGTATTTCTCCTTATCTAGCTTGATGACACAGTATAGGTAGAAGTCCTGCCCAGTTAAGGTGTTTCTCGCTGTCTCCAACTCGGCTCTCGTCAGTTCTACAGACTCGAGTTCATCACTCAACGAAGACTTGACCTCTATTCTTCTAATCAACCTACCATCTTTGTCTCTTGAATACACGTCGCACCCCGGACCGGTGCGATTCTGTCCGCCGCGCTGTTTGCTGGGTAAATCATCCGGGACTCTCCCCATTGACCTTTCATAATTCATAACTATGTTCATGCCAGCTTTATCTATCTCTTTTCTGAGGTCAGGGTCTCTCTGATAATGTGGTTTGGGTATGGGAGGCTCAGGTTTCTCCAGACCGGGCTTGCCTTGCAGTTTGATTATCTTTTTCCCCTCAACGTCACAGGGCTGGTAACTCAGCCTTTGGTCACCCATTCCCCATAGCACATGAGTCTTCGGAATACCATTATCATCAGGAACAGAAACAGGTACAGCTTCTGGCTCAGCTTCTGATTCGAGTTGTTCCTCCGTGATGGGTGGCTCTGTTGGCTCCTCGTCCTCCGGCGACTCTTCTTCCTGTGATAGTAGAGTATAACACTCCTGTAGGAGTTCATCATCTATGTGATTGTCTTGTAGAAGCTTCTTTCTTGAATAGGCTTCCTTACTTAAGATGAGTTGAAAAGCTTCAGACAAGTCTATCCTCAGCATCTCGGATAACCTGTTTGAGAGAGTTGATATGAGGCCATCATCATACCTAAACTGCGTGTAATTACTCACTCCCCTCTTAATCATGCGAGCATCAATATAGATTGCCCAATACTTGCTGCCGTCTTGTTCTTCTGGGAGAAGAACGGAATCTACTTCAGAATTGGGAATGACAACTTCTCTCCCAGTTGAAGGGTGTCTAACAATTCTCTGGACAGTGATTCGCGTAACAGGCTTTACTACCAAACCCCTTATTTGGCTCACATCCGTTTTTAGATTCCTTCGAATTCTAACCCTAGCGAGTAAGAACGGTTTAGCCTCCCTTAGGAATGCATTCAGTGGTCCTTGGAGTGTGGGGTCACTCGAACCGATGTCTGGTACGACTTCAAGCGCACTAGACAAAGAGGGTACAGAAAATAGCTCCTCGACGCGTTGCTCTCTGTTCGTCTCTATCTGAAAACAAGGAACAAAGTCCTTTAGCTGATAAAATAAATCTAATCTGTCAACGTAGAAGACTTCTTGCACCGGATAGAAGGAGTATTTGCCAGCGTAGAATGCCAGTAGCTCCCCAGATTTAACAAACTCTTCCCTAAGTTCTTTACCTTCTTCGCCGATAGCGACACTTGACCTCAAAAACTCCCTGTATATTGCTCTGACTCGCTCTGCATCCTCTTCCGTTATATTTTTCTCTGTCCATTCTTCTGGAATTTTCGAGATAATTCTATACCATTGCTCAAGAGTAAATTCTTCGAGGTTGTCTTTAACACCAATCCTGAGCAAAAATGTACGGATGTCCGTCCAGCTGGCCTGACTTTCTTCACTATCCCAAGACACGTAAGGAACATAATTTGAAAACCTCTGAATCAGACTCTTATATGGCACGTAGATTTCATTTGGTTTATGCCCTTGGTCTCGGCTATCATAAAGCCATGGAAAGTTCTGTAACAGCCATTTCAGATAGTTTGTCTCTAGGTAGTCGTAATTCCAAGTATAGTAGTAATGCTTGTATTTTGCATCACACGTACTCAGATATGGGTGGGAATTCCTTGCCATATAATTGAGTAGGGTTCGTGAGCGTTCCGGTATTCTCATAATAGCTTCAATACGGTCTACAGTACAGTCATATTCAAGGTCATGACGATAGCCGCCGTATGTCCAAGTAGTCAGGCCATTGCTTCTTAGATACTCATCGTAGCACTCATGGTCCACAAATCCCCGCATTTCCGAGACATTCGTTGCTTCGAGAAGACGTGGTTGGTTCTCAACACCTAGATAGTAAAGAAACGAAAATATGCTGTCGCTGGAAAAGCCATTCGCTGTAAAGTAGTCTCTGCCACACAAAAATCTGCTATTTGGGTCATAGTCGTACAGCTTCTCCAGAAAATTGTTGCCAAGCCAATGGTGCCTGAAATCCGTTTCTTCTGCTTTACTCCAATGCAACTGACCAGACGGGTCTACGGCCGGTACCGGTACTTTCAACAATATCGAGTAAGTTTGCTTTTCTGGGTGGGTGAGCTTATCCCCTAACTCCCGGCCGAGCAAGTTGAACAGAAATCTCAGCAAGTCAATCGGGACTAATGAAGTATTCTCTCCTTGCCAGTATTCATCCACCTTTGTGGATAGTACCTCACGCACAATATCACGAATTTGGAATCTTGTCACGCCAAATCGCTCTAGGAAAGTATTCAGAACCCGTTCTCTGTTTTGCCCGAGTCCTTTTATCACCTCAGGATGCACGAACTTGACATCTAACCATTTGGGGACCGTGCCGATGTTCTCACTTTCGGGTGGCATAAATACTTTTGTCTCATTTCCTGACACGATTTCGCTATCCGACGTGAATAACAACCGCGCTCTATTACAGATGCGGTCTATGCTTTCCCTCTCTTCACCAAACCTGGTTTGCCCATATTCGGCAATTTCTTGATATAGCTTCGAGAACCATACTGCATTCTTATCCTTCACAACATGAACCTCGAGTGACTGAACAACTTCTTCAAAAGAGAGCATTTCCACATCCAAGTCTAGCAACAACTGAAACCGGTCAGGCTTTCGGCAGTCAATATGTACCAGTCTTAGGTCAGCACATCCCTCCTCGCCAAGAAGGGAATACCACTCCTCCCATTTGGCCGTGTCAAACGGCAACTTCTTCAACTCCTTGGGCTCTCGTAGTACGCCTTTTGAATCTGGAATAATATTGGTCTCCAATAACGCTTGGAAAAGTAGGTCTCCAAAGTAAGCACCTACCGTCTTTTCTCTCTGTGATGACCTTGTTAGTAGGTCGAGGTGAGCACAGGGGTCTTCAGCGAACTTGCTGTCCGTCAAGCGTGGTATGACGCTAGAAACGAAAAATTCGACGGCTTTTTCCGTCAAGAATTGGTTATACTTGTGCTCAATATTAATGGTTTTTCGTGCGCTATCTGCATAATAGGTCGCATGGAAAAGAAGTGGCAATGGGAAAGACTCCTTCGTTGGGAAAAAGACCCTAATGCTGTTGTCAAAAGATTTGCCTAGAGGAAGGTAGCCCGCGTTATCCTCCTGCATGGCAAATGCCACGCCGCATTTCTTAACGTTTTCCCAACTATGTGCCAGTCCCTCAAGCTTATCCTCAGGAACATCGAAAGCGCCCTTAATAGTGCACCAAGACGTATCTTCTCCTTCACCTTCCAATAATGACCTTACAACCTCGCATGAATCATGTTGAATGAGCTTTTCACGCACGATGCAACACCTTCTGGGCTTCTCCCCCTCCACTCTGATTTCTATTGTCTCTAGGAAGTTCAAGAAGAGGAGTATCGGCGGCTTAATATCCTCAAGTTTTTCACGAACAACGTCAAAATCCTTTTCCAGAATTGGAAGCTTGATTATTGTGGCGTAACGATGTGCTAACTCCACGAGAATGGAGTCATATTCCCACAGGTTCGAATCACACCAAATAGGAACACGTAACAAGGGAACTTTGTCATATGTCAGGTCTGGTCTTTTTTCCCTAATGATTTCAGAACTGGATATGAATTCGAAAACTTCTTGCCGGTCAAACCTGCAATGCAAGTCACCGCTGTGAATCTCTGGACTTTTGGAGAAACTAAGTACCGATTTGAAACCCAGCCCTTTCTCACCAATGGTCAGCTTGCTTCTGTCTTTTGGACTGTGAGATAGTCTACAAATTGAATTCAGTCCCTGCCTGGTCATAGTGTACCCACCATTGGCACAGTAAAACGCTTTTCTAGTTAGAATGAAAACTACCTCGTGGCCACCAATGCTAGCGGTTACTTCTGACTCGGGCTGTTGAGCATCATCTGCGTTTTGCAGCAATTCCAAGAGAGCCCGTCCTTTGTAATCATCGCTCACACGCAATTCGGAAGCAAAATCCTCGCGGATGCGGTCTGGCTCATTTTCATAAGTCTTAAGCGTCGTATTCCGGAATCGCTCTATCCAGCTGTGCCAATCAGTTCTACCAGCAGTTTCCACTCTCAATCTATCGCCCTCTTGTTCCGCAATTCTTGAGGTAGTGAACAGTATATGTAACCGCCTCTAGGTGTCAAATGTAATCCACCTAATTTTCATTGTCAACCTGGGGGGATTCGCACCATTATGGTCTGCTAAAGACCAGGTGGAAGGTTCTGCGTATTGGGCACTGCCGCCCACCGTAGCTTGTAGCAGACGGAATCCCCCCGCCAGGTTGCGGAAGGCCCTTTGCCCATCTTCCCCGGGCGTGGGCTACTGTTTTATGCGAGAGGGCACCCACCATCCCCGATGGAAATGTGCCCCCGGCCTGGGGTTACTGATGCGCCCGGAGGAACGCCTCGACTTCTTCCATGCTGGGGATGCCTTTCCTGTTGCCCAGCACGGTGCAGTGAATGGCAGAGACGGCCGTGGCGAAGATGGCGGTACGACGCGGGCCCCAGCCGTGGACGAGGCCAACCAGGTAAGCGCCGTGAAAAACATCGCCGGCGCCGGTGGTGTCCACCACATCTACCTTGAAGGCCGGGGTGTGGAACTGCTCGTCAGGGGTGACGGTGAAACTGCCATTCACCCCCTCCGTCTGAACAACGATGCGCGGCCCCATCGCCAGGATGGCCCGTCCTGCCTGCCAGTGGTCGCGGTAGCCGGTCAGCATGGTCCCGAAGCCTGACCCGCAGACCAGCACGTCTGTTGCAGTTACCAGCGCGCGCATCCAGTCGGGCACGGGCCGATTGGTAGCGGCGGCATCAAGCACCACTGTCTTGCCTGCCTCGCGCATCCAGCGGGCCGCCTGCAACGCAGCCTCCGGATGGCTGCCGTCAAGATGGAGGTAACTGGCAGAGGTCAGGTAGTCGCGGTCCAGCTCCTCGGGCCGCACCGGTTGCGACAGGAAACCGCGCAGGAAAGAGAAGTGCCGCTCGCCCGTCTTCTCGTGGACGTAAACGATGACAATGTGGTCCTCCGGACAGTTGCGTTTGACCATGTGGCTAGTGTCGACACCCGCCTGCTCCAGCGAGCCCAGCTTCCTCGCTGCCATCTCATCATTGCCAGCCGTGTCAATGAAGCCGGCGCGTACCCCGAACATTGCTGCCACCGCGCAGGCAGTGGCGGCGGGGCCACCATCGGCGAGGGTAAAGGCACTCACCGTGCCGGGGTCGTCCCAGCGAGGCAGGTGCTCCAGGCGGAGCACCACGTCAATATTGCTGATACCCAACCCGATGACGTCAAGTGCGGACATTGCTGTCAGACTCCACGAAAATGGGCATTCTTGGTGCACTGCTACCCGGCCGCTGGCATGGTGCACCCCGCCCGGCCCGGGCCAGTTAAGGCGGCCGGTATTCACTCTACCACTCCCGGTCCAGGGAGGGCAATCATAGCCGGCACAGTCTGTTGGGCTGCCACACCCTTTCATTCACCGTCTCCGGCACCATGCAACCGGCCAGAACGAGGCAGCAAAAGACTCCGGGGGAAGATGGCTTCCGTGGTCCTGTATCAAATCAAGCCCGAAGCCAGCCCCACATGACCTTGCAGGAAGCCTCCTCTGGCTTGACAGAAGTAGCAAACGGTGCTAGGATGCACGGTGACTGACACGTCAGTCACCCCCCGGCCGGTCTCTGGGAGGCTCTGTTGAAAGAAGAGGGGGCCATTCGTACCTCCGTAAAGGACCCGGCTCTGGTCAAGCAACGCCGGGAGCTAATCGTCACGGAAGCGGTCAGGTTGTTTCTGACGAAAGGCTACCATAACACCACCACCAAGGAAATCGCCGAGGCATGTGGCATGTCAGCCGGCAGCCTCTATCAGTACATCAGCACCAAGGAGGACATACTGCACCTTGCTGTCCAAGAGAGGAAGAAATACTCGGAGATCGTGCGTCAGTATGTGGACGAAATCTCCGAGCAGGACCCCGTAGAGGGGGTCCGGACTCTAATCTGGAAGAGCATCCACAACCTTGATGACGAAAGCTACCGGGACCGCAGTCTGTTCATCAACCATGAACTGGCCAACTTTCCTCCCGAAGACAGGCAAGAAGTGCGTGATTGCCTCACCAGGGACATCGCCGCTATTGAAGACCTCATCCGCAGAGGCGTCGAGCGGGGCGTGTTCAGGGCCAGGCATCCGTTTCTGGTGGCCTGTCAAATAGCCATGGTTGAGCGTGAGTGGCTGGTGCAGGGGTGGCTACTGGGGAAGCGCTTCTCGGCCGAAGAGTACATAAAGGCGTGCACTGACAGCGTTCTTGACCAGCTGATGGTGGAGGGGCCAGGTTACCGGGTGGCGGGAACAGGCGCTGGTGTCGCGGAGCTTGATAAGGCACCGACAGGAGCCCGGACGGAACAAGGCGTTGGCAAGGCCAGCCCCTGAACCTGCCCTGAACCCGGCAAACGGTCTTGCCTCCTGGGCCTCGCCGGCCCAGGGCGCCAAATGGATGCCCAGGCGAGGACAGGCAAGCACGGCATAGCCGCAGGCCCTGCGCCGCGAACCCTGCAGGGATACTAAGGCACCGGCGGTGGGTGAGGTGCTAGTCACCGGATGGGCCAGTAGCGAGGGTTGCCACCAGTAGGTGGCCGGGCTAGCCGCAGGCTGGCCGGGTGTGCACCAGGGAAATGCAAAACTGCGGGGGTTTGGCTGACACGATACCAGGGGGCATGTTGTGCGTGCATATGTGGTAAAGCGGGTACTGCTCCTCGTACCTACCCTGTTCCTTGTGACCATCATCGTGTTCTTCACGGTCCGCCTCATGCCGGGTGACATCATTGATGCCATGGTACGCGAGCACATGCAGGACGCTTCCTTCCAGCAGTCGCAGACTTCTCTGGACCCGGAACTCCTCAGGCAGATGCTCGGGCTCGACAAGCCGATTCACGTCCAGTACATCGAGTGGGTGGAGGGTATCTTTCTCCACGGTGACCTGGGCAAGTCTCTCTGGACAAACCGTACACTGGTGCAGGACGTGATACCCAGGATTCCAGTGACCCTGGAACTGGGCCTCCTCAGCATTATCATAGGTAACTTCCTGGGTATCTCAATAGGCGTGTATTCAGCTATCAGGCAGGACACCTTGCTTGATTATCTGGGGCGCACCTTCGCCATCGTGAACCTGGCCACACCCGCCTTCTGGCTGGCAACCATGCTGATTGTTTACGGCTCGGTCTACTTCAACTGGTCGCCCCCGATTGAGTATGTCCCGTTTACCACCAACCCGATAGAAAACCTGAAGATACTGGCCATTCCCGCCCTCCTCACAGGGACAGCTATGAGCGGCGGGATGATGAGGTTCATGCGCACCCTGACGCTGGAGGTACTCCGGGCCGATTACGTGCGGACTGCCTGGGCAAAGGGCCTGAGTGAGCGGGTCATCATCATCAGGCATGCCCTGAAGAATGCCCTCATCCCGCTTATCACAGTGTTTGCCCCCCAGCTAGGCATGCTGATTGGCGGCTCGGTCATCATGGAGCAGATATTCGGCCTGCCCGGTCTGGGGCGCTACCTGCTTGAAGTGATCACCAACCGGGACTACTTCCTGGTGGCCGGCACCAACCTGATATACGGGGCGTTTACCATGTTCCTGGTGCTGCTCACCGACGTGAGCTACGCCTGGGCGGACCCGAGGATTCGCTACAAGTAGGCAGATAAACAGCCCGGAGAGCAAGCTAAGGTATGGCTGAGACCAGCATAGCCGCCGAAGAAAGAGCCGAGATACGCCAGCACAACCGGCTTGTTGACCTGATAGTTAGAATGAGGAAGAAGCCGCTGGGTGCTATCGGGGCGGCCCTGGTGCTGGTGCTGCTCTTTGCGGCTATCTGTGCTGACCTGGGGTGGCTGGGCCTGCCGCAGGTTGGCATCGCCCCCGAAGGTTATAACGAGCCCAAGCTGCGGGAGAGGCTGCAACCGCCGCTCAGCCAGAGGGCGGATGGCACGGGCAGGTACTGGCTGGGGACGGACCAGCTCGGGCGGGACCTTCTCAGCCGCATTATCTACGGGGCCCGTATCTCGCTGGTGGTGGGGCTATCGGCCACCACCCTCAGTACCGTGGTGAGCACCGTCATAGGCACCCTGTCAGGCTACCTTGGCGGCAAGTTTGACCTCATAACACAGAGGTTCATCGACGCCTGGCTCTGCTTCCCCGGGCTGGTAATCTACCTGACGGTGATGAGCCTCTTGGGGGCGGGTCTCTGGACGGTAATACTCGTGCTTGGCGTTGGCGGCGGCCTCAGCGGGGTGAGAGGGTCACGCTCTTTGGTCTTCTGGATTAAAGAAAGCGCTTACGTGGAAGCCTCGCGGGCGATGGGCTGCTCCACCTGGCGCATCATGTGGCGGCACCTCATTCCCAATATCCTGCCGATGATAATAGTGACCTTCTCGATGAGCATAGGTGGGATTATCCTGGCCGAGTCTTCCCTGAGCTTTCTGGGGTTTGGTATTCCGCCCCCCTTCCCGAGCTGGGGAGGTATGCTCAGCTCAGCCGGGCGTGAGTACATGCTCGACGCTCCCTGGCTTGCCCTCTGGCCGGGCGTGGCCCTGACACTCACCGTCTACGGCGTGAACATGTTCGGTGATGCCCTGCGGGACCTGCTCGACCCGAAGCTAAGGGGAGGAATAGGCGGCGTGGGAGGCTACGGAACGGAACGGGCCAGGAAGGCGCTGGAGAACCTGAAGAAGAAGCGGGCCAAGGCCATGCGAGCCTTGCAGTAGAGTGATGGGCGGCTATCGCAAGACTGAGGTCCAGCCAGCAAGGAGGTAAGGCATGTGATACGAAGTAAGGCCACGGCACGGAATCTATTACCCACGGATAAAATAAGGAGGACGAGATGTTCAAGAGGTCTGTATGGCTAGCTCTGGGTCTTCTGCTGGTGACGGCACTGGTACTAACATCGTGCCAGACTGCCGCTCCCTCTCAGACGGAGGGGCAGACAATCACCGGGAAGGTTACCCAGAAGGAACAGCCCACACCCACCGAGACCGGAACCAAAGAAGCCGCAGCGCCCGAAGAGGAAGGGCCGGAAATGGTGCAGGACGCCTTCGGCAGGCTGGTGGAGAAGCCGCAGTACGGCGGCACGATCACGTACGGCCTTGACAAGGCGGCCGTTCTCATCGACAAGGACCCGGCCCGAGCTGGCTACGCCCGCGAGATGACGGTGCATGTCTATGAGGCGCCGGTCATGCTGGACTGGGCCAAAGGGCCGGCCGGTACCGGCGAGAACCCGATGACAGCGCCCTACGTGGCCCCGCAGTTCTATACAGGTGCGCTGGCCGAAAGCTGGGAGATAACCGATGACTTCCAGACCGTAGTTCTCCAGGTACGCCGGGGTGTTTACTTCCACGACAAACCGCCCGTAAATGGCAGGGAGATGACCCCGGATGACATCCTGGCCAGCTTCAACCGCTACCTTGAGTCACCGGCTCACGCTCAGTGGTTCCGCCCGGAAGATGTCGCGCCCGAAGAATGGTACCGCATGGAGAAGACGGGGGCCTGGGAACTTACCTACACCAGCCCGCAACCGAACCCTGAGATAGTGAAGGACCTGCTCGCCCTGCTGGTAACACCCAGGGAGATGATAGAGGCCTACGACACCCTGAACGAGGTGGAGCAGGTCATTGGAACGGGGCCATTCATTCTGGACGACGTGGTCATCAGCAGTTCGGCCACCTGGAAGAGGAACCCCAACTACTGGATGATGGACCCGATTTTCCCGGACAACAGGCTGCCGTACGTTGATGCTATCAGGGGCATCGTGATAGAGGACCCCTCCGCCAGGCTGGCGGCTCTCCGCACGCACAAGGTTGACCATAACCTGTGGGTCTCGGCGAGGGACGCCAAGAGCCTGATGGACACAAACCCCGAGCTGCTCTACAACACGATCGTGCCGGGGTCTGTGGCCGGTATATACCTGAGGACCGACGAGGAACCATGGTCCGATGTCAGGGTGCGGCAGGCCCTGCAGATGGCCGTAAACTACCAGGAGATGGCCGAGACCATCTATGAAGGTACTCCCTACATCGTGATGTGGCCGATTGCCGAGGGAATGCCGGGCTACACGCCGCTCGAGGAGCTCCCGGACAACCTCAAGGACCTGTGGACGTATAATCCGGACAAGGCAAAACAGCTGCTGACAGAGGCCGGTTACTCGAATGGCATCAAGGCCACTCTCAACATGAGCCCCTACTGGGAGGACCCGGTCACCGCGGTGAAGATGTACTGGGCCGATATTGGCGTTGACGTTGAGCTGCGGGTTGTGGATGACGCCGCTTTCTTCTCCACGATTACCGGAGACTACGAGGACATGATAACCTGGTTTAGTGGCGTTGCCTCCCTGGACGGCGTCCTGGTCTATGTGCACGGCGGAAAGCCCAGCTGGATGAACGTCTCGAAGGTGAACGACCCGCTGGCGGTGGAATTTGCCAAGAAGTTTGAGGCCACCCTTGACCCGGTCGAGCGGGCCGAGCTGCTCCGGGTGGAGAACCTGCGCCAGATGGAGCAGTGCTACGAGATACCGTTCCCGGCAGACGTCAACTACCGGTTCTGGGCCCCGTGGATCAAGGGCTACCACGGCGAGAACGTGGACTACCTTGAACACTACGCGTGGATTGACCAGGACCTGAAGTACGAGATCACGGGCCAGCGGTAATACCTGGCTCAAGGCGGGGTGCGGACCGGCCGGGCCGGCGACCGCACCCCGCCCCGGGTGCCATCCCCTGTGCCAGGCCACTGGCAGGATGGAAAGTGCGGCACATGAGCAAGTTTGAACTGCAGGAGAAGGTTGCCATCGTCACCGGCGGTGCCGGTGGCATTGGCTCGAGCATCGCCTTGGAGTATGCCCGGGCCGGGGCCAAGGTCGTCATTTGCAGCCGCAACCGAGATAACCTTGAAAAGGTTGCCGGCCAGGTCAGGGCCGCAGGTGGGGAGTGCCTGGCCATCCCCACCGATGTCACCCTCCCGCAGGAGGTGGAGCGCCTCGTCAGGCAGACCGTTGACAGGTTTGGCCGGCTGGACATCCTGGTAAGCTGCGCCGGAGATTGCTCCTTCAGCAAGCCCGAAGAAATCTCCCCCGATGCCTGGAATAGCAGCATACTCCTGAACCTCAATGCTACCTTCTACTGCTGCGCCGCCGCCGGCAAGGTGATGAAAGCACAGCGAGGTGGCAAGGTAATCAACATCTCTTCGGCGGTCAGCCTGAAAGGCGACCCTCTGCTGGCCCCCTACGTGGCAGCCAAGGCCGGTGTTATCGGCCTGACCAAGAGCCTGGCGCTGGCCTGGGCACCCTACAATATCAACGTCAACTGCATTGCCCCCGGCAGGGTTACCCTGCCGGGCGATGTGCCTGAAGGCGTACCGCACGAGAAGCACAAACAACAGGAGACGGGCACAACTGCTGCCAGCGGTAAACCACCTTCACCACTGGAACTTCCCGGCCGGCCCGAAGATGTTGCCAGCCTGGCCCTGTTCCTTGCCTCGTCGGCATCTGACCTCATCACCGGTGAGACATTGGTCGTCAGAGGAGCAGAGTGGGCCTCTGTTTACATCTAGCGGCGCCAGGCCACTGGCAGGATGGAAAGTGCGGCACATGAGCAAGTTTGAACTGCAGGAGAAGGTTGCCATCGTCACCGGCGGTGCCGGTGGCATTGGCTCGAGCATCGCCTTGGAGTATGCCCGGGCCGGGGCCAAGGTCGTCATTTGCAGCCGCAACCGAGATAACCTTGAAAAGGTTGCCGGCCAGGTCAGGGCCGCAGGTGGGGAGTGCCTGGCCATCCCCACCGATGTCACCCTCCCGCAGGAGGTGGAGCGCCTCGTCAGGCAGACCGTTGACAGGTTTGGCCGGCTGGACATCCTGGTAAGCTGCGCTGGTGGTGCCCTTCACATCAAGCCGCCTCACGAGCTCACTCTTGACGAGTGGAATGCCGGTATTGCCCTCAACCTGACGGGTACCTTCCTGTGCAACATTGCCGCCGGCAAGGTAATGATGGCACAGAAAAGCGGCAAGATAATCAATATCTCCTCCACCGCTGGCATCAACCTCAATCCCAGCATGGCCCACTACGCGGCGGCCAAGGCCGGTGTCATCAACCTTACCAAGAGCCTGGCGCTGGCCTGGGCACCCTATAACATCAACGTCAACTGCATTGCCCCCGGCTTCACCGAGACCGAGGCAATCAGGCGTATGGGGGTGGTGCCTCCGGAGAAGGGGGAGGACGGTACACCGGTGCCACCGCTACTGCGCATCCCCGCGCCCGAGAACGTGGCTGACCTGGCGGTTTTCCTCGCCGCGCCGGCATCCGACCACATTACCGGCGAGGTGATGGTAATCAGGGCAGCCTTCCCCACGGAGCGCTGATTGGTGGCACAAGGCTCGCAACCGGCGTGGCATGCCAGGCCCTCAATGCCGCCGGTAGCCCCTGTACCACCACGATTTCAGAGAGGAAGTAGCATGGCAGATAAAGCTGACCGGGAAGAAAAATGGGAGTTCGGTAGCCTGGAGTGGTGCCGCTTTGCTGCCGAGACGGGTACCCGTCTCCTCAGGGAAGCCGGCCTGGACCTCAGTAGGTACCGGTGGGGCTTCAGCGAAGAGTACACCCACCTACCGGAACGCCTTCTGGCCGGGCGTGACAGGGCTGGCTTCTATCTCATGATTAAGGACGGGGAGATTAGCGGTGGGGCCGGCGTGCCGGAGGAATGCCTGGCCCTGCCTGGCTTCCACGCTTCTGTGCCGTGGGCGCTGATAGCGCGTGCCTCTGCCGTGGAATATGACCTGTCGGGCCAGATGAAGCGTTTCGCCCAGGAGGCGAAACTGCGTGTCGAACTGGAGGCAGCGGGAGTCCTGCTCGGAAAGACCCCCTCCAGCCCGGCCCCGCAGGGAAAGCCACGCTGCCCGGTGTGCGGCTCCTCTGACCATGACCGCGAGCATTGTCCGGTGTGGCCGCCCGGCATAGGCGAGGCACTTGCGGCCGGCGCCGAGCGCGGGGGAGGGCTCCACAATCTCACCGCCAGGCGGATCCGGCCTTCGCCGGAGCTGGAAGACCTGCCGGTGACGGAGCTCGGGGTGCCCATCTTCAGCCAGATGACCGAGGAGCAAAAGGCGCGGTTCATCAGGCTGCTGGGAGGTTAGAGAGAAGCTGCCACGCTGGCAGCCGTCCGCGGGAGTGTGGCGCCGGTGTTCCAGAAGCGGATTCCCGCCAGTAGCTTGCAATACTGGAGAGTGCGGTGGGTCTGGCCACCGCGGTTGATGAGAGGTGTCGATGACTGCAATGTACGTACTGCCGATTGACGACAAACACGCTGCCCTGGAAATGGTCGGTGGCAAGGGCCGGTCACTGGCCAGGATGGCATCAGCCGGGCTGCCGGTCCCGGCAGGCTTTTTGCTGTCAACCGCGGCCTACAAGCGCTTTGTGCAGGAAAACGACCTGCTGGCCACCATCAGCGCCCTGGCCAGGCCTGAAATCGTCGGCACGACGGTGTCGTTTGAGTCGGCCTCGAGGCGCATTCAGGAGCTACTCGCGAGGCCGGAGCTACCCTCCGAGATTGCCAGCGAAGTCCGGCAGGCCTACCGGGCGCTGGGTGAGCGTGAGCCGTCGGTGGCGGTGCGTTCTTCTGCTACCGCTGAAGACCTGCCCGATGCCTCCTTTGCCGGCCAGCAGGACACCTACCTGAACGTGCGCGGTGAGCAGGCTCTGATAGCGGCCATACGCAACTGCTGGGCATCTCTATGGACACCCCGTGCCATGAGCTATCGCCACCAGATGGGGATAGAACACAGTGCCGTTGCCATGGCGGTGGTGGTCCAGGTGATGGTGCCATCGGAGGTGTCAGGGGTACTCTTCACCGCCAACCCTACCACGGGCGACAGGACAACCATCGTGGTCAACGCTAGCCTCGGTCTTGGCGAGGCCGTGGTCAGCGGGCAGGTAACGCCCGATACCTATCTGGTCGACCGTGCCACACTGAATGTAAAGGAGGTCACCGTCGGGGCCAAGGAGCAGAAGATTGTCCCTGACGGCGAGCAGGGCACGCGCCGGGAAGAGACCTCGCAAAGCGAACGCGGCCGTGCCTGCCTGTCGGAGGAAGTGCTCAGGGAACTGGTAACCCTGGCACTGAAGGTAGAGGGGCTTTTTGACGGCGTTCCCCAGGACATTGAGTGGGCCCTGTCGGGCGGCAAGTTGTGGGTTCTGCAGTCCCGCCCTATCACCAACCTCCCGCCGCAGCCGTTGGAGGTTAGCTGGGAACCTGCCCCACCGGCTCGCATCCTGGTCCGGCGGCAGATTGTGGAGAATATTCCAGGGCCGTGCAGCCCGCTGTTTGAGGAGCTATACCTGACTGAAGGTCTGGAAACCGTGGCCCCGGGGCAAAAGAGGCAGAGCGCCATGGTGGGGGGAGGCCCGATGTTCGTTACCCTCAACGGCTATGCCTACGAGCGCTTTGACTTTCCACAGGTCCTGGCTGCGCAGGAAACGAGCGTGAAGCGTGTCGCCGAGAAAATAGCAGGCGACATGCAGGCGCGGCTGGAGGAGAATGCTCGCCGCGAAAAGCATGACCTGGAGCTGTTCCTCGCCTCCCTCCCACCCCAGGAGCGCCAGGCGTTCGACGAGTGGGCACGGTCAAGCAGCATCGACAACCTGGCCCACGAAGTGACGATGCCCGAGAGCGACAATCCGACCTACGTGGCCTTCAACAAGACCGAGATAAACGACAGGCAGCTCAAGGAGTGGCGAGAGAAGGCGGTGCCCCAGCTCCTGGGCACCGTTGAGAAGTGGCGGCAGCTGGACCCTGGTAAAGCAACTGACGAAGAGCTGCTGGAGGGGGTCCGGGAGCTGGCCGTGGCCGAGGGGATGTACTGGAGCAGCAACGCCGGCCATACCTTCGGCGTGGCGAAGTCGACCGACGACCAGCTCCAGTGCTTCCTGCGGGAGAACTTGCCGGAGCACCATTTCATCAGCGGGCAGTTCCTGAGTGGCTTTGAGTCAAGGACCATGCAGGCAAATAGGCGTGTGTTCGAGATTGCCCGGCTGGTGCGCGCCAGTGACTCGCTCTATGAGCTGGTCATGGTCACCCCGGCCAAACGCCTGTGGCGCGCCCTGCGCGAGCACCCGGAAAGCCAGCCGGTGCTGGAGGCCATTGCTTCATACCTGGAGACCTACGGCCACCTGAGCCACACCCTGGACTTCGTTGAGCCGCCACTGATAGAGGAGCCTTCACCCTTCTTTGTGACCCTCAAGGCGATGGTAGCCAACAAAGACTACGACCCGAAGAAGCACGCGGCCGAGGCAGCGCGCCAGCGCCAGCAGGCGTTTGAGAGGGTGCAGCAGCTCCTTGACGGGTTGCAGTACTGGCAGTTCCGCTACCGCCTCTGGTTTGCCCGGCGCTACAATCCTATCCGGGAGGAGGTGATGTTCTACCTGACATATGCCTGGCCGGTGCTGCGCGCCCTGGCGGCTGAGCTGAGCCGACGCCTGATGGAGATAGGCACATTCGCCCAGGCTGATGATATCTACTACCTGACGACACCAGAAATAACAGAGGCCATCAAGGCGCGCCGGCAGGGGGCGGCGCGGCCGGAGTACCGGCAACTGGCGGCGGAACGCCGGGAGCTGCGAGAGGCGCGTAAACACCTGCATCCGCCGGGAACAATCCCCGAGGATGCCAGCAGGAACCCCCTTGTCAGCTTCAAAGAGACACAGGTAGTCAATGACCCGCAGTCCGATATTCTGCGAGGCATCCCCGTTAGCCCCGGGACTGTCACCGCGCCGGCCAGCCTGATAAAGTCGCCGGCCGAGTTTGACAAGATGGTGCCTGGCTCAGTTCTCGTCTGCCCCATCACCAACCCGGCCTGGACGCCGCTGTTTGCCCACGCCACGGGGCTGGTGACGGACATAGGCGGTATCCTCGGCCACGGCTCCATTGTGGCCAGGGAGTACGGCATCCCGGCTGTCGTCGGGACAGGCAGTGCCACCCGGCGGGTCAGGCATCGTCAGGAGGTCACGGTCGATGGTGAGGCCGGTATCGTCAGGCTGCACCCGGATGGGACGGAGGAACAGGCGTCCGGGGGCCGACGCCGCCGGCCAGCAGAGAATGAGCGGCCCGAGCAAAATGAACAAGAAGGCAGGGACTAGCCTGGCATGAAACTGGTCAATCCCCGGTCAGACCTGCACACGCACTCAATGCAGTTCTCGGACGGGCTCAACACGATTGATGAGCTGGTCTGGATGGCCGGCAGGCTTGGTCTGGAGAAGCTGGCCATAACCGACCATTCGGACGCCAGGCCCTTTCCGCTTGTAAGCTACCGGGTGGTCCTCAGCCGATACAGGAATGTAATCAATGACGTAGAGGTGGTCTTCGGGGTTGAGGCGGACCTGCTCAGCGACGATGGTGACATCTGCAGCACCATCCAGAAGCAGGAGTCCCACTTCGTGATACTGTCCGCCCACCCCGATACCTTCAAGGGTAACCCTGAGCGGATAACGGATGCCTGGCTGAAGGCCATTCAGAAGCATCACAGGAGGCTCCAGTTCCTCGGCCACCCCTGCGACTACTTTCCCGCGTTAGAAATCGGCCGGGTGGTGAGGGCGGCCAACGACTACGGCCTACCTCTGGAGATAAACACCTCGAACCTGGCCACAGGCAGGACAGACAGGAAGAGACTGGATGAGATGGTGGCCCTGGCGGACCGGCTTGTCGTCAACAGCGACGCCCACAGCCTGGCGGACATGACAACCAGGACAATGGGGATTGACTACCTCCGTGCCGCAGGATACCTCTGATACCTCCCTGCGGCCGCGAAGAGCGGGGCGGGCATAACAGGTGTCACTGGCACAGGGGGAGCAGCCTCTTGCCCGGCACAGGCTGTTAGTGGTGTCGTAGAACTGAGGAGGCAGCAATGGGCAGGATTGGCATCAACAACACCTACTGGGGGACTGACTTCACCGCCAGTGTTGACGAGTATGAGCGCCGGATATCACGCGCCGCCGGGCTTGGCTTTGAGCTTGTATCCTTCTCCCAGGACGTCCCTCTAGCCCTCTCGCGCTCCGAGCAGCAAAGGCTCCTTAGCAGGGCCGAACAGGAGAACGTGAAGCTCAACTACCTCGGCGGTCTCGGGCCGGACCAGGACATCTGCTCTGACTCTGCCGAAGTCCGCCGAAACGGTGTAGAGCACCTGCGCCGGCTTGTCCGCAAGCTGGCCGAGATGCAGGAGGGGGCCGAGCTGGCCGGGGCCCTCACCGGCGTCATCCGCGATTCACTGCGCGGCCGGGAGAAGCAGCGCTGCTGGGAGCACTGCGTACGCAGCATGAAGGAAGCCATCAAGGAGGCCGAAGACTGCGGCGTTATTGTGAGCGTGGAGGTCCTGAACCGCTTCGAGCATTTTCTGCTCAACACCTGTGATGAGGCGCTGCGGTTTGTGGACGAAGTGGGCAGCCCCAACCTGAAGATACTGCTGGATACCTACCACATGAACATCGAGGAGGACAGCCTCGGCCAGGCTATCATTAAGGCAGGCGACAGGCTCGGCCTTTTGCACGTGGCCGAATCAAACCGGCGCCCCCCGGGGAACGGGCACATCCCCTGGGACGAGGTCATCGGCGCCCTGAAGCAAATTGACTACCAGGGGGACACCGTACTTGAGCCCATCATTGTGCCGGGTGGTGTCATCGGTAATGTCTTCGCCGTGTGGCGTGACCTGACCGGCGGGCTGAGCCTTGACGAGGCCGCCAGACGGGGGCTGGAGTTCTACAAGGCCAGGCTGGGCTCGGCGTAGCGCGGCCGCAGGAAGACCCGGAAAGACCGTGCCTCACGGGAGGTCCAAAAGAGAAGCGGCGTGCGGGGCACCGCCAGAGAGCCGCGCATCAAGCTAAAGGGGGGTCAAGTACAGTAATGGGGGAGTACACGCTTGAAGCCACGGCACAGGCAATGGTGGCGCCGGGAAAGGGGCTCTTCGCGGCCGACATGACGCTGCAGGGGCTGGTAAATGGCTGGTGGGGGCCAATGAAGCAGCCGGCCACCACCGCGGCCGCCAGAGACTTCCAGGAGATGGCGTTCCGCACGCCCCGCCTGGGCGACTACATCAGCGGCATCATCGTGCTTGACGATGTCCTCCAGCAGCGCAGCCGGGACGGCACCCCTTTCGTGGAACTCATCACCCGGCAGGGTATCATGCTGGGTGTCACGCCCACCACCGGCTGGCAGCACCTGGGAGGGTCTCCGCGGGAGTACATCCCCACCGGGCTCGACGGACTGCCGAAGAGGCTGGCCGGGTGGCGGGAACTGGGGGTCCGCTTCGTCAAGTGGCGGGTGGGGGTCAGGCTCGGCCCCGGTCTACCCACCCCGCGGGCCATTGAGTCCAACGCGCGCAGCGTGGCCGAGTTTGGCGCCCTCGCCCAGGAAGCCCGGCTGGTGCCAATCATTGAGCCCGAGGTAGAGATGAAGGGTGGCCATGATATTGAGCGCCACTTTGAGGTCACCGAATGGTTCCTGCACCGGGTGTTTGAGGCACTCTACGAGCACCGGGTCAGGCCGGAGGGCATTGTCCTGAAGACAAATATGGTGGTCTCGGGTAGCGATTGCCCCGCACAGGCGGGCGTGGACACGGTTGCCGCCCTGACACTGAAATGCATGCGCCGTACCGTCCCGGCGGCCGTGCCGGGTATCGCCTTCCTGTCCGGGGGGCAGTCCGACGAGAAGGCCACCGCCCATCTGAACGCCATGAATGCCTCTGGTCCGCACCCCTGGGCATTGACCTTCTCCTACGGCCGGGCGCTTGGCCGGGCCGCCATGCAGGCGTGGGATGGCAAGACGGATGCCTCAGCCGGGCAGGCAGCGCTCCGGCACCGTGCCAGGATGAACAGCCTGGCCTCGCTGGGGCGCTGGTCACCCGAGCTGGAGCAGGCAGATAGCCGCACAAATTAGAACTGGAGGGCGTGATGCTGAATCTTGACAAGTACCACATCGTAGACCTGAGCCCCAGGATGATTGCCCGGATTAAGAGGCTCAACGGTGAGATTGAAGAGGGAAACAAGGATGTGACCGGTCTGCCCTGGGTCCTCGAAGAAGGCTTGGCCCCGTACGACAACACCCTGTTCACCTGGGTGGGAGGATGGCCGGGAGATGAGGTCTGGCCGTACCGGATTAGCGGCCACTTCGGCTCCCACACCGAAGGCGGCAAGGGACACATGGACCACTGGGAAGGGCTCCCCGGCGACGTGAAGGGCCTCTGGGAGTACCCCCTTGAGACCTTCATGGGGCCGGCGGCCGTATGTAACCTCTCGGCGCTGAGACCCTCAAAAGAGGCTGCCGGAGGGGAAGACAGTACCTGGCGTGGGCAGGCGATAACACCCGCCCACCTCTCGCATGTCCGGAAGGGCGACATTGTTTTGATGTGCAGCCCTTACCGCGGGAACGAACAACCGTATCTCCCCGCGGAGACTTCGGAGTGGCTGGCCAGCAAGGGGATCAAGATGCTGGGGGTTGAGATGCCCGGGGTGGTCTGGGAGGTAGACTTCGATGCCCCCCAACCCCGTAACTCCCCCACCCACCGGAACCTGCTGGGAAACAACATTCCAATAACCTATCCCCTGGTAAATGTCCACAAGCTGAGGAGGGAAAGGGTGTTCTACATCGGCCTGCCGCTCAACGTTGAGCGTATGGACGCAACCTGGGTCAGGGCCATTGCCCTGGAGGAAGTCTAAATGGGTCAGGCAGAGAGTGCCCTGAGCCGTGTTGCGCTGCAGAAGGGGAGCAGATAATGCCGAGCAAGGAGTTCGAGCAGGTCCTGCAACTGCTCAAGTCGAAGCCGGACCAGTCACACCTCACCATTGAGGAACGGCGAGCCGCCGCCGAGGAAGCGCTGCGGTTCCCACTGGCTGATGACGTGAGGTGTGAGAAGGTGGACGTGGCCGGAATGCCGGGGGAGTGGATAAGCGTACCAGAGTCGCAGGAGGGACGGGTGCTCCTTTACCTGCACGGCGGCGGATACGTGGAATGCAGTGTGAACACGCACCGCGAGCTTATCTCGCGCCTGGCACGAGCCTGCCGCGCCAGGGCGCTGGCAATTGATTACCGGCTTGCCCCGGAGCACCCCTTCCCGGCGGCGGTAGAGGACGCCGTGGCCGCCTACCGGTGGCTGCTATCCAGGGGAGTGCGGCCGGACGAGATTGTGATTTGCGGCGACTCTGCCGGGGGTGGGCTGACGGTGGCTGCCCTGGTGGCGTTGCGGGATGCCGGCGACCCGCTGCCGGCGGCCGGAGTGTGCATCTCGCCGTGGGCAGATATGGAGTGCACCGGCGTCATCAAGCGGGCCGGGGAAGGGTCGATGTTGCAGGCGGAGCGCTTTCTGAAGACGGCCCGCACTTATCTGGCTGGCGCTGACCCGCGGACGCCCCTGGCTTCCCCGATACACGCCGACCTGCGCGGGCTGCCGCCGCTGCTTATCCAGGTCGGCGCGGCCGAGGAGCTGCTGGACGACTCCATTGTCCTCGCCGAGAGAGCCAAGGCCGCCGGGGTGGACGTTACCCTGGAGCAGTGGGATGGCATGAACCACGTGTGGCACATCTTCGCCTCAATACTACCCGAAGCCCGCCAGGCAATAGACCGGATAGGGGCGTTTGTGGAAGAATGGGTTGGCTAGGCACAGCGGGGTGTTCCTCACTTTCCGGCCTGTTGCGCACAGTGAGATGAAGAGGTAAAGGCCGCAGGCTCGCCTTGCCCGGAAGGCCAGCCTGCGGTGGTAGCTTATAAGAACCCTGTAACCGCTGAGGGGGTATGCACTGTGGCAGGTACAGACCCAGGTCTGGAAGGGCTGGTGCGCGCAGTACGAAAGCTGCGTGCAAAATTCCAGCAGGACTGGCACCGGCCCAGGTATCACTTTGTCACTCCGGAAGGCGTCTGCCAGCCGTTTGACCCCAACGGTGCCATCTTCTGGCGAGGGAGGTACCACCTCTTCTACATAGTGCAAATTGAAGGCAAAGGGCATTGCTGGGGCCATGCCTCCAGCATCGACCTTTTGCACTGGAGGGTCCATCCCACAGCCCTTGTTCCGGGTGATGGGGATGAGGGGATTTTTAGCGGATGTGCGCTCCTGGACAAAGAAGGTGTTCCGACCATCGTCTACCTCGGGGTGAATGCAGGCATCTGTGTTGCCAGAAGTACTGACGGGGACCTGATTCACTGGGTGAAGGACGAAGCGAACCCCGTTATCCCTATCCCCAAAGAGGGCACGCCAGAGTACAATCAGTACGTGGTCCATGACCCCCACGTGTGGTTGGAAGGCGAGACGTACTATGCCATTGTCAATGGCCGACTGCCCCAGTCACCCAGGAGGCCACCCGGGAAAACACATGATACGGCGTACCTCTTCAAGTCCTATGACCTGGTCCATTGGCAGTACCTTTCTCCTTTTTATGAGCCCAACCCCTCGTGGACGTACCCCGAAGAGGACTGCGCCTGCCCCGACTTTTTTCGGCTCGGAGACAAATACATGCTGCTCTGTATCAGCCACTATGCCGGGGCGCGGTACTACCTGGGGCGGTACGAAAACGAGAAGTTCTACCCGGAGAGGCACGTACGCATGAACTGGCCCGGAGGGACAATGTTCGCCCCGGAGAGCCTGCTGGACAGCAACGGCCGGCGAGTCTTCTGGAGCTGGGTCTGCGAGGGGCGCAGTCTGGCGGCACAAAAGGCAGCGGGCTGGGGCGGAGTAATGAGCTTGCCCCGGGTGTTATCCATGCGGGACGACGGAACGGTGGGTATCGAGCCGGTTAAGGAGCTGGAAAGGCTCCGCCTCAATCCTGTGACCAGAGCGAATGTTGAGCTTGCTGACGGCATTCAGGTGCCCCTTGAGGAACTGAGGGGCACGGCGTGGGAGCTGGCCCTGGACATCGAGCCGGGCTCTGCCAGGCGGGTCGGTCTCAGGGTGTGCTGCTCCCCCGACGGCGCCGAACAGACCGAGATAGTGTTCGACCCTGCTGCCGGGACTCTATCGGTGGACATATCCAAATCGAGCCTGAGCCCGGAGATTATCTGGCCATGGCCGTGGCCGTACAAGGGAGAAAGGCGGCCCGATGTCAACCATGTGCAGACGGCACCCTTTGCCCTCGCCTCCGGGGAAACCCTCAACCTCCGGGTATTTCTCGACGGCTCCATTCTGGAGGTGTTTGCCAACAACAGGCAGTGCCTCACCCAGCGGCTCTATCCTACCCGGAGGGACAGCACCGGGGTCCTGCTCTTCAGTCAGGGAGGGGCAGCCCGGGTGCGAACACTGGCGGCCTGGGAGATGGCGGCAACGAATCCGTGGTGACGCCTTCCTTATCGTCCAGCGAGGAGTAACACTGAGAGGGGGTACATGGCAGAATGAAAAAGACAGGCTGGGACTTTCTTCTCAGGCAGGAGGTTGTGCAACGGCGTGAAGAAGGCTGCGATGTGGCCGCCATCGACGAGCAGATTGAGAAGGCGCTGCAGAGGGGCGAGGGGCTCAGGGGGATGGAGGTCTACGCCATTCTGCACAACCTCGAAAGCCTGCAACCAGACCCGTCGTTTCCCTACGTGGAACCAGGCACACTGGAAGATATCCGCGCGCAGCGCCCTGACGGCCCACGACGTCTGGAGTGTAACCTCACGGACACAGCAATATTCGACCGTATTCACGGGGCCTGGCTGGGCCGGGCGGCCGGCTGCATCCTGGGGAAGCCGGTCGAAGGCTGGCCCAAGAAGCAGATTGACGAGTACCTCCAGCTGGCCAATGCCCTGCCGCTTGATGACTACTTCCCTCTGGTGGACGAGTACCTGGACAGGTACGAGTACGCTGACCTGCTCAAACGCAGGATGGCGGATTGCTCGCGGGGCAGGGTCCGTTACGTGGCCCGCGACGATGACATGGACTATCCGGTGCTGGGCCTTCACCTGCTGGAGAGCCACGGGCCGGGCTTCACATCACAGGACGTGGCCAGTACCTGGCTGGACCGGCTGCCGTACAACCTCGTTTACACTGCCGAAAGGGTGGCCTATCGTAACCTGGTCAACGGGGCATCGCCGCCCGAGTCCGCCACCTACCGCAATCCATTCCGCGAGTGGATAGGCGCCCAGATTCGCGCGGATATCATGGGCTACGTATGCCCCGGCTGGCCCGAGAAGGCCGCCGAGTTTGCCTACCGCGACGCTACTGTCTCCCATGTCAAGAACGGTGTATACGGCGAGATGTTCGTCGCCGCCATGCTGGCCGCCGCCTTCGTCACCGATGAGGTTGAAGAGGTAATACGTATCGGCCTGTCCGAGATTCCGGCCAGCTGCCGGCTTGCCGAGGCAATCAGAGATACGGTGGCATGGAGCCGGCAACTGGCTGATTGGGAAAAGGTCTGGGATAAAATCAACGAGAAGTACGGGCGCTACCACGCGGTGCATACTATCAACAATGCCGCACTTGTTGTGATGGCACTCATGGCGGGTAAGCTGGACTACGAGACGACCATCGTCACGGCCGTGCGCGGCGGCTGGGATACCGACTGTAACGGCGCTACCGCCGGCTCTATCTGTGGGCTGATGCTCGGTGCCGAGGCTCTGCCGCAGAAATGGGTGGGTGTTCTGAATGACCGCCTCTTCAGCGCCGTGCGCGGGTACGGCGAGTGCCGCATTTCTGAACTGGCCAGGCGCACTCACGAGGTGGCAAAGAAGGTCATGGCAGAGGACAGGTAGCTATGCATTTGGGCGTTGGGGATACTCGGCATGACCGGGGGGATGGAACCAGGCCAGAAACTAACGTAGACATGGACATCAGTACTGTAGATCATCAAAAATGGGGCTGTTTTGAGACGGCATGGACTGTACCCGTATGATCGGACAGAAAGGGTTAGGAGAGTCTGGCTGGGGTTCCCGGTGGTTGATATTGCCGCTAACGTGAAGCGTATCCTGGCCGAGCTGCCGCCCGGCGTTACCCTGCTGGCCGCTGTCAAGGGCCGCACCGCCGGCGAGGTTGCGGCGGCGGTAGAGGCCGGGGTGAGCATCGTCGGGGCGAACTACGTGCAGGAGGCGGAGCGGCTCCGGCCCGGGGTGCCTGGCCCGGTGGCCTGGCACCTCATCGGCCACCTGCAGCGCAACAAGGTACGGCGGGCGGTGCGCCTGTTTGACCTGATAGAGACGGTCGATTCGGTGGCACTGGCCGCGGCGATAGACCGGTGCTCCCGCGAAATCGGCCGGGTTATGCCGGTGCTGCTGGAGGTGAACTCGGCCCGTGAGCCGCAGAAGGCCGGCGTCCTGCCGGAGGACGTTGAGCCGCTGCTGCGCCAGATAGCCAGCCTGCCCGGTCTGCGCGTTGAGGGGTTGATGACGATGGGGCCGGCCGCCGAAGACCCCGAGGTTCTCAGGCCCTTCTTCCGCCTGACCTACGAGCTTTACCGCCACCTTGGCGGGCTTGGCATCGCCGGGGTACGCATGCGCTACCTCTCGATGGGGATGACCTCCTCCTACCGGGTGGCGGTCGAAGAGGGTGCCAACCTCGTCCGTATCGGCACCCTTATCTTCGGGCCGCGCCCGGCCGGCTAGCCCGCCTTGCCGCCG
>CAZBPZ010000007.1:0-8170 GCA_964493955.1 uncultured Dehalococcoidales bacterium | reverse complement strand
GCCCGCCTTGCCGCCGGTGGGGACGTCGGCTAGAATGGGACTGGTAGTGCTGCCTGAGGAGCAGTGCCCTGGCCCTGAAGCGGGCCCCGTGGAAGCGGAGCTACCGTCGCCTGCGATAGGGAGAGGAAAGAACGAGGTGAGCGTCACGCCACTGGTAGGTATCGTCGGCCGTTCCGGGGCCGGCAAGACAACCCTGATTGAGAGGCTCATCCCCGAGCTGATGGCCCGCGGCTACCGGGTGGCCACCATCAAGCACACCCCGGAGGAGGCGAGCCTGGACGAGCCGGGCAAGGACAGCTGGCGGCACATCCAGGCCGGGAGCGGTGCCACCGCGATTCGTACCCCCCGGCAGCTGGTGTTGATACGCCCCGAGCCGGCCAGCACGCCCCTGGAGGCGGTGGCGGGCGTCTTCGGCGGGGAGTTTGACATAATCCTGGCCGAGGGTTTTAAATCGAGCCAGGTTCCCAAGATAGAGGTGTGTCGTCGGGCCAGCGGCGCGCCTCTGAAATCACTTCGGAACCTGGTGGCCCGCGTCAGCGACGGGCCATTACCTGCGGCCGGTGGCATCCCGCAGTTCCGGCCGGACGACATCGCCGGCCTGGCCGATTTTATCGAGAAGGAGTTCATCCGCCCGGGTGAGCCTCGCCTGGAGGTCTGCGTCAACGGGCGGGTGGTACCGCTCGGCCCCTTTCCGGGGGAGGTGATAAGCCGGGTGCTGCTGGCGCTGGCGGCATCCCTCAAGGGTGTGGCAGCCATTCGGACACTGGTCTTCCGGCTGCGGCCGGGCAGGGGAGGTTGAGCCATGGTCCTTCCCGGGGATGACATCGGTGCCCAGGTGATTGCCGCCGCGGCCCGCATCAACCGCGTGGCCGGCTCGCTCGACCGCGTGGGGCGTATCATCATGTCCACCGGTCGTGGCGGCACCGGCAAGTCCACCTTCGTGGCCCTGCTGGCGCGCTACCTCAGGCCGCCGCTGCTCCTGCTGGATATTGACCCTGACCAGAGCCTGGCCACCATGCTGGGGGTTGACATCGAAACGGCCCGGGTAAGGACCGAGGGCGACCGCGAGGTGCCCGTCAAGACGCTTTCTGACCTCACGCACGAGATAGAGGAAGAGGACATCTTTGCCGAGCTGGCCGGCGCGCCGCCGGTGGTCAAGATACCGCTGTTGCTGCGCTGGTATGCCCGGTACCACTCCGACCGTTTTGACATCTTCTCGCTGGGGCCGCGCTGGTCGGAGGGTGACTACCGCTCCGCCAACTACCTGATGGAGTTTGTCATCCCGGCCATCGGCCAGAACTACCGCAGCATCCTGATAGATTCCCCGGCCGGCCTGGAGCACCTCAACCGCCGCGTCGTTCCCCGTGTCAATGACCTCTTCATCGTGCTCGACCCTTCCCGCAAGTCGCTGCTGCACATTGAGCGGGTGCAGCGCATCACGCGCGAGGTGGGCATCACCTACGAGCGCCTCTTCCTGGTGGGTAACTACGAGTTTGACGAGGCGGCCGAGCAGGCCCTGCGGCGGACCGGCCTTCCCTACCTGGGCCGGATGGAGTATGACGCCGACCTCAGGCGCTACAACCTGGAGGGCCGCTCCCTGCTTGACCTGCCTGACGACTCCCCGGCCTGCACCTCGGTGCGCCGTATCATGGAAAAGGCCGGCTACGAGACGGCCTAGCCCTTCCGGCCCTTGAAGGGGAAACTCTTCCCTGTAAATCCAGGTAAGGGGGGCCTGGCCCGGGGGTAAAACTTCTCTGGCCACCCCACAGGGGTGAGAGTGCACAGGATGGGCAGGGCCTTCTCCACCGCTGGGCACCAGACGGGGTGTACTCTGGAAAGGGTGATTACGCCGTTCCGGCCGCAGGTGGCACCGCCCGTGCTGGGCGGCGGGGTTGGCCGCATGGCGTGCCCTAGCCCCGCCGCCCGAACTCCCGCTCCAGGTGGTCGTTGCCGATGCGCAGCACGGTGGGGCGTCCGTGCGGGCAGGTACGGGGCAGGCTGGCCTGTTCCAGCTCCCGCAGCAGGTGGCGCATCTCGGCTAGGTTGAGCGTCTTTCCCGCCCGTACCGCCGCGTGGCAGGCCAGCGAGACGGCCATCCTCTCGGTCCAGTCCTCCGTGCCGGCAGGCCCGCCGTCCAGCACCTCCCGCACCGCGGCCGCCCAGTCGCCCCCGCTCAGCAGCGCCGGGATGGTCCGCACCAGGTAGCTGTGCTCCCCGAACGGCTCCAGGCTGAAGCCGGCCTCGGCCAGTGTTGCCAGGTTCGCCCGCAGGAGCTCTGCCCCGGCCGGGCTCACCTCGAAGGGGGTGGGCTTCAGCAGGGGCTGCACCTCGACGCGGTGGGCCGCCAGCTGGCGGCGGTACTTCTCGTACAGGACACGCTCGTGGGCGGCGTGCTGGTCCACCAGGTAGAGCCCGTCCGGGCCCTCGGCCACGATGTAGGTGCTGGCCACCTGCCCCAGCACCCGCAGGGCCGGTAGCGGCGGGGACGGCGTGCCGGCGGGGGGTCCGGCCGGCGGGGGGTGTTGCTCCCTCCCGGTACCCCAGAGCGGGCGGGCGGCCGGCGGCACTGCCCGGTAGGTGGCCAGCGGCTCTTCCATTCGTGGTACCGGCGCCTGTGCTACCAGTGTGGCCCGCACCGCCCGCTGTACCGCCGTGAAGACGGCCCGCTCGTCGCGGAACTTCACCTCTGCCTTGGTGGGGTGCACGTTGACATCCACCTCTTCCGGTGGCAGGCTGATGTTGATGATGGCCAGCGGGTGCCGGCCCGGCATCAGCAGGCCGTGGTAGGCCTCTTCGACGGCGTAGGCGAGGGGCCGGCTGCTGATGGCACGCCGGTTCACGAACAGGCTCAGCGAGTCGCGGTTGGCCCGGGTGAGCGAGGGCTGGCTTATCATGCCGCTGATGGTGATTCCCCCGGGTGGCATGGCCGGCGCCGCGATTGGCATCAGGCCGCGGGCCACCTCCACGCCGTAGACCTCGATGGCGGCGTCAATGAGCCGGCCGCTGCCGCCGGTGGCGAGCACGTGGCGCCCGTCTATCCTCAGCGAAAAACGTACCCCGGGGAAGGCCAGCGCGTAGCCGGACACCACCCGGGCAATATGGGCGTTCTCGGTGGCGTTCGATTTCAGGAACTTGAGGCGGGCCGGCACCGTCTGGAAAAGCCCCCGCACGGTGACGGTTGTGCCGCGGGCACGCGCCCGCTGGCCGCGCCCGGCGGGCTGGCCCTGGTGCAGCCGCAGCACCTCCCCGGCGGGCGCGCCGGCCGTGCAGGTGACCACCTCCACCTCGGCCACGGCGGCGATGCTGGGCAGCGCCTCTCCCCGGAAGCCGAAGGTGCTCACCCGGGCAAGGTCGGCCACGCTGGAAAGCTTGCTGGTGGCGTAGCGCTGGAAGGCTGTCTCCAGCTCGGCCGCCGGGATGCCGGCGCCATCATCGCTGACGCGGATGAGGTTGACCCCACCCCCCTCCGTCTCGACGGATACCGTCCTGGCCCCGGCATCGAGCGCATTCTCAACCAGCTCTTTCACCACCGAGGCCGGACGTTCCACCACCTCGCCGGCGGCAATCCGGGTGGCAACCGCCTCGTCCAGCACCTGAATTGGCATCGCGGCCATCATACACGTTTCCGTGTAAGCTGTCAAGCCGGTGCTGTGCTGCCGGCTGCGATTGACACGGTGAGACCGGATGTGTTACTCTATCTATTCGTGCACCCTGGGGTAGCACGCTTGGCAGGTTGAAGTCTCAGCTTCAATCTGCTATAGTGCATAGATGGATGGGCCGGGCGGCTCATCCATTAAAATTGTGGGGGAACGAGGCAAAGGTGCCGACCATCAACCAGCTTGTCCGCAAAGGCAGAAAGACGGGTTCCGGCAAGACAAAGACGCCGGCGCTGCACTACGTCTACAACGCCCTCAAGAACCGCACATTCTGGGGAAAGGGCTCCCCGCAGAAGCGTGGTGTCTGCGTGCAGGTAAAGACCACCACTCCCAAGAAGCCGAACTCGGCCCTGCGCAAGATTGCACGGGTGAGGCTTTCGAACATGATGGAAGTTACTGCCTACATACCGGGCGAAGGCCACCAGCTGCAGGAGCACTCGGTGGTGCTGGTGCGGGGTGGTCGTGTCAAGGACCTGCCGGGCGTCCGCTACCATATCGTGCGCGGGGCGCTGGATGCGGACGGCGTGGCCGACCGGCGCCGGGGGCGCAGCAAGTACGGGGCCAGGCGGCCCAGGACAACCACCGTCAGCTAGGGGGAGAAATGCCCAGGCGTGCCCAGGCTATCAAGAGACACCCGGTCCAGCCCGATGCCAGGTACGGCAGCGTGCTGCTGGCCAAGCTGATAAACAAGGTGATGCTGGACGGTAAGAAGAGCATTGCCGAGAAGATAGTGTACGGGGCGATGGAGATTATGGAGCGCCAGGGTTCGCGCTCCCCGTTGACCGATATCGAGCAGGCAATCCGTAACGTTACCCCGCAGCTCAAGGTCAAGTCACGCCGCGTGGGCGGCGCCACCTATCAGGTACCGGTCGAGGTACGTCCTGAAGTGGGTCAGTCCCTCGCCTTGCGCTGGCTGGTGGAGTCGGCTCGGGCCCGGTCGGGCAGGTCCATGGCCGAGAAGCTCGCCGCGGAGCTCAGTGACGCTGCCAGGGGACAGGGTGTCACGGTCAAGAAGCGCGAGGATACCCATCGGATGGCGGAGGCCAACCGGGCCTTTGCCCACTACCGGTGGTAAGAGGAGACCCACAATTACACAGGGTGTTTCTATAACCAGCAGGGATGCTATGTCCAGGGGCTTTCCGCTCGAGCGGATCCGGAACATCGGCATAATTGCCCATATAGATGCCGGTAAGACCACTCTTACCGAGCGTATCCTCTTTTACACCGGCCAGACCTACAAGATTGGCGAGGTGGACGAGGGTACGGCGGTGATGGACTGGATGGAGCAGGAGAGGGAGCGCGGCATTACCATCACGGCCGCCGCTACCACCTGCAACTGGCGGGAACACCGTATCAATATCATCGACACCCCCGGCCACGTGGACTTCACCGCCGAGGTGGAGCGCTGCCTGCGTGTCCTTGACGGTGGCGTGGTCATCTTCGACGGCGTGGCCGGCGTTGAGGCCCAGTCGGAAACGGTCTGGCGGCAGGCCGACCGCTACCGCGTGCCCCGGATTTGCTTCGTCAACAAGATGGAAAGGACGGGGGCTGACTTCTACCGCACCCTTTCCATGATAAAAGACCGCCTCCGTGCCAGCCCGCTGCCGGTGCAGATGCCGCTCGGCAGCGGCGAGACCTTTGAGGGCGTGGTTGACCTGGTGGAAAACAAGGCCTGGCTCTACGACCGCGACCCCTCGGTACCACCGCAGGAAATCGCCATCCCCGAGTCAGAGCAGGCCCGGGCCAGCCAGATGCGCCAGGCGCTGATAGAGAAGCTGGCCGAGGTTGACGACCGTATCCTGGTGGCCTACCTGGAGGGAGAGGATATCTCGCCGGCTGAGCTGCGGCAGGCAATCCGCAAGGGTACGCTGGCGGACCGGCATGTGCCGGTGCTGTGCGGCAGCGCCCTCACCAACCGGGGTGTCCAGAAGTTGCTGGACGCCATTGTTGATTACCTGCCGTCACCGGTGGACATGCCGCCGGTGCGGGCCATTGACGTGAAAAGCGGTAACGAGGTGCTGCGGCCCGCCCGGGACGATGCCCCCTTCGCGGCGCTGGCCTTCAAGGTGGTGGTGGACCCCTACGTGGGCCGGCTGGTTTACTTCCGCGTCTACTCCGGGAGAATCAGGGCCGGTGCCCAGGTGTTCAACTCCACCCGGAACAAGACGGAGCGCATGGGGCGCATCATGCTGATGCACGCCAACCGCCGCGAGGAAATCCCCCTGGCCGATACCGGTGCCATCGTGGCCACGGTTGGCCTGAAGGCCACCTTCACCGGTGATACGCTCTGCCAGGCTTCGCAGCCGGTGCTGCTTGAGTCCATCCGCTTCCCCGAGCCGGTGGTATCGATTGCCATCGAGCCGAGGACCCGGGCGGACCAGGACAAGATGGGCGATGCCCTGCGCAAGCTCACGGAAGAGGACCCAACCTTCCGGATGAGCTTTAACGAGGAGACGGGCCAGACCATAATTGCCGGCATGGGTGAGCTTCACCTTGAGGTGATTGTGCACCGTCTCCTGAGCGAGTTCGGGGTGGCCGCCAAGGTCGGCCGGCCGCGCGTGGCCTACAAGGAGACGATTACCACCCCGGCCCGGGGCGAGGGCCGGTTTGTCCGCCAGTCCGGCGGTCACGGCCAGTATGGTCACGTGGTGATTGAGATAGAGCCCCTGGAACGCGGCGGTGGCTTCGAGTTTGTGGACCGTATCCGGCAGGCCGCCATCCCCAGGCAGTTCATCCCGGCGGTGGAGGCGGGCGTCAAGGAGGCGATGGAGACCGGCCTGCTGGCGGGTTACCCCATGGTGGATATCCGGGTGACCCTGGTTGACGGCACCTACCACGAGGTGGACTCCTCGGAGGTGGCCTTCCGCATGGCCGGCTCACTGGCCTTCAGGGACGCCGTCTCGCGCAGCCGTGTCATCCTGCTGGAGCCGGTCATGAAGCTGGAGGTAGTCACTCCCAAGGAGTTCCTGGGCGATATCATCGCTGATGTGAGCGCCAAGCGGGGCCACATCACGTCGATTGAGACACACGGTGATACCTGTATCATCCAGAGCCTCCTGCCGCTGGCAGAGAGCTTCGGCTATGCCACCGGCCTGCGGTCCCAGACCCAGGGCCGGGCAACGCATTCGCTGGAGTTCCACAGCTACCAGCCGGTGCCGGAGGACGTGGCTGAAGGAATCGGTGACAAGGTAGGGTCTATCCGCCATGCCTAAGCAGCAGATACGTATCAGGCTCAAGGGGTTTGACCACAAGATCGTGGACCAGTCTGCCCGCCAGATAGTGGAGACGGTGGAACAGACGGGGGCGGTGGTGGTGGGGCCTATCCCGCTGCCCACCCGGATACAGAAGTTCAGCGTTATCCGGTCACCCTTTATTGACAAGAACTCCCAGGAGCAGTTTGAAATCCGTACCCACAAGCGGCTGATAGACATAATCGAGACCACCTCCAAGACGATTGACTCGCTCACCAAGCTCAACCTGCCGGCCGGGGTGGAGCTGGACATCAAGCTTTAGGTGGTATGCCTTGGCGGAGAGTGCAGGGATGTTTCCCGGGATTATCGGTAGAAAGATTGGCATGAGCCAGATGGTCGCCAGCAACGGCCGGGTGGAGGCGGTTACGGCGATTGAGGCCGGGCCGTGCCGCGTGGTGCAGGTGAAGACTGCCGAGAAAGAGGGCTACGAGGCGGTGCAGCTCGGCTTCGGCGAGGCCCGGCGGCTGAAGAGACCGCAGCTCGGCCACCTCAGGGGGCTGGGCAACTTCCGGCACCTGAGGGAGTTCCGCGTGGCCAGTGCGGCCGGGTTCCAGGTGGGTGATACCGTGGATGTCAGCCAGCTGCAGCCCGGGGACAGGGTTGATGTTACCGGAGTCTCCAAGGGCAAGGGTTTTGCCGGGGTGGTGAAGCGCCACCACTTTGGCGGTGGTCCCAAGACGCACGGCCAGTCTGACCGCCACCGGGCCCCCGGCTCGGTGGGGGCGACAACCACACCCGGCCGTGTCTTCAAGGGGCTGCGCATGGCCGGGCGCATGGGTGGCGACCGTGTCACGGTGCGGCGGCTGGAGGTCTGCCGGACGGAGCCGGAGCGTAACCTGGTCTTTGTCAGGGGGGCGGTACCCGGCCCGCGCCACGGCCTGCTCCTCATCCGGAAATCAGGCAAGGGGAACTAGCTGATGCAGGCACCGGTCTACGGGCTTAATGGTGAGGTGGTTGACCATATAGAGATTAGTGATGCCGTCTTCGGGGTGCCCTTTAACGAGGCGGTGGTCCACCAGGCGGTGGTGCGGCAGCGTGCCAATGCCCGCCAGGGGACAGCCAGTACCAGGACGCGCTCCGAGGTGAGCGGCAGCACGCGCAAGCTCTACCGGCAGAAGGGCACGGGTTATGCCCGGGCTGGCAGCGTCAAGTCGGGGCTGCGGGTTGGTGGCGGTATCATCTTCGGGCCGAAGCCGCGCAAGTACCGCCAGGCCATGCCCAGGAAGATGCGCCGCCTCGCCCTGCGCTGCGCCCTCTCGGCCA
>CAZBPZ010000006.1:30097-37644 GCA_964493955.1 uncultured Dehalococcoidales bacterium | reverse complement strand
ATCCCGTCGACGCCATGGTGGAGCTGGCCATCCACGTCAGCCGGTTCCCGCGACAGCGCGTCATCGGCCTCTCCGGCGTGCTTGATAGCGCCCGCCTGGCCAGCTTCGTCGCCGCCGAGCTGAATGTCTCGGTGCACGACGTGGCCGCCTGCGTCCTGGGGGAGCACGGCCGGAACATGGTGGTCCTGCCCCGGCTGACAACCGTCAGTGGCATCCCCATCACCGAGCTCCTGCCCGGGGACAGGGTGAAGGCGCTGGTAGAGCGGACCGTCAACGGCGGGGCGGAGATAGTGGGCCTGCTCAAGACCGGCAGCGCCTTCTACGCACCCTCGGCCGCCATTGCCCGGATGGTGGAGGCAATTCTCTTCGACCGCCAGCAGGTCCTGCCGTGCGCCGTGCGCCTCGAAGGGGAGTACGGTATCAGCGACGCCGTCATCAGCGTACCCGTCAAGCTGGGGCGGGGCGGGGTCACCAGGGTGGTGGAGCTGGCGCTGACGGACGAGGAGAAGGCGGCACTGGAGCACTCGGCGGCGGCGGTACGCGCCCTGACAAAGGTGATGAAGCTGCAGGGTGGTACGTAATGACGCAGTTGCGCAATCGCGCAGTAAGCCCGGTACCGTGCCAGGGCAAGGGCAAGCCGCGGTGTAGTTGCGCATGTGCGCATGCGCTCCGTTGCGCAGTTGAGCGATAGCGCACCGGCGCAACTAGGCACCACCGGGGAAGGCGTATGGTCAGAGAGGTCCAGGCCAGCCAGATAACCGAGACAGTCGCCCGGCTCTGCCGGGAGGTCAACTACAACCTCGGGGCCGATGTCCTGGCGGCCCTGGAAAAGGCCGCCACCACCGAGGAATCGCCAACGGGCCGGGCCGTCCTGCGGCAGCTCATCGAAAATGCCCGCATCGCCGCCGGGGACGGTCTGCCCCTCTGCCAGGACTGCGGCACGGCGGTGGTCTTCCTGGACATCGGCCAGGACGTCCACATCGCCGGGGGCGACCTGGCCCCGGCGGTGGAAGAGGGAGTACGGCGCAGTTACGTAGATGCGTACCTGCGCAAATCAATCGTGCGCCGGCCTTTCAGCGCCCGCACCAACACCGGTGACAACACCCCACCCATCATCCACACCAGCATCGTCCCCGGCGACCGCCTCCGGGTCAGCGTCATGGCCAAGGGCGGCGGCGCCGAGAACATGACACGGCTGGCCATGCTCAAACCTGCCCAGGGCCGGGCCGGGGTCATTGAAACGGTTGTCACGGCGGTAGACGCCGCCGGGGGGCAGCCCTGCCCGCCCCTCATCATCGGCCTGGGCATCGGCGGCACGGCCGAGGCCGCCATGCTGGCGGCCAAGCGGGCACTGCTGCGTCCGGTGGGCCAGCCCAGCCCCGACGCCGAGACGGCCGAGCTGGAAGACGAGATACTGGCGCGGATAAACGACCTCGGCATCGGGCCGATGGGCCTGGGCGGGCGCACCACCGCCCTGGCGGTCCACGCCGTGGCCCTGCCGGCCCACATCGCCAGCCTGCCGGTGGCCGTTAACTTCCAGTGTCACAGCGCCCGCCACGGCGAAGCGACACTTTAGGGCCCGCCATCCACTCCGGGTGGTCCGGGCACGAATGTTACAGCTGCCCATCTTACCGCCCACGGCAAGCTTTAGGGCCCGCTATTTACTCCGGGTGGTCCGGGCACGAATGTTACAGTTACCCATCCTACCGCCCACGGCAAGCTTCAGGACCCGCTATTTACTCCGGGTGGTCCGGGCTGCTAGAATTGCCCCGCCGGTGAGGGAAAATGCCCGAGGACGCACTTCACATAACGTCGCCGCTTGAGCCCGCAATCATGGACAGCCTCACTGCCGGCACGGCGGTGCTCATCAGCGGCGTCATCTACACCGGGCGTGATGCCGCCCACAAGCGGCTGGTGGAAGCCCTTGAGCACGGTGAGCCGCTGCCGTTTGACATCGCCGGGCAGACCATCTATTACGTCGGCCCTTCGCCCGCCCCCCCGGGCCGGGTCATTGGCTCGGCCGGCCCCACCACCAGCAGCCGCATGGACCCCTTCACTCCCCGCCTGCTGGCGGCCGGGCTGCGCGCCATGATAGGCAAGGGTAACCGCTCGCCGGAGGTAAGGGAGGCAATGCGCCGCTACCGGGCGGTGTACTTCGTGGCGGTGGGGGGTGCCGCCGCCCTGATTGCCCGCTGCATCAAGCAGGCCCGGGTGGTCGCCTACGAAGACCTCGGCACCGAGGCAATACGGCGGCTGGTGGTGGAAGACTTTCCCGCCGTCGTCGCCAACGACATCTTCGGCGGCGACCTCTTTGAAAAGGCCCGGGCCGAATACCGCCGAGGAGGCTAGGTAGATGGACTGCATCTTCTGCAAGATAGCGGCCGGTGAAGTCCCGTCGGACGTGGTCTACCGTGACGAGCAGCTGGTAGCCTTCCGTGACATCAACCCCCAGGCACCGGTACACATCCTGGTGGTACCGGTGGCACACGTCACCTACCTGTCCGAGTTTACCGACGAGCAGGCCAGCCTGCTCGGGCGGATGGTGCTGGTGGCCAACCAGCTGGCCCGCCGCGAGGGCATTGCCGAAAAAGGCTACCGGGTCGTCATCAACTGCGGCCAGCAGGGCGGGCAGCTGGTGCCTCACGTCCACCTCCACCTGCTGGGAGGCCGCAGCCTGTCCGGGCAGCTGGGCTAGCCAGGAGACACGATGGAGCGCGAAGTTGCCTTCGCCATGAAACAGTTTTTCGCCGCCCAGAAGCACCTGGACGAGCTCGGTGTCCTGCACTCCGAGCACTACCTGGAGGACGTGGGGCGCTACCTCTGCCAGCTGGCCTACGGCCTGGAGCCCGGCCCGGACGCCGACAGGGGCGTGCTCGACGGCAGGATAGGCCCCTCACGAGTGGTGATTCGTATTACCAACAGCCCGCGCCGCCAGCCGATGGAGCTGCGGGAGCCGCTGGAGTTTGACGAGCTGATAGTGATACTCGGCCCCAACAGTGGCCTGCGCCCCCCCGGTGTCGCCAGCGACTTCATCTTCTACCGCTTCACGCCGGACGAAATCCGCCAGAGGTTTGACGCGCGCCGGGAGAGGCTAATCAGCCGGCCGGACACGTTCGACCGCCGCTTCGACCGCGGCATGAACATGACGTCCGGCTAGAGCCGCCCCGCCAGTGCCCGGCCCACCACCACGCGGTCAATCTCGTCCATGTAACCGATGTCAGCCCGCCCGTCCCAGAGGCAGATACGGTCAATCTCGTCGTTGGCGGCAAAAGGGACAAGCTCCGCCAGCCGGGCCGAGAAGAGCGCCCCGTAAAAGGTGCCGCCCCGCGGTGGCCCGCGGAACTCCAGCACCGCCTCAAACTCCAGCCCGGCGGCGGGCTGCCCCGTCTCTTCCCGCAGCTCCCTCAGGGCGCACTGCCGCGGCATTTCTCCCGGCTCGAGCCGGCCGCCGGGTGTCTCCCAGCTACCGCGCCGGCGGTGGTGCACCAGCAGGGCGCCGCCAGCATGCAGCGCCACCACGAAACAGAACGGGAGGGGGGAAAAGCGGCCCGATTCCATGACCACCTCCGGCACCCGGTGCACCGCCACAAACTGCGTGCCGCGGCGGTTGCAGGTAATGACCACGCCCGCTAACCCCCGGCCGGGCGGCCATGCTCGAGGTAAAGATGGAGACCGGCCAGTGTCTTGGCATCCTCTATCTCGCCGGCCACCACGCGCCGCCTGACCTCGTCAGGTGTTAGCCGCAGCAGGCTGATACCGGCGGTATCCTCGGCCTGGAGCCGCGACGGTACGAGGTCGGTGGCCAGGTAGAGGTGAAGGTACTCGGTGCAGAAGCCGGGGGCCGAATAAAAGCCCCCCAGCCTCACAACCCGGCCCGGCCGGTAGCCCGTTTCCTCCTGCATCTCGCGCACCACCGTGGCCTCGGCGTCCTCGCCGGGGTCAATCATACCGGCCGGTAGCTCCAGCAGCTCCCTGCCGGCCGCCTGGCGGTACTGCCGCACCAGCAACAGGCGGCCTTCGTTGTCCACCGGCACCATGACGACGGCGTCACCGCTGTCCACAATCTCGCGGGTGGCCTCGCCCCCCGCCGGCGTGCGCACCGTGTCAATACGGACCCTGAGGCGCACCCCCTCAAAGACACACCGGCTTGACAGCGTCCTCTCTCCGGCCACGTGAGACCTCCACAGCTCACTACTTGACTTGATGGCGGCAACCACTGCCGGGGCAAGGCAGAGGGCCACCCGCTTTCCTCAGGGCGTACCCCTCCTGCTGCTTCAGCCCCAGGCACCCGGCATCAGGGGCAGCCAGCGGTACCCAGCTCACAGACCATCGCCACCTCGCTGCAGTCAGGGAACTTGGGGCAGTGGTAGCACTCGGTCCAGACCTTGCGCGGCAGCTTCATCTTGTCCACCTCGGTAAAGCCGAAGCGGGCGAAGAACTCCGGCTTGTAGGTAAGGCAGAACACGGTCGGCACCCCCAGCGCCCGGGCCTCGTCCAGGCAGGCCTCCACCAGGGCGGTACCTACCCCCCGCCGCTGGTCCTCTTCCTGCACCGCCACTGATTTCACCTCGGCCAGGTCCGCCCACATGACGTGCAGGGCGGCACAGCCCAGCACCCGGCTACCCTGGCGCACCACAAAGTAGTCACGAATGTTCTCGTAAATCTCGCTCAGGGAGCGCGGCAGCATCTCGTCGCGGCTGGCAAAGTAGTTGATGAGGCGGTGCATCTCCACCACATCGGTAATGGTGGCCTTCTCGACGGTGGCCATGCTACCCCTGCTTCCCCTTCAACCGCTTCTCCAGCGAGCCGTAAAAGGTGGTACCAGCGTGGATGCGGCGAAAACAGATGGTATGCTGGCTCAGCCGCACGGTAACCTCGGTACCGTCGGGCGTGGGGGCACTGATATGCCCGTCCACCGTCATGCTGGCGGCGTGCAGGACACCCACCCGCAGCCCGATTACGGTCCCGGGGGCCAGGACAAGCCGGTGAGTGGCGCTGAGATGCGGCAGAATCGGCAATAACAGCATTTCCCGTGATTGCGGGGGTAGGATACTGCCCCCGGCCGCCAGGGCGTATCCTGTGCTTCCTGTGGCCGTAGAGACAATAACCCCATCCGCCTTGTAGGTGGTGAGCAGCTCGCCGTCAATCCGGGCCTCTATCCGGAGGAGGCGGGCCACCCCCCCGTGGCTGATGACCACGTCGTTCAGGGCATAGAAGGTCTGCTCCTGCCCCGCACCGGGAGGGCGCAGGCGTGCCTCCAGCAGGGCACGCTCGTCGTCCCAGCCCTCGCCGGCCAGCAGCCGCGCTAACTGTGACCGGGCCTCGGCTGCCGTCAGCTCGGTCATGAAGCCAAGGCTACCCAGGTTGATACCGGTGATGGGCACGCGCCGCGGCACCACCGCCTGGGCGGCACGCAGGATGGTGCCATCACCCCCGATGCTGATAAGCAGCTCGGTACCGTCCACCAGTCGCCGCGCCTCCTGGCCGTCCCAGGCCGAGCAGAGCCAGACGTCTGCCCCCTGGCCGGCCAGGAACTCCCGGAGCTCCCCGGCAAGCCGGCCGGCAGCCTCGTTATGGGGGTGAAAGACAATGCCAAGCTTCTTCACGGCTGCGCTACGCGCCCGCACGGGCCTACACCTGAGGTCATTCGCAGTGTAGCATCGGCCCCGGGGGGTGTCAAACGGCTTTGACTCGGCATGGCTTCTACGCTAAGCTAGGACAGACTACCCGGAAGGGAGGCAGACCAGACCGTGGAAGGCAGGATTGTCTATTTTGATACTCCCGGCCCGCATAATACCGAGGAGACCCTGCAGATTGCCCGGCAGCGCGCCGAGGAGCTGGGCATCCGGACGGTGGTGGTGGCCACCACGGTGGGGGCCACGGCCGCCCGCTGCGCCGAGGTCTTCGAGGGGTACAGGGTGGTGGCCGTTACCCACGTGCACGGGTTCCGCGGGCCGGACACGCAGGAGTTCACCGAGGAGCACCGCCGGGCAGTCGAGGGCCGGGGCGGGGTGGTGCTGACGGCTACCCACGCCTTCACCGGCATCGGCGGGGCGATGCGCAAGAAGTTCAACATGCACCTGCTGGGTGACATCATCGCCAGCACGCTGCGCATCTTCGGCCAGGGGATGAAGGTGGTCTGCGAGATTGTGCTGATGGCGGCCGACGCCGGCCTGGTGCGCACCGACGAGCCGGTCATCGCCATCGCCGGGACGGGGCGCGGCGCCGATACCGCCGTCGTCCTCAAGCCGGTCAACACCAACGACTTCTTCGACATGAAGGTGCAGGAAATCCTCTGCAAGCCGCACTTCTAGCGGGAGCAAAGCGATGAGCTACGAGGAGCACAAGCGCCACGCCCCGAGGAGCGTCCGCTGTGCTGTCATCACCATCTCCGACAGCCGCACCGAGGCCGACGACGAGTCAGGGGTACTCATCAAGCAGCGCCTGGTGGTGGACGGGCACGAGGTTGCCGACTACACCCTGCTCAGGAACGACCCGGCCGCCATCGCCGCCAAGCTGCAGGAGCTGGTGGAACGGGAGGACGTGCAGGTCATCATCACCTCCGGCGGTACCGGCATCGGCCGGCGCGATGTCACCATCGACACGGTTGAGCCGATGCTGGCAAAGCGGCTCGACGGCTTCGGCGAGCTTTTCCGCCAGCTCACCCACGAAGAAATCGGCACCGGCAGCATTATGAGCCGGGCCCTGGCCGGCGTCATCGGGGGCAAGGTCATCTTCTGTTTCCCCGGCTCACCGGGGGCGGCCACGCTGGCCATGGACAGGATTATCCTGCCGGAGCTGGGCCACGTGGTGCGCGAGGCCACGCGCTAGGGCAGGGGCTACATGCCCGGGCGGCGGTACTCCCCACTCTTGCCCGGAAAGCGGCTTCCGCATTTGCAGCTCACTGTTCTCGGCTACATGCCCGGGCGGCGGTATTCCCCGCTCTTGCCGCCGCGCTTCATCTCGAGCCGTACCCCGGTGATGGTCATCCCCCGGTCCACCGCCTTGCACATGTCATAGATGGTCAGGGCGGCTACCGCCGCGGCGGTGAGCGCCTCCATCTCCACGCCGGTCTTACCGGTGCTGCGGGCCGTGGCGGTTATGCCGAGGCTGTCCGCACCGGAGAGGTCAAACTCAACCTCAACGCTGTCAAGGGCCAGGTTGTGACAGAGGGGAATGAGGTGGGGTGTTTTCTTGGCGGCCATGATACCAGCCACACGGGCCACCGCCAGCACGTCGCCCTTTTTCACCCGGTTGGCCCTGACCTGCTCCAGCGTGGCGGGCTGCATCAGGACACGGGCACTGGCCACGGCCTCACGCGCCGTCTCGGGCTTGGCCCCAACATCCACCATGCGGGCCTCGCCCCGGGGGTTAACATGGCTGAGCTCTGTCATTGTCCGCCCTCCGAACCGTGCTCGCCCACGACCAGTATACCACGGCCGGGGATACCCCCATCATGGCTTGCGGGCCAACCGGCCCGAAGTCACAATATAAAAGGGGAGGGCCGAGAAGATGGCCCCGGCCTACGCGGGATGCCCCCGGCCAGT
>CAZBPZ010000006.1:25888-29997 GCA_964493955.1 uncultured Dehalococcoidales bacterium | reverse complement strand
GGCCAGTTCGGCAAGTCACAATCATGGTGTGGGAGGGTTGAGAGATGACTCCGCGGCGACAGACGCGCCGGCCCGTCAGGCGGGCAGCGGAAGGCCCCGAAGGGGCGGTGCCGGCCGGCGGCCTGGTTATTCCATGCTTCCGCTGCGGGCTGTGCTGCCGGCGTTACCAGCCGCCGGTGACCCTGGCCGAGGCCGAGGCCATCGCCGCCGCCCTGGGGCTGGAGTTCAACACGTTCCTGGAGCGCTACGTGGACGACTCATGGCGCGAACCGGGCCGCCTCCTGCTCGATTGCAACCACGAGGGGGCGTGTGTCTTCCTTGAAGAGGCAGGCCCCGGCGGCCTGGCGTCCTGCCTCATTTACCCCGTCCGGCCGCAGGTCTGCCGCGACTGGCCGGCGGGGCTGCACCAGCGGGAGTGCCTCGAGGCGCTGGAGAGGGACTGGGGGCTGACGGCCTCTCCCTCGGGCAAATTGCTCGGCCCCGAGGAGAACCGGCGCCGTTTCCTGGCCTTCCTGCGCTCCCTCGGCACCCGGCCGGGCACGGGCCGACAGCGGTAAACCCGGGCCGGTGGCGGGCCCACACGCCCGCTCCACTTTTCATAACGCGGCTTGTACCAGCCTGGGGGTTGTGCTATAGTTGTGAAGCAGGCAGAGAACCGTCGGCAGCGCGGAGGGATCGCATAGTTGGTCTAGTGCGGCCGCCTGCTAAGCGGTTACCCCGGGAAACCGGGGTCGTGGGTTCGAATCCCACTCCCTCCGCCGTAAATTCAGACGAGGAGCCACACATGCCCCTTCCCCGGAGGGGCATCTTTGGTCAGGGAAGGTACCATTGCCCCGCTACCACATCTGGACCATCGGCTGCCAGATGAACAAGGCCGAATCGGAGCGGCTGGCCAGCTTCTTCGAGCGGCAGGGCTACCGGGCGGCCACCTCGGTGGACGAGGCGGACCTCATCGTCCTCAATAGCTGTGTCGTGCGCCAGAGCGCCGAGGACCGCCTTCTCAACAAGCTTGCCTCCCTCAGGGCCATCAAGAAACGGCGCCCCGGAGTAACCCTGGCGGTAACGGGCTGCTGGGTTGACTCCAACGTGGAACAGCTCCGCCGGGACCATCCCCAGGTCGACCATTTCTTCCGCCCCGGCGAGCCACCGGCCTGGCTGGGCGACCCGCAGGCAGCCGGCTGGGGGGAGACCCCTGCCAGCGGCACCACCACCGCCTACGTGCCCATCATCCAGGGGTGCGACAACTTCTGCAGCTACTGCATCGTCCCCTACCGCCGGGGCCCGGAGAAGAGCCGGCCGCCAGATGACATAATCTGCGAAGTCGCCGAGCGAGTCCGCCGCGGCACGCGCCAGGTCACGCTGCTGGGGCAGAACGTGAACGCCTACGGGCATGACCTGCCCGGCCGGCCGGACCTGGCCGACCTCCTGGCCGCCCTCAGCCAGATTGACGGCCTTTACCGCATCCGCTTCCTCACCAACCACCCCAAGGACATGGGCCAGCGCCTGATTGAGGCCCTGGCCAGCCTGCCCAAGGTCTGCGAGCAGCTCAGCCTGCCGGTGCAGTCCGGCAGCGACACCGTCCTGCGGGCGATGCGCCGCGGCTACACCGCCGCCGACTACCGCCGGCTCGTTGACGAGATACGCCTGCGGGTGCCCGGCATTGCCCTCAGCACCGACGTAATCGTGGGCTTCCCGGGCGAGACCGAGGCGGACTTCGGCCAGACCTACCGCCTGCTGGAGGAGCTGCAGTTTGACACGGTTCACATCGCCGCCTACTCGCCGCGGCCCGGCACCGCCGCCGCCCGCGAGCTGGCCGATGACGTGCCCCCGGCCGAGAAACGCCGCCGCCTCCAGGCACTGGAGCAACTCCAGGAGCAGATAGCCTCCCGGATTAATGCCGGCCTGGTGGGGCAGACGCTGGAAGTACTGGTGGAGCGCCGCCAGGGCGGCCGGTGGCAGGGACGCACCCGGACTGATAAACTGGTCTTTATCGAAGATAGCACCAACCTGCTCGGAGAGCTCGTCCCCGTGCGCATCACACGGGCAGGGGCATGGTCGCTGCAGGGAGAACGCGCCGGCTCCGCAGTGCAGCCGGCTTAGGAGGAACAATTGACCGGGAAAATCACAAAGCGCCTCGGCCTCGGTCTGGGGTCACTCATGGTGGGCCTGGTGGCCAGCGGCTGCCTGCCAGCGCCGGCCGGGAGCGGCGAGGCCGCTGCCGACGGCGGTCTCACCTCCAGCATCTGGCCGATGCTCATCTTCATCGTGCTGCTCTTCGCCATGATGTACTTTCTCATGATACGGCCGCAGCGTCGCCGCCAGAAGGAGCACCAGGAACTGATGAGTGAACTGCGTCGGGGAGACCGTGTCGTCACTGCCGGCGGCATCTACGGAGAGATTGAGTCCGTCCGCGACGACAGTGTTGTCCTCAAGGTGGAGTCCGGGGCGACGCTCCGCATTGCCAAGAGCAGCGTCATCATCAAGCAGCAGGAGCCCGAAGCCACGGTAGGGTAGGAGCCGGCCCGTCCCGGGAAGAGACCGCCGGTCACAGGGGGCCAAGGTGGCCTATTACGACTACATTCTGGTGGGCAGCGGCATTGCCGGGCTCTACACTGCCCTCCTCGCCCGTGAGCACGGCAGCGTGCTCATCATCACCAAGGGTAACATTGAGGACTGCAATACCCGGCACGCGCAGGGGGGTATCGCCGCGCCCATCGGCCAGGGAGACTCGGCCGAGCTGCACTTCCAGGACACCATCGCCGCCGGCGACGGCCTCTGCGACGAGGAGGCCGTCCACATCCTCACCACCGAGGCCCCGGACCGCATCTCGGACCTGGTGCGCCTCGGGGTACCGTTTGACACCGTGGACGGCCGCATTGCCCTGACAACCGAGGCCGCCCACAGCCGCGCCCGCATCCTGCATGCCGGGGGCGATGCCACCGGTGAACACATCGAGGTAACGCTCAGCCGCCGCGTGCGGGCCGCCGGCATCCGCGTGCTGGAAAACTGCCTCGCCACCGAGATACTCGTCCGCAACGGCCGGGCCAGCGGCGTGCGCACGCTCGACTGCCGCACCGGCCAGGCCGAGGTGTTCGATTGCGGGGCACTCATCCTCGCCACCGGCGGCGGTGGACAGCTCTTCAAGTACAACACCAACTCCGACATCGCCACCGGCGACGGTGTTGCCCTGGCCTTCGCCGCCGGGGCGGAGATAACCGACATGGAGTTCTTCCAGTTCCACCCCACCGCCCTGCGGCTGCCGGGGGTAGCCCCGTTCCTCATCTCCGAGGCCGTGCGGGGTGAAGGCGGCCTGCTGCGCAACGCCCACGGCAAGCGCTTCATGCCCGAGTACACCCCTGAAGGGGAGCTGGCCCCGCGCGACGTGGTGGCCCGCAGCATCGTCCACGAGATGGAGAGGACCGGCACAGACCACGTCTTCATCGACGTAACACACCTCCCCAGCGAGGTCGTCACCACTCGCTTCCCGCACATCTACCAGTTCTGCCTGGACCACGGGCTGGACATAACCCGCGAGCCGGCCCCGGTGGCCCCGGCCGCCCACTACATGATGGGCGGCGTCAGGGTGAACACCTGGGGCGAGACCAGCGTAGCCGGGCTCTTCGCCACCGGCGAGGTCGCCTGCACCGGCGTCCACGGCGCCAACCGGCTGGCCTCCAACTCCATGCTGGAGGTACTCGTCTTCAGCAAACGCATCGTGGAGCGGACCCTCGGCGGCGGCAAACCGGACGAGGTACGCCCCGCCCGGCAGGAGACCCGCCGTTACCGCCTGCCCTCAAGGTCAATGCGGACGGTCTGGATGCCCTTCCGGGCCGAGGTGCAGTCCCTCCTCTGGGAGAAAGTCGGCATCATCCGCAGCGGCCAGGGCCTGGCCGAGGCCACCGACATGCTGGCGGCCTGGGAAGCCATGCTGGCCCACCCCACCGACCGCCCCTCCTACGAGCTCAGTAACATGATCCTGGCCGGCCGCCTCATGGCCGAGGCCGCCCTCCTCCGCGAGGAGAGCCGCGGCGCTCACTTCCGCACCGACTTCCCCGAGCGCTCACCCGAGTGGCAGTGCCACATCGTCTTCACCCGCCAGTAGCAAGGAG
>CAZBPZ010000006.1:13583-25788 GCA_964493955.1 uncultured Dehalococcoidales bacterium | reverse complement strand
CTGACCAGTAGCAAGGAGACACTGTGAATCGGGCCCTTACCCCGGACGAGCAGCTGGACCGCATCGTGGCCCTGGCCATGGCCGAGGATGCCGGCACCGGCGACATCACCACGGCGGCGCTGGTACCGCCCGCCCTCACCGGCCGGGGCACCCTGCGCGCCAAGGCCAGCGGCGTGCTGGCCGGGCTGGAGGCCGCCCGGCGGGTCTTCCTCAAGGTGGATGGCAGCCTGGAGTTCACCCCCCTCCGGGAAGACGGTAGCCACCTGGAGCCGGGCGATATAATCGCCACGGTGCGCGGCAGCATTTCCAGCATCCTGCTGGCGGAGCGCACCGCCCTGAACTTCCTGCAGCACCTCAGCGGGGTCGCCACGCTGACAGCCCGCTACGTGGCCGCCGTCAGCGGTACCCGGGCCCGCCTGGTGGACACCCGCAAGACCACCCCGGGCATGCGCCTCCTGGAGAAGGCGGCCGTCAGGAGCGGCGGCGGGCACAACCACCGCCTCCACCTGGGGGACGGGGTGCTCATCAAGGACAACCACCTGGCGGCCGCCCGGGCACGGGGCCTGGGCCTGGGCGAGGTCGTCCGGCGGGCCAAGCAGCAGGCCCGGGGGCTACCGGTAGAGGTGGAAGTGAGCAGCGCCGAGCAGGCGAAAGAAGCCGCCGAAGCCGGGGCCGACATCATCATGCTGGACAACATGACACCGGCCGAGATGAAGCTGGCCACCAGCCAGCTACCACCGGGCGTGCAGACAGAGGCCTCGGGCGGGGTAACACTGGAGAACATCCGCGCCATCGCCGCGGCCGGGGTGGACATTATCTCGGTGGGGGCACTGACGCACTCGGCCCCCGCCCTGGACATCAACCTCAAGCTGGAGCCGGAGGCCTTCAGCCTACCCTAGCTGTCGTCACCGGCGCTATCCCCGGCCGGGACAGCGCTGGCCACCGCTAACTGCGGCGGCCCGAGCCGGGGCCGCATCCAGACGAGCAGCGGCACCGCCACCACCAGCACCGCCAGGCAAATCCACTGCGGCTGGCTCAGGCCCAGCCACACGGTATTGCTATCGAGCCGCAGGAAAGACAGGAAGAACCTCCCCACCGAATAAACGGACAGGTAGACCAGGAAGGGCGCTCCCGAGGGCCTGAGGCGGTTTCTGAGCCAGACCGCCAGCCCGAAGATGGCCAGGTTCATCAGCAGCTCGTAGGCCACCTCGGGGTGTGACGGCGGCCGCCCGAAGGCGGGGCTGTTGGGGTGGGTATAGACCACCGCCCACGGCAGGTTGGTAAACGTGCTGAAGTGCTCCCCGTTGATGATGTCCCCGATCCGGCCGACGGCCTGCGCCAGCACCAGCCCCGGCGCAATCTGGTCGGCGTAAGCCCCGAAGGGAATACCCTTCACCCGGCAGACCACCGCGGCCGTGAGCGTGCCCCCCAGCACTGCACCCCAGACCGCCAGGCCGCCATGCCAGATGGCGAAGATGGAGAGCGGGTCCGCCATGTACTGGCTCCAGTAGTCGATGACATGGACAAGCCGGGAGCCGACCACGCCACCCGGCACACTCCAGACGGCGATGGTCATCATGTCGTCCTGCGAGAGGCCGGCCTGCCGCGCGAAGCGCACCGAAAGCCAGACTGCCACCACAATGCCAACCACGATGAAGATGCTGTGCCAGGTGAGCTCCAGCGGCCCCAGGTGGAACAAGATAGGGTCAATATTGATGGTAATCACTAACTGCCTCCCTCGGCCGGGACGGGCTGCGCCCGGCCGCCCTCAGCCCCTGGCGCGGTGTACCGCCTCCCATTATAGCCCGAAACACCAGGTTACTCCACCGCCGGCCCTTCCGGCCGGCGCCGCCATCAGCTCTCCCGCACGGGCCTGCGGGCGCTGGCCAGGTAGCTCTCACGGCCCTCCTCAACCTCCGCCGCCGTGAAACCGGCCGCACCGAGGAGGCGGGCCATCTCCGCCTTCGGGGGGAGCACGTCGTAGCGGACGGCTGCTATCCGCCGGTGCCTCCGGTTTATCTCGAGCCGGCTCGAGCTGTGGGCGATGAACACCACCCCGCCGGGCCGCAGGACGCGGTATATCTCGGCCAGGGCGGCCGCCTTGTCCACGAAATGGGGAAAGCAGGAGTAGCAAGTAACGGCATCAAACCGGGCCGGTGGCAGCGGCAGGGCCGCCACGTCGCTGCAGACGTAATCCAGCCCCGGGTGTACCAGCTTCAGCCTCGCCCGCTGCAGCATCAGCTCGGCAACGTCAATCGCCACCACCCGACTACCCCCGCCCACCCGGTCAAGGAGATAGGGCAGCAGGACGCCGGTACCGGTACCCACGTCCAGCACCGTCATCCCCGGCCGCAGTCCAAACCGCCGCACCATGGCCTCCAGCCGGCCGGGGCTGGACTCAACAGCGGTCTCGTCCCATCTGGCGGCCCGCTGGTTAAAAAAGACCCGCACCGCCTCAAGGCTTTCCGGCAAGCGACCCCTCCCCCAGGCGTGCCCGCCGCCGCTTCGGCGAAAAGATGGCGGCCAGCGCAAATATCACCGCCGAGGTAATAACAATGGTGGCCCCGCTGGGGACATCCAGCAGGTAGGATACCAGCAGCCCCACCCAGCCGGAAAGCACCCCGAAGACGGCCGCCAGGACGAACATGCGCTTCATGTTGTAGGTGAGCTGGTAGGCCGCCGAGGCCGGGTTGAGAATCAGGGCGAAGATGAGCAGTCCGCCGATGGAGCGCAGCGTGGCCGTGACGGTGGCACCGGTGAGGAAGAGCACCCCATAGAGTATCAGCGTGGCCGGCAGACCGACGGCCAGGGCCACCTCACGGCTAAAGACGGTGGCCTGAATCTCCTTGAAGAAGACGGCTATCAACCCCACCACCACCGCCGCCACCACCGCCAGAATGATGATATCCGTGCGCGTGTTGGTGAGGATACTACCCCAGAGCAGGTCCAGGGCGGCCGAGCGCGTCCCGGGCATCAGCCCCAGGAAGAGAAAGGCTACACCCAGCATCAGGGAGAAGATGACCCCCAGCGAAAGCTCCGGGCTGATGCCGCCACGGTCGGCCATTGGCCCGATGACGGCCGCCGCCGCCAGGCTGAAGACGAAGGCCCCCACCAGCGGGTCGAAGCCGAGCCACAGGGCCAGGAGAGCCCCGGCAAAGGCAGCGTGCGACATGGCAATGCCGATGAAAGGGAGCTGCATCAGCACCACGAAGACCCCCACCGAGGCGCAGGCAATGCCCCCCAGCAGCGAGGCCAGGATGGCGTTCTGCATGAACTGGTAGCCGAAGATGGAAAGGTCCATCAGGCCCCCCGCCGCCGTGCCACCGCCGCCAGCGGCATACCATAGAGACTGGCCAGCCTGTCATCGGTGAACACCTCGGCCGGGGTTCCCTCTCCCCAGATGAGGCCGTCCTTCACCAGCAGGGCACGGTCGCAGTCCACCGGCAGGGCGCGCAGGTCATGCGTCACCAGGAGGATGGTGAGGTGGCGCTCGGCGTGAATGCGGCTCACCAGGCACAGGACCTCTTCCTGGGCACGCCAGTCAAGCGAGGCCACCGGCTCGTCCAGCAGCAGGATGCCCGGTTCCTGGGCCAGGCAGCGGGCGATGGCGACCTTCTGCCGCTCGCCGCCGGAAAGGTGCCCGATTGGCCGCCGGGCCAGGTGGGCCATCCCCACCTGCTCCAGCACCTGGTCAACTATCTGCCAGTCACGCCGGCCCGGGTGCCGGAACAGCCCGAGTACACCGTAGCGGCCTATCATCACCACGTCACGCACCGTCATCGGCATCCGCTCGTCCAGCCGGCTGACCTGGGGCACGTAACCTATCAGACGGCGCACCTGGTGACGACCATTGCTGGCCATGTCATGCCCCAGCACGCTGACGGAGCCGCGGGTCGGGGTCCGCAGACCGTTCACCAGGGTGAGAAGCGTCGTCTTGCCGGCCCCGTTCGGGCCGATGATGCCGATGAACTCGCCCGGCATCACCCGCAGGGACACGCCCCGCAGGGCCACGTTGTCCCTGAAGGCCACCACCGCACCATCAATGGTAATGACCGCCCCCGGCTGCCGTTCCACGTGTACCACCGCTACTGCTGCAGGGCCTCCAGCACGAGCTCCACGTTCCTGTCCAGGGCGGCCTCCCAGGTCTCGGTGCCAGGATAGCCGCCGGGGAAGTTGGAGAGGGTAACACGGGCGCAGCCGAGGTCGGCGGCGATACCCGCCCCCGCGTCCGGGGCGCTCTGCAGGTTATCAATCACCAGCCTGACACCGTTTTCCCGGCCGGTGTCTATCGCCTCCCGGGTATCCTGGGGTGTCAGCTCGGCCGGGCCGTAGGTTGCCACGACCTCCATCCCGAGCCAGCGGGCGAAGCCGGCCTGCCAGAAGGAGACGAGCGCCTTGGTGCCGGCCACCCCGGTGCCCTGCAGACGCTCCTCCACTTCGCGCTGCTTGGCCGTCACCGCCGCCCGGTAGCCCTCCGCCCCCCGGCGGTAGGCGGCGGCGTTGTCAGGGTCAGCCTCGGCCAGCGCCTGTGCCACCAGGTCGGCCGCCTCCATCTGGACGGCCGGTGTCATCCAGTTGCCCTTCACGGCAATGGTGACCAGCCGCAGGTCATCGTTCTGCGCCGCCTCAACCAGCCCCGGCACGAATGTCTCGCCGGGCCAGCCGTGTACCAGGAAAAGGTCGGCCCCGGCCAGGCGCTGGATGTCCCCCGGGCTGGCATCGTAGTTACCGGGGTGCTGGGTGGGCGGTACCACCTCGGCCACCTCAACCAGGTCACCCCCCACCCGCTCAACGAGGTAGGTCAGGAGCGAGGTGCTCGTCACCACCGAGAGCCGCTCCGCCGGCGGCGGGGCACAGCCCGCCGCGGCCCCGAATACCAGCCCCAGCAGCAGGGCTACCGCCAGACTGAACAGGGCTGTCTTCCGCACGAAACTCATCAGAGGTCTCTTTCCGCCGGTCACCTATCCCGCCAGCTCCTCCAGCAGGACGGTGTGCTTCATGAGGTCAATCTCGCGGATGTGGCCGGCAATCTCCTTCTCCTCACCGAAGAGTGTCCGCAGACGCAAGAGGTCACCGGAGACTGCCACTGAAGCCACGTCCTCCATCACCAGCTCCAGCCGGCCGGAGCGGTCAACGTAAGCCTTCGAAAGGCACATCTCAGCCCTCCTCCTCTTCCTGCAAGTGCTCCCGGGCCTGTTTGAGGTACCGGACAGCACGGTCAAGCGCCGCCGCTGCCAGCCTCAGCTCCCGGCTGACGGTCGCTGCCTCGGGCCGGCCAGCCCAGCGGCGGAACTCCTGGCCGTGCTCGCGGCTGTGCTCGAGCCAGTAGTCCAGCAGCACCGCCAGCTTCCCCGGCCGCTCACCCGCCGGCGACGCCCCTTCGTGCCTGTGAGCCATGGGTCAACCTCCGCAGCGGGCACAACGCCCGTGAATAGCCAGGTGGGTGAGGTCGGCCGCAAAGCCGTACTGGCGCGCCAGCGACTCCTTGAGCGGCTCCAGCAGCGCCTCGTCGAGGTCAATCATGGCCCCGCACTCCCGGCAGACGAGGTGGTGGTGGTGCCCCTTGTAGGCCGGGTGGTAGCGCACCCGGCCGCCACCCAGGTCGGTCTCGGTCACCAGGTCAAGCCGCTTGAGCAGCTCCAGAGTGCGGTAGACGGTGGAAATATTGACGTTCGGGTAGCGGGCCACCACCTGGGAGTATATCTCCTCGGCACTGATGTGGTCCTCACTGTCCTCAATGGCGGCCACGATCATCAGCCGCTGTGGCGTGAGGCGGTAGCCGAGCGCCCGTAACTCACCGATGATACCGCGGGGGCCATCATCACGCTTGGTCTGCGCCATTCCAAGGGAATGATAACAGACCGGCGGCAAAAATGCAACTGCTCGCAGTTACGAATATTTGCAACACATCCCGCCGCCCCCGGCGGGCAGTGGCCGGGCTAGATCTGGCTGTAGCCACTGCCGGGGCGGTCCACGCCGAGGCCCCGGGCCTTCTCTACCCAGCCGAACTCCTTGAGTATCTGCTGGCTGTAGGTCACGCGGCCCGTCACCCTGTCCAGCGGCTGGCTGGCGAGCAACAGCACTGCCCGGGCCATCATCTCGGGTGGCTCACCGCGCGGGTCGTCGAGGCCGCTCACCAGTTTGTGGTACACGGTACCGGGGGTGGGCACCACCTGGGACGGCGAGACGCACGTAACCGAGACACCGTAACGGTACACCTCTTCCGCCAGTCCCTGGGTGAAGCGCTCCAGGGCCGCCTTCTCGCTGCCGTAGAGTGTGCCGCCGCGCTCGCCAGCGGTGGCCTCCTTGTACGGACCGCGCCCCGGCCCGATGGCCGCCCCGGACGAGATGTTGACGATGGCCCCGCTGCCCCGCTCTATCATGTCGGGCAGAACGGCCTGGCTGAGAATGAAGGGGCCGTGAAAGTTAACGGCGAAGGAACGCAGCCAGCGCCGCACCGGGATGTCCTTCACGGGCATGAAGTAGGTCAGGGCGGCGTTGTTTACCAGGATATCAATCGGCCCGAAGGCCTCCCTTGTCCGGGCCACCAGGGCGCGGCAGCTCTCCTCCTGCGAAACGTCGGTGGGGATGGCCACCGCCGTGCCGCCGGCGGCCGTAATCTCGGCCACGGTGGTGGCCAGCGAGCCCTCCAGGATATGGTCACCCTCGCCCATGGTGCGGGCGGCACAGGCCACCCGGGCACCCTCGGCCGCCAGAAGCCGGGCGATTGCCTTGCCAATCCCCCGGCTGGCACCGGTGACAATGGCCACCTTGCCATCCAGCCTGCCCATTTGAGACCCTCCTCTCACTTCCCGGGAAAAGCGAGGCCTAGCCCCGCGGTAACAACCGGTCCCGGCTGTCCAGCATTATCGTTACCGGGCCGTCGTTGTGTATCTCAACCAGCATGTGCTGCTGGAAGCGGCCGGTGGCCACCGGCAGTCCCGCCGCCCTGGCAAGCTCAACAAAACGCCCCACCAGCAGCTCGGCCTGCTCCGGTGGGGCGGCCGCCGTAAAGCTGGGGCGGCGTCCCTTGCGGGTGCTGGCCAGCAGCGTAAACTGGCTCACCACCAGCAATTCGCCGCCGACATCCCTCAACGAGAGGTTAAACTTGCCGGCGGCGTCAGCGAAAATACGAAGGTCAACCGTTTTCTGCACCAGGTACTCCACGTCCGGTTCGCCATCACCCTCGGCCACCCCGAGCAGGACCACCAGCCCGGGGCCAATACGGCCGACCACCTCGCCCCCCACGCTGACCGAAGCACGTGTCACCCGCTGCAGGAGTGCCTTCAATCCTCCGTCCCCTTGCTGCCCTCCTTGGCAAGGGTCTTTTCCTCGCCGGAACCGCCGTCCTCGCCGGGGCCGGGCTTACGGTAGTCCGTCACGTAGAAACCACTCCCCTTGAAGATGATGGGGGCCGGGTAGAAGACCCGGCGGCTTGTACCCTGGCAGACCGGGCAGCGCGCCACCGGCTTATCATCAAACCTCTGTCTCAGCTCAAAACGGTATCGGCATGAGTTACACTCGTACTCGTAGATGGGCACCTCTTCTCACCTCTCCGCAGTTGACATATACCGCAAGACTTCCCGCAGAGAATTATACATTCTTCCACTTCCATTTTCCAAGACGGAAGTAGGCGATAAAGGCCAGGGTGGAGACCACCATGGCCGAGGCCAGCGCCCAGCGCACCCCGAGCACGCCGCCAGCGGTGAAGCGGCCCACCACCACCGCCGCCGGCACCGAGACGAGCCAGGTGCTGCCGAGCAGTATCAGCAGCGGGGGGACGGTATCACCCACGCCGTTCAGGGTGAGCATGAAGACGATGGTGGCCCCCATCACGGCGTAGCTAAGGGTGGCGATGCGCAGAAAAGCGCTGGCCGTGGCCACCAGCCCCGGCTCGGTGTTGAATATCCCCACAATGGCCTCGGCCCAGACCAGCATGACCAGCGCCCCGGCCACCATGGTGGCGGTGGCCACACCGGCAGCCACCCAGCCGCTGCGCTCGGCCCGCCCCGGCTGCCCCGCCCCCAGGTTCTGCCCGGCCAGCACCCCCGAGCCCATCCCCAGGCCAGCGGCCGGCATGAAAAGCACCATCTCAACCCGGCGCACAATCGAATGGGCCGCCACCGCCGTGGTACCGAAAGAGGCCATTATCCACATGATGACCAGCTGGGCAACATCCCCCTGCAGGATGCTCCCGGCGGCGGGCAGACCAATCCGGACAATACGCCAGATAAGGCGCGGGGCAACACGCAACCCCCTCAGCGTCAGCCGGAGGCGGGTGCGGCCCGTCATCAGGTACCAGAGCCCCAGGCCCAGGGCCAGGCCCTGCGAGAACAGGTTGCCCACCGCCGCCCCGTTCACCCCGAGGCGGGGAAAGACCCACCAGCCAAAGATGAGAAACGGCACCAGCGCCACATGGAAGAGGCGGTACAGCACGGATATCCGCAGCGGGGTGCGCGTGTCACCGGAGGCCTGCATCACCGTTTCCGTTACCAGCCGGAAGGCAATGATTACCGTGCCCACCAGCATGATGCGCAGGTAACCGGCCCCCTCGCCGACCACCTCCGGCTCCAGGCCGAGCAGCACCAGGAACCTCTCCGCCAGCAGAATGCCAATCACGGCCATCACCAGGGCAAAGGCCCCGCTGAAGACGAAGGCCTGCTGGGCCACGAAGCCGGCCATCTGCCTGTCGCCGGCCCCGAAGTAGCGGGCCACCAGGGCACGGGCCCCCATCGAGAGGCCGATGAGGAACGACATGACAATCATCACCGCCGTGCCGGCCACGCCGACACCGGCCACCGCCGCCTGGCCCAGCCGGCCCACCCAGATGAGGTCAATCGTGGGGCCCACGATGTTAAGGAGCTCACTGATGATAACCGGCCACGACAGGCTCAGGAGGTTGCCAACAATGCTGCCCTGCGTCCAGTCACGCTCTTTTTTGCCGGGCGCGGGCCGGCCGGTTATTTCGTCGCCGGTGACCATTTCATCTCCTCGACCTCGCCATCTCAGACTACTGCTGCCGCCGTCCCACTTTACGCGGGCCGGCCAGTGACCATCTCAGCTCCTTAAACCTCGCCATCTCAGACTTGCCGGTACAGCCAGCGCCCCGAGCGGAAATAGGCCAGGGTGGCCACCGCCTGAAACACCAGCCCTCCCACCAGCGCCCAGCGTATCCCGTTGACACCCAGGCCAGCCACCCCCGGCAGGAACAGGGCCAGCGGCAACTGGACGGCCCAGGCACCGATAATGCCGATGACCATCGGCGGCAGGGTGTCCCCCGCGCCGGAGAGTGACTGGCCCAGCACCGCCCCCAGGCCCATCGCCAGGAAGCCGGCAGCCGATATCCTGAGGAAGCTGCCGGCCACCGCCACCAGCCCGGGCTCCGAGTTGAAGATGCGGACGATATTCTCCGCCCCGGCCAGCACCACCGCCGTGGCCAGCAGCATCAGCCCGACCGATAGCGCCGCCGCCTGCCACGAGCTGCGCCCGGCCCGCCCCGGCTGCCCCGCCCCCAGGTTCTGCCCGGCCAGCACCCCCGAGGCCATGCCGAGCCCCAGATTGACCGGCATCAGCAGCATCTCCACCCGCTGCAGGAGGGAATGGGCCGCCATGGCCACCGTCCCGAAAGGCGCAATCAGGAACGCAATCACCATCATCCCCAGGGAGCGCTGCACCCCCATGACCGAGGCCGGGATGCCAACCCTTACCATCCGCCAGACCATGGGAAGGTCAAGCCGGAAGTGCCGCAGGGTAATCCGGAGGCGCCCCTGCCGCAGCGAGAAAATACGCCACCCCGCCAGGAACCCGCCCAGCCGCCCCAGGGGCCCCCTCCCGGCCCGCCGGTGGAGCCAGCCGCCAAGCCAGCGCTCCCACTCCAGCTGGACCGACCAGCCCGCCAGCAGCGCCCAGAGGGCCAGCCCCATGCCAATGCCCCGCGATATGACGTTGGCCATGGCGGCCCCGCTGGAACCCATCTCCGGGAAGATACCCCAGCCAAACACCAGGGCATAGCTCAGCGGAATGTGGACGATACGGTAGAGAATCACAATCACCAGCGGCGTGACAGCATCACCCGAGGCCTGGAGGATGGCATAGCCTATCATCCAGTAGGCCACCGTCACCGAGCCGAGGCCAAACATGATACGCATGTAGTCCGCCCCCAGCCTCACGACCTCCTCCTCCAGGCCCATCAGCCGCAGCAGCGGCTCGGCCAGCGCCAGCCCCAGCGCCACCATGACAACCGTGTACACCAGCCCGATGAAGAAGGCCTGCTGGCCAGCGCGATTCGCCAGGGCAATATCACCCGCCCCGACCGCCCGGGCCACCAGCGCCCGCATGCCGACACCCAGGCCGGTCATAATCATCATCTGGAAGCCGGCATAAATCCCGGCCACGCCGATGCCGGCCATGGCCGCCGCCCCCAGCCGCCCCACCCAGACCATGTCAATGCTGATACCCAGCATGTAGAGCCCCTCGGAGACCATCATCGGCCACGAGAGGGCGAGCAGGTTCCGGGTAACACTGCCCCTGGTCCAGTCCCGCTCACGGCGGGCAGCCCTGCCGCCGCCGGCTACCACCTGTCAGCCCCGCTCCGGGCGGACGTTATCCGCCCTCCAGAACTCCTTCCCCCTCACACACCCCCGCCCCGGGTAAAAGTAAACAGGGTAGATAATAGCACGGGGAACGGTGGCCGGGACAACCGGGCGCGGCGAAGACGCCCCGTTGAGGACCAACCAGACGGGCACCCGCCGGGCGTGGCGAAGACGCCCGCCTGGAGCCCGGACGCCCCGGAGCCACCGTCAAGGTTGACGTACGCGACAACCGGGCGCGGCGAAGACGACCGCCCGGAGCCCCCCTTTCAGGCCCTCAGGCCCAGGAGCGGCGCCTGCTCAATGGCGCCGGCCACGACAAAGAGGGAGCCGCTCACACACACCAGGTCCCTCTCCCCCAGCCCCTCCAGCGCCAGCGGCAGGGCCTCGGAGATATCACCCGTTACGCCGGCGGTCACCCCGTGCCGGGCAAACTCGGCCGCTATCGGCCCGGGGGGCATGGAACGCGGGTGGATAGAGCGGGTGACAATGAAGCGGTCAAAGTGGGGCACCACGGTGGCCACCATGCCGGCCAGGTCCTTATCGGCCGAGAGGCCGAATATCAGCACCGAGCGGTCGTAATCGAAATAGAGGCGTAGCGACTCAACCAGCCGCCGCAACGAGTCAACATTATGGGCACCGTCGGCCACCACCAGCGGCGAGCGGCCCAGCACCTGCAGGCGGCCCTCCCAGCGGGTGCCGGCAATACCCCGGCGGATGGCCCCGGGGGTGATGGCCGGGTCACGCTCCGCCAGCACCTCCAGGGCGGCCACCGCCACCGCGGCGTTATCAAGCTGGTAGCGCCCCAGCAGGGGGAGCACCAGCTCATAGCACCCGAGTCGCCCCCTCACAACCAGGGCCTGGTGCTCACCGGCGGAGCGGGCGCCCTGCCAGGTGACATCCTCTCCCACCCTTACCAGCCGGGCACCCTGCCGGCGGCAGACGTCGGCAATGACACGGGCCGCCCCTTCGGCCTGCGGGGCGCTCACCACCGTGCTGCCCGGCTTGATAATGCCGGCCTTCTCGGCGGCAATCAGCTCCAGCCTGTCACCCAGGATATCGGTATGCTCCAGGCTGAGGGAGGTAATCACGCAGACGGCGGGGCGGACCACGTTGGTGGCGTCGAGGCGGCCCCCCAGCCCCACCTCAATCACCTGGTAGTCCACGGCGTGGTCGGCGAAGCAGGCAAAGCCGAGGGCCGTCAGGACTTCAAAGGTGGTAAGCCGCCCGTAACGCTGCGCCCGGTTGACAGCCTCGACCTCGGGGCGCAGGCGCTCCACCAGGCGCACCAGCTCGTCGTTGGGTATCATCTCGCCGTCAAGGCGCACCCGCTCGTTGACAACGTGCAGGTGGGGCGAGGTGTAAAGACCGGTGCGCCGGCCGGCGGCCGTCAGGGCGGAAGCCGTCATGGCGGCGACACTCCCCTTGCCCTTGGAGCCGGCAATGTGGGCGGTGCGGGCCTTGAGGTGCGGGTCACCGAGCCGCCCCAGCAGCTCGTCCATGCGGCGCAGGTCAAACGTATGGCGCACCCGCGGCCCGCGCACCCGCTCGTGGTCAATGAAACTGTATATATAGTCGAGCGCCCGCTGATACTGGCTGTCCGTCGGCATAACCTC
>CAZBPZ010000006.1:0-13483 GCA_964493955.1 uncultured Dehalococcoidales bacterium | reverse complement strand
TATAGCACCGCGGCCCGCCCACCCCAATACGGCCGCGGTTTGCCCGCCACAGGCTGGCTGTGCTATTCTGGAGAGGCTACCGCCGCGCCGGCATGGCCCCCGGAGCAAGGCTTGAGACACGACCACGACACCAGGAACTACGTTTACATTACGGAGGAGCGCTGCAAGGGCTGCCGTTTCTGCATTGAGTTCTGCCCGCAGCACATCCTCTACGAGACGGACGAGACCAATAGCAAGGGCTACCGCCTGGTACGCATGCTGGACGACGGGCGCTGCATCGGCTGCGACATGTGCACCATGGTCTGCCCCGAGTTCGCCATCCACGTCGTCAAGGCTGACCAGGCCGAGGGACGGGCAGTTGGCTGAGCCGCGTTACCTTCAGGGCGAGTTCTTCATGAGCGGCGACGAGGCCTGCGCCGAGGGCGCCATCAGCGCCGGCTGCCGCTTCTTCGCCGGCTACCCCATCACCCCCGCCACCGAAATCGCCGAGCGCATGTCGGACCGCCTGCCCGAGGTAGGTGGTACCTACATCCAGATGGAGGACGAGCTGGGCTCGATGGCGGCCGTGCTGGGGGCCTCGTGGGGAGGGGCCAAGTCCATGACAGCCACCTCGGGGCCGGGGTTCAGCCTGATGATGGAGAACATCGGCCTGGGGGCCATGCTGGAGACCCCGTGCGTGGTCGTCAACGTGCAGCGGGCCGGGCCTTCCACCGGCCTGCCAACACTGGTGGGCCAGGGCGACATGATGCAGGCCCGCTGGGGTAGCCACGGGCCGTACAGCCTGATTGCCCTGGTGCCGGACTCTCCCCAGGAAGCCTTCGACCTCACCATCAGGGCCTTCAACCTGGCGGAGCGCTTCCGGGTACCGGTGCTTGTCATGACGGACGGGGCCGTGGGCCACATGTACGAGAAGGTCACCATCCCGCCGCGCGACAAAATCAAGCTGACGCCACGCCGCCGCCCCGTGGTGCCGCCGGACGAGTACTGGCCCTACCAGCCGGCTGAAGACCTGGTACCACCGATGGCCAGCACCGGTGAGGGCTACCATTTTCACGTCACCGGCCTGACGCACGACGAGCGCGGCTACCCGGCCATGACGGCCGAGGCGCAGGACAGGCTGGTGCGCCGGCTGGTGGACAAGATTGAGAAGTACGCCGACGAGATTGCCGACTTCACCGAGGACGGGGTTGACGGGGCCGAGGTGGTGGTCTGCACCTACGGCATCTCGGCCCGGGTATCGCAGATTGCCGTTGACCGTGCCCGGGAGGAGGGCCGGCGGGTGGGGCTGCTGCGCCTCATCACCGTCTGGCCGTTCCCGCAGAAGAAAATCGCCGCCCTGGCCGAAAGGGTCAGGGCATTCGTCGTCCCGGAAATCAACTACGGGCAGATTTCGCTGGAAGTGGAACGCTGCGCCGCCGGCCACGCCACCACGCTCCTGGTACCTCACATGGGCGGCGCCGTCCACAACCCGGAGACCATACTGGACGCCATCAGGCAGGCAATGAAATGAACGTACTGGCTACCACGGAGGGCACCGAGAAGCGGCACCCGCTGGAGGACTACATCCGCAGCGAACGCCTGCCGCACATCTGGTGTCCTGGCTGCGGGCTGGGCACCAACCTCAGCGCCTTTCTACGGGCACTGCAGCGCACCGGCATCGGGCCGGAGAAGGTGGCGGTTGTCTCTGGCATTGGCTGCACCGGCCGGGTGGCCGGCTACGTGCGGATGGACTCGTTCCATACCACCCACGGCCGGGCGATAGCCTTCGCCACCGGCCTGAAGCTGGCCAACCCCCGTCTGAACGTGGTTGTCTTCAGCGGCGACGGTGACCTGGCGGCCATCGGCGGCAACCACCTCATCCACGCCGCCCGCCGCAATATTGACATGACGGTGATATGCATCAACAACTTCAACTACGGCATGACGGGCGGCCAGCTCGGCCCGACGACGCCGCACCTGGCCCGCTCCACCACCTCGCGCCGCGGTAACCCGGAGCACGGCTTCAACCTGCCGGCCCTGGCCGCCGCCAGCGGGGCCGTCTACGTGGCGCGCTGGACCACCGCCCAGGTGCGCCAGACGGAGCTCTCCATCGCCGAGGCCCTGCAGAAGAAGGGCTTCAGCTTCGTGGAGATTATCAGCCCCTGCCCCACCTACTACGGCCGGATGAACCGCCAGCCCACCGGGCTGGACCAGATGCGCTACTACCGCAGCTTCACGGTAGTGCGCCACGGGGCCAACCCCGATAGCGTCGGCCTGGGGATGACGGGGCAGATTGTCACCGGCAAGTTCGTTGACACCGAGCGCCCCTGCCTGCCGGCACCGGAGGACGGCTAGCATGCCGACAAGGCACGAGGTCAGGCTCTGCGGCTTCGGGGGACAGGGTATCGTCCTGGCGGGCTACATCATCGGCCAGGCGGCCACCGTCCACGAAGGCCTGAACGCCGTCTTCACCCAGGACTACGGGCCGGAGGCGCGCGGCGGGGCCTGCCGGGCCGACATCATCATCTCAGACCGGCCGGTGCTCTACCCCTACATCGAGACACCCACGGTGCTGGTAGCAATGTCCCAGGCGGCCTTTGAAAAGTACTTCCCGGGCGCCAGTGACAGCACCACCGTCATCATTGACGAGGACCTGGTCTCACCCCCCGGGGCCACTACCGGCCGTGTGGTCCGGATGCCGGCGCGCCGCATCGCCGAGGAGCTGGGCCGGGTGGCCGTGGCCAACGTGGCGATGCTGGGCTACCTCACCGCCGTCACCGGCATCGTCTCGGCCGAGGCGATGCAGAGGTCAATCCTCTCCTCGGTGCCAAAGGGCACGGAAGAGCTTAACACCACCGCCTTCAAGCGAGGACTCGCCGCTGCAGGGGGCTAGTAGAGATGACCACTCCCAGGGTAGGTATTATCAATGTTACCGGCTATGTCGGCATTGAGCTGGCACGGCTGCTGCACCAGCACCCCGGCGTGGAGCTGACCTCGGTAACAGGGCGCAGCGCCGCCGGGCAGAAGCTGGGCAGCATCTTTCCCCACCTGGACATTGACCTGACAATCGGGGCGGAGCTGGGGGAGGTGGACATCGCCTTCTCGGCCATGCCCCACAGGGACAGCGCCGCCGTGGTGCTGCCCCTGCTGGAGCGGGGTATCAAGGTCATCGATACCAGCGCCGATTTCCGCCTCAAGGACGCCGCCGAGTACGAGCGCCGCTACGGGGTGAAACACCCCGCCCCGGAGCGGCTCAGGGAAGCCGTTTACGGCCTGCCGGAACTGCACCGGCCCGAAATCACCGCCGCCCGGCTGGTGGCCGTACCGGGCTGCTACCCCACCGGGACCATCCTGGCGCTGGCACCGCTCGTCCGGGCCGGCATCATCGAGCCGGCCGTCATCGTCGATAGCAAGTCGGGCGTGTCCGGGGCGGGCCGCACCCTGTCGCTCACCTCCCACTACGCCGAGGCCAACGAGGACGTTACCGCCTACGCCCTGGAAGGGCACCGTCACCTGCCGGAGATGACCCAGGAGCTGAACGCCCTGCGCCCCGGCAGCGCTGTCTCGGTCACCTTCATCCCCCACCTGGTACCGATGACACGGGGCATCCTCAGCACCTGCTACGCCACCCCAACCGCCCCGGTAACGACCGCCGCGCTGCGGGAGCTCTACCGGGACTTCTACCGCGACAAGCCCTTCGTGCGGGTCACCGACAGCCCCCCCCACACCAGGCACACCCGGGGCAGCAACCTGTGCCTGGTCTATCCCACCGTGGCCCCGGACAGCGGCCGGGTGGTGGTGGTGAGCGCCATTGACAACCTCATGAAAGGGGCGGCCGGGGCGGCGCTACAGTGCCTGAACCTGATGCTGGGCCTGCCCGAGGTAACGGGCCTGCAGGCCGCCGCGGTCTTTCCGTAAGCGTCCCCGTGCCCTCTTTGCCAGGCCCCTCCTCCCCGTGCTATCATAGGGCCATGGCGGTCAAAGACAGGGCCAGAGAGACTACCAGCACCTTCGATTACACCCACCTGCCGCTCGGCGAGGACGTGCTCTCGTTCGCCGGCTACTACACCCCGGAAAAAGAGGTCCGGCTGCCGTTCGGGGGACGTGAAGTGCTCTACGTTACCGGGCACCTCGTGGTCGAGGCCACCTGCTGCGGCACGGCCGACTTCTGGTACGCCATGGTGCCCGGCTACGTGCGGCGCTGGCAGTACCGCCGCAACGAAGACGGCCTGCCGGTAACGGAAGTGGAGCCGATTGCTGACCAGGCCACCCGGAAGGAAATCGAGGCCATTATCTTCCAGCGGGAAGCGGTGGCCAAGGTTGATTTCTGCTAGGGCGGTCCGAGCATGGCGAAGGTTATCGGCTTCAGTTCCGGCGGTACGCGGCGCCGCACAGCAACGCTGACCGGATGGTGCAGGCCATCCTTGACCAGAGCGGCCACGAGACGGAGTACGTCAAGCTGACCGACCTCAGCTACTCGGCCTGCAAGGGCTGCGTTGACCTGTGCGCGCCGCCCGAGGTCTGCATGCTCCCCGACGACGCCCGGCCCTACTACCAAGAAAATCAAGGAGGCCGATGCCGTCGTCCTGGGCAGCCCGCTCTACTTCGGCACCGTCAACGCCGCCATGGTCAGCTTCGTGGAGCGCTTCTTCGGCTTCTGCCACGTTAACTTCACCATTGCCGGCAAGCCGTTTGTGCTGGTGGTGGGCGGGGCTGGACGTGAGCAGGAGGACGCCGCCGCCAGGCTGCGCCAGCTCTAGCCTCCCGCCGGAGACCTCCCTTGCGCTCCGGGGCCGGTTGTCTGCCCGGGCACGGTCTGGTATGCTGGCGAGGCCATGAGTGACCGGCCGGCACCCGCGGCGGCACGTTTCACCACCCTCAGCTGCATCAAGATTACGCTGCTGGGGTTCGGGCTGAGCGCACTGTGGAGCAGCCTGCACAGCATCGTCCTGCCCATCCGCCTGCTGGACTTCGTGGCGGAAAGCCAGAAGAACTCGGCCCTGGGATACCTGACCTTCGCCGGGCTGGTGGTGGCGATGCTCGTCCAGCCGGTGGTGGGGGCCGCCAGCGACCGCTCCGGCTTCCGCTGGGGCCGGCGCCGGCCCTTCATCCTGGCGGGCACGGTGGCAATCCTGCTCTGCCTGCCGTGGCTGGGTGTCCTCGGGAGCTACGCCGCCATCTTCGGGGCCTACTGCCTGCTGCAGGTCAGCGCCAACCTCGCCCAGGGGCCCTACCAGGGCCTTATCCCGGACCTCGTACCCCCGGACCGGCGGGGGCAGGCCTCCGGGGTGAAGGGAATGCTGGAGCTGCTGGGCGGGATACTGATGGCGCGCCTGGCGGCTGCCTTCATGGGCCGCTACTCCCCCGGGGAGGCTGCCTACTGGCTCTGGCTGACGCTCCTGGCCCTGGGTGCCGTGCTGCTGCTCACCGCGGTGGTGACCCTGCTGACCGTGCACGAGCACCCGGGAATCGCCACCGGCCGCACCGGTATCTTCAATGCCCTCCTGCGGAGTTTCCGGCTTGACCTGCGCCGCCAGCGCGCCTTTCTCTGGTTCCTGCTATCGCGCAGCCTGCTCGGCATCCCCGGCGTTGTCCTTCAGACCTTCGCCCTCTACTACCTGAGCGATGTCATCGGCACGCCCAACCCGGCCACGGCCGCGGCCACCCTGCTGATGGCCGTCGGTGGAGGACTGCTGGCCGCCGTCTACTTCGCGGGAAGGCTCTCGGACAGGGTGGGGCGCCGCCCCGTGGTGCTCCTGTCCGGCGCCCTCGGCACCGCCGGCATCATCGGCCTGCTCTTTGCCCAGAGCCTGACGGCGGTACTGCTGGCGGGGGTACTCATCGGCCTGGCCAACGGGGCAATGCTGAGCAGTACCTGGGCACTGGCAACCGACCTGGCGCCGGTGGAGGAAGGCGCCCGCTACCTGGGGCTGACCAACCTGGCGCTGGCGGCCGGCTCGGCGCTGGCCCGCCTCGTCGGCCCGGTGATAGACCACTTCAACCGGGTCGAGGCGAACCTGGGCTACACGGTGATGCTGGCCATCTGCCTGGTGTGTTTCGCCGCCGGCTCAGTCCTGGTGCTGGCCGTCCGCCCCGCCCGTGCCTGACCGGCCGCCCCGCCGCCAGCTCCAGCTCTCCAGGAACAGCGCCCCCCCCAGCAGCACCACCACCGCCAGCACCGCCCAGGCGCAGGCCCACATGGTGCGGCTGTCCCACGGCAGACCGACCACCGCCTCCCAGCCCAGGGCACCGAGGACGGCCATCCCCGTATACAGCACGGACTTACCCAGCAGGCAGGCGGCCAGGAACTTCCACAACGGGTACCGCAGCGCCCCCGCCGCCACCCCGATGACGTCCACCGGCAGCGGTGTGACGGTAAACAGCAGCACCACCCAGAAACCCCACCGCCTCAGCCAGCCGGCTGCGTCCTCGTAAGTGCGGTGGCCGCTCACGATGGCGCGCCCGCTGTAGCCGGCGGTGTATCCCGTTATCTCCCCGACGCTGCCCCCCACCCCCGCCACCAGGCCAACCAGCACCGGGTTCAGGCTGGCACCGAGGGCAAAGATAAGGACCAGGCCGGGCATCGGCAGGATGACGGTGGCATTGCCCGCGAAGCTGATGACAAAGGCGCCCAGGTAACCCAGCCCCTGCACCCGGGTAACGGAATCACGGTAAACGAAGAGGCCCACCGTGATGGCGATGACCGCCAGAAACATCAGGACGGGGAGGAGGCGCTGCCTCACCCAGCCCCCAGGCGATTGGCCGGCGCCGGCCGGTCCGCTCATCTGTATGTACCCCCGCGGTCACTGCCCGGTCGGACGGATTGTCCCCGGGCCCGGCTTTTGCTATAATTACAGGCTGACGTGCCCCCATCGTCTAGAGGCCTAGGACGGCAGCCTTTCAAGCTGCTAACATGGATTCGAATTCCATTGGGGGCACCATTTGTTTGCCAATTCTAACACGTTTCCCCCCGGCCCCATACGGCCCGGGTGCACCCGGGGAAGCGGATAGTAAAACGGGCCGGGCCTCACCCGGCCCCGGCAGCCTGCCCCGCCGCCGGGCTACTTGCGCAGATTGCGGCCGGGCTTGGCCAGCTCCTCGTCCAGCCGGGCCATCTCCGGGCACTGCCGCTCATGCTCGGCGAGGCGGCCCAGTGGAAAGAGCCGCTCACAGGCAGGGCAGCGGAGCAGCCTTTCCGGCTGGGGCTGGGGCACGGGCACGGCCGGCTAGAACCTCCCCTTGAGCTGGCGGTAGGTATCGGCAATGGCCTCGTGGACAACCCGCGTGTCCGCCAGCACCGGCATAAAGTTGTTGTCACCCTGCCAGCGCGGCACGATGTGGGTATGCACGTGGTCGTCAAGGCCGGCCCCGGCCACCTTGCCCAGGTTGGCCCCCAGGTTGAAGCCGGCCGGGGAGAAGGCCTCCCGCAGCACGGTGATGCAGCGCCGCACCAGCTCAAAGTGCTCCAGCAGCTCCTCGGTGGTCATGTCCTCGAACGAGGCAATGTGCCGGAAGGGGGCCACCAGCAGGTGGCCGGGCGTGTAGGGGTAGGTGTTCATGATGACGAAGCTGGTGCGGCCGCGGTGCAGGATAAAGAAGGTGTCATCATCCGCGGCGGCCGGGTTCTGGCAGAGGAAGCACCCCTCGGGCTTCTGCATCCGGATGTACTGCATCCTCCAGGGCGCCCAGAGCAGGTCCATCTGGCCCTCCTTTGGCCGCTTTCGGCCCGCCTCATTCTAGCGATTTGGCCCGGCCGGGTCAAAGGCCAGGGCGTTTGCCGCCGGAGCGCCTTTCGTCTATAGTGAACCTAGTGTGAGCGAGCAGTCTCTACCCTACACCATCACCTTCCTGGGCACCGGCGGCGCCCGGTTCATGACCATCAGCCAGTTGCTCGCCTCCGGCGGGATATGGCTGAGCCTGGGCGGCACCGAAATACTGCTTGACCCCGGCCCCGGCTCGATTGTCCAGGCCACCCGGCGCCGGCTCCACCCGGAGAAGCTGAAGGCCATCATCGTCTCGCACCGCCACCTTGACCACGCCGCCGACGTCAACATCATGGTGGAGGCCATGACACAGGGAGGGCACCGCCGCGGCGGCAGGCTGTTCGCCCCGCGCGACGCCATCGAGGACGAACCCGTAATCTTTAACTACCTGCGCCAGCGGCTGGAGAAGGTGGACATACTGACCGAGGGGGGAAGCTACCACGTGGACGGTGTCACCTTCAGCACCCCGGTGCGCCACGTCCACCCCGTCGAGACGTACGGGCTGAAGTTCGAGGCGGGCGGGCACCACCTCGCCTACATCGCCGACACGCGCTACTTCGAGGGCCTGATTGAGCACTACGCCTGCGAGCTGGTCATCGTGAACCTGGTCTTCCTGGAGAGGCGCAACCCCTCCGACCACCCCGGTATGCCGCTCGACCACCTGGCCGTGCCGGACGTGGAGCACCTGCTGCGGGGCATCCGGCCCCGCCTGGCGGTGCTGACCCACTTCGGCATGGGCGTCTGGCGTACCGGGCCGCGGGAGGTGGCCCGCGGCCTCTCCGAGCGCACCGGCTGCCGCGTCATCGCCGCCCGTGACGGCATGAAGATTGACCTTGCCAACCTGGACGCCACCAGGGGGTGACCGCGCCCACCCGGAGGACAGATTGACTGAGCCCACCACCCTCAAGCAGATACTGCAGGGCGTCACCCGCCCGGCCCGCTACACCGGCGGCGAGTGGAACGCCGTGCACAAGGACTGGGACACCACCCCCATCCGGGTGGTGCTCTCCTACCCGGATGTCTACGAGGTGGGCATGTCCAACCTGGCCCTGCCCATTCTTTATGACATCCTCAACCGCCAGCCGGACGTGCTGGCCGAGCGGGTCTTTGCGCCCTGGGTGGACATGGCGGCCCGGCTGCGGGAAAGCAAGCTGCCGCTCTTCAGCCTGGAATCACGCCGGCCGCTTTCTGAGTTCGATATCATCGGCTTCTCGCTGGGCTACGAGCTGACCTACACCAACGTGCTGGAAATGCTGGACCTGGCCGGAATCCCGGTGCTGGCAGCCGAGCGCAGCCAGGCCCATCCCCTCGTCATCGCCGGCGGCAGCGGCGCCCTCAACCCGGAACCGATGTCCGACTTCTTTGACCTGTTCGTTATCGGAGAGGCCGAGGAGGCCATACTCGAGCTGATAGCCACCTTCCGCCAGTGGAAGGCCTCCGGCGCCAGCCGGACCCGTTTCCTCAAGCGTGCCGCCGGCATCGAAGGTGTTTACGTGCCATCCCTCTACCGGGTACACTATAACGCCGACGGCACGGTGGCGGCCGTCACCCCCACCCCCCCGGCCCCGGCGGTGGTAAAGCGGCGCACCCTTGACCACCTCCCACCGCCGGTGACCCGGCCGGTGGTACCATTCATCGAGACCATTCACGACCGCGCCGCGATTGAGATACAGCGCGGCTGCACCCGGGGCTGCCGCTTCTGCCAGGCCGGCATCATCTACCGGCCGGTGCGGGTGCGCCCCCCGGCCGAGGTCCTGAAGGCCGCCCGGGAACTGCTGGACAACTGCGGTTACAGCGAGGTCTCGCTCGTCTCCCTCAGCACCAGCGACTACCCCGGCATCGAGTCGCTGGTGGCCGAGCTGTCATCGCAACTGGAGCATACCGCCCTGTCCCTGCCCAGCCTCTACATCAGCAGCTTCACGACGGAGCTGGTGGAGGCCCTCTCGGCCCGCAAAAAAATCGGCCTGACCTTTGCCCCCGAGGCCGGGACGGAGCGGCTGCGCCGTATCATCAACAAGGAAATCTCCGGCGCCGGGATAGAGACCGCCCTCGCCAGTGCCTTCGCCCGCGGCTGGACCAGCCTCAAGCTGTACTTCATGCTGGGCCTGCCCGGCGAGACGACGGAGGACGTGGCCGGCATCGTGGCGCTGGTGGAGAGCATCCGGGCGCTGGGGCGGCGCGTCGCCGGGCAGACCCCCCAGCTCCGCGTCAACCTCTCCACCTTCGCCCCCAAGCCCCACACCCCGTTCCAGTGGGTGGCCCAGATAGACGAGGCAGGCTTCAACGCCCGCCTTGGCCTGCTCCAGGAAGGCCTGAGGCGCCGGGGGACACGCCTCTCCTGGCACGACCCCCGCTCCAGCCGGCTCGAGGCCGCCCTGTCGCGCGGGGACCGGCGGGTGGGGCGGGCCATCTACCGCGCCTGGCGGCTCGGCTCCACCTTCGACGCCTGGGACGAGCACCTCCGCTTTGAGAACTGGCAGCAGGCCTTCCGGGAAGAGGGGCTGGAGATGGACTTCTACGCCCGCCGGGAAAGGCCCCGGGACGAAGTGCTACCCTGGGACCACATCGACGTGGGTGTCAGCCGGGAGTTCCTCGAGCGCGAGTACCGGCGCGCCCTCGAAGGGCTGACCACCCCGGACTGCCGCCAGGGCCCGTGCAGTGCCTGCGGCCTGCAGGACTCACACCCGGCCTGCCGGCAAAAGAGCGCCGGCCGCAGCTAGCGGGACGCAGTCTTTTCGTGGGACTTACCGGCGCGGGTGTCCATGTGGGCCACGGCCACAATGTAGTCACCCTCGGCCGGGCGCATCAGGATGACACCCTGGGTGCTGCGGCCCAGCACCTTTATCTCCCGGACAAGCGTGCGCGTGATGATGCCATTGGCGGAGATGAACATCACCTCCTGGTGCATGTCCACCAGGCGTGCGTCCACCAGTTCGCCGGTCTTCTCCACCGTCTTGAAGGTACGCACCCCGCTGCCGGCCCGGTGCTGGCGCGGGTACTCGTCAATCCTGGTAAGCTTGCCGTAGCCGTTGGCCGTCACCACCAGAACGTAGGTGTTCGGCCGGGCAATCCCGGCCCCGATGACGGTATCGTCACCCAGCAGCTTGATACCGCGCACGCCGCCGGAGGTGCGGGAGCTGGCGCGGATGCTGTCGGCGCTGAAGCGGATGGACTGCCCCTTCCGCGTTACCAGCACCACGTCCTCGCCCTGGCGGGCGACACGGCCGGCCACCAGCTCGTCGCCCGGCTCCACGTCCATGGCAATCAGCCCGCTGGAGCGCACCGCGGCGAAGTGGCTCAGGGCGGTACGCTTGACCTCCCCCAGCCGGGTGGCCATTATCAGGAAAGCGTCAGGGGCGAACTCCGGGATGACCACCATGTCCGTGACCTTCTCGTCCTCCGGGATGGAGAAGAGATTGACGACGGCCATCCCCTTGCCGACGCGGCTGCTATCGGCCGGTATCTCCCAGCACCTGACACTGAAGCAGCGCCCGCGGTTTGTCAGCAGCAGCAGGTTATCGTGGGTATCAGCCACCGCCAGCAGCCGCACGGCATCCTCGTCGCGCGGGGTCATCCCCTTGATGCCCTTCCCCCCGCGGTGCTGGGTGCGGTAGACCCGCACGGGCACCCGCTTGACAAAGCCGCGGTTGCTCAGCGTGACGACGACATCCTCGTGCGGGATGAGGTCCTCCTCGCGGAACTCGGCGGCGCCGGCGGCGCTGATTTCGGTGCGGCGCGGGTCGGCATACTTCTGCTTGAGCTCCGCCAGCTCCTCCTTGACCACTCCCAGCACCCGGCTTGTCTTGGCCAGCAGGTCCTCAAGGTAGGAAATCTTTTTCAGGACCTCGGCCAGCTCATTGAGCACCTTGTCGCGCTCCATGGTGGCCAGGCGGCGCAGGGCCATGTCCAGGATGGCCTCGGCCTGGGCACGTGACAGCCCGAACCCGTCCATCAGGTTCTGGCGGGCCGCCTCGGCCGTCCGCGAGCGGCGGATGGTGGCAATCACCTTGTCTATCTGGTCAAGGGCAATCCTCAGCCCCTCCAGGATGTGGGCACGGTCGCGCGCCTGTTTCAGCTCGTAGCGCGAGCGCCGGGTAATGACCTGGCGGCGGAAATCAATGAAGTGCTGCAGGGCTTCCTTGAGGCTGAGGACCTGGGGCTGGCCGTCCACCAGGGCCAGCATGTTGGCGGCGAAGGTGGTCTGCAGCGGCGTGTACTTGTAGAGGGTATTGAGCAGGGCCTGGGGCTGCGCCTCGCGCTTGAGCTGGATGACGATACGCATCCCCTGCCGGTCAGACTCGTCCCTCAGCTCGCTGATGCCGGTGATACGCTTGCTTGATACCAGGCCGGCTATCTTCTCGATGAGGGCGGCCTTGTTCACCTGGTAGGGCAGCTCCGAGACGATAATCTGGCGGGGCCCGCCCTCGGACGGGTCACTGATATAGGCCTTGGCCCGGACGATGATACGGCCCCGGCCGGTGGCATAGGCCGAGCGGATACCCTCCTCCCCCAGGATGACACCCCCGGTGGGGAAGTCCGGCCCCTTGATGAACTGCATCAGCTCGTCCACGCTGGCACGGGGGTTGTCGATGAGGTAGATGAGGGCATCACAGACCTCGCCCAGGTTCTGCGGCGGGATGTTGGTGGCCATGCCAACGGCAATCCCCGAGCTGCCGTTGACAAGCAGGTTGGGCAACCGGGCCGGCAGGACAACCGGCTCCCTCAGGCTATCATCAAAGTTGGGAACGAAATCAACCGTATCCTTATCGATATCGGCCAGCATCTCGGTGGCGATGGGGGTAAGGCGCGCCTCCGTATAGCGCATCGCCGCCGGGGGGTCATTGTCCACGCTGCCGAAATTACCCTGGCCGTCCACCAGCATGACCCGCATGGAAAAGTCCTGGGCCATGCGCACCATGGCGTCGTAGACAGGGCCGTCGCCGTGGGGGTGGTACTTACCCAGCACCTCGCCCACGATACGCACACTCTTCTTGTAGGGGGAGCTGGGCCCGACACCCATCTCGTGCATGGCGTAGAGGATGCGGCGGTGCACCGGTTTCAGGCCGTCACGCACGTCCGGCAGGGCGCGCTGGACAATCACGCTCATGGCGTAGTCCAGGTACGAGTCACGCATCTCCTGCTCAATGCTGACCGGCTTTATCCTGTCCACTACCATCTTGCTTGGCTACTCCTAGGTATCGTCAGTCCCGTCCAGGTCTTCTTCGGTCCACCGCCAGGACGCGTAGCCCCTGCCCTAGCGCGTGGCCTAGATATCGTCACCCTCGTCCAGGTCTTCTTCGGTGGGGTCTTCCAGCACCAGCTCCGCCTCCTCACCGGCGCCGACCACGCGGTAGCCGGACTCGGACACTTCCTCCTGCTCCAGCTCGCGGCGTATCACCCGGTCACTCAGGTCAAGCCGCAGCCCGGCCGCCGTCCGGCCGGGGAACGAGGGCCGCCCCCGCTGGCTGGGGTGCTGGTAGACCTCGCGCACAATCACGCTGACCGAGCCTTCACCCACGGTGACAATGGCCGCCGAGTAGCGGTTGCCGCCAGCCATCAGCTTCAGCAGCCGCGCCTCGTGCCGGGGCTCCACCCTCCCCAGCACATCCCCCCGGGTGCTCTCGACCACCAGGGTGCCGCCGACCTCGCGCAGGTTGACGTTATCACCGGGGGCAAGGCGTGCCAGCACCTCGGAGGGGGCTACCTCCACCAGCTGCACCACCCCCGCCTTACCCACCTCT
>CAZBPZ010000005.1:29795-40515 GCA_964493955.1 uncultured Dehalococcoidales bacterium | reverse complement strand
CTGGATGCAACCGGGGCAGCCCTTCTGGCAGGGACACTCCACCACCGTCTTGAGCGTGGCGTCCCAGAGCCGGGTTATCATCTCGAAACCACGCTCGGCGATGCCGATGCCGCCGGGGTGGGCATCGTAGATGAAGACCTGGGCGCGGCCCGTGTCCGGGTGCAGGGTCGTGGAGAGGCCGCCGATGTCGTTACGGTCGCACAGGGCAAACAGTGGCAGAATGGCGATGGCGGCGTGCTCAACGGCGTGCAGTCCGCCCGCCAGGTCCAGCCCCTCCCGCTCCACCCGGTCCATCGCGCCCGGCGGCAGGTCAAACCAGAGGGCCACGGTGGGGAACTGCTGGGGCGGCAGGCTGAGGTCTTCCTCACCCAGCACTTCGTCAGTGTACTGGGCCATTTTCTTGAAGCCGATGACGCTGGTGGTGACCTCCACTTCGCCCAGGTAAACAGTGGTCCGGCGGGTGCGCTTTTCGCGCCGCAGCCGGGTGATGTGGAGGTCGGTCAGCTCCTTGGTCTGGGTGTAGTAGTTGGTGTCCACCGGGACGAGGTGGGCGGTACGGGTAGCCGGGTTGAGCTCTTTCACCAGGTAGGCCTCGCCCTGGTGCAGGTAGATGGCGCCGGGGTATATCTGGAAGATGGCGGTATCAGCCTCGACCGTCTCCAGCAGGTTGCCGCTGGAGGCATCAACCAGCGAGTAGCTGGCGCTCGAGCTGGAGCGGATGTTGATACCCCGGGCAGGGTGGCTGACCGCCGGGGTGGGGTAGAAGCGGCCCCGCCGCTCGCGCAGGGCGCCGTGCCGGACAAGCTCGGCCACCTGCCCGGCCATCTCCGGCCCGAAGAACGCCTCGTCGGCCGGCCCGAGCGGCAGCTCCCAGGCGGCGCAGAGGAGGTGGGCACGCAGGATGTAGGGGTTTTCCGGGTTGATGAGGGCGTTCTCAAAGCTCCGGCCGAAGAATGCCTCCGGGTGGCGCATGAGGTACTGGTCCAGCGGGTTGTCCTGGCCGATGAGGATGCTGAGGGCGTGGCCTTCTCCCCTCCCGCTGCGCCCGGCCTGCTGCCAGGTGCTGGCAATACTGCCCGGGTAGCCGGTGAGGAGCGTCGCCTCCAGGTCACCGATGTCTATCCCCAGCTCAAGGGCATTGGTGGCCACCACCCCGAGCAGCTCCCCGCTGAAGAGGGCCTGCTCTATCTGGCGGCGGTCCCGCGCCAGGTAGCCCGCCCGGTAGGGACGGATGCGCCCGGCCAGCTCCGGGTCACTGGTGGCCAGGCGGTCGCGCGAGTAGGTATAGACCAGTTCGGTGAGGCGGCGGGTGCGGGTGAAGGCCAGCGTGCGCACCCGGTGTGATACCAGCTCGGTGAAGAGGTTGGTCGCCTCGGTGTTGGCGCTGCGGCGGGCACTGCGGGCCGGGTTTACCAGCGGCGGGTTCCAGAAGATAAAGTCACGCGGCCCGCGGGGCGAGCCGTCATCGTCCACCACCTCGAAGGCAAGGCCCGTCAGCTTTTCGGCGTGCTCACCGGGGTTGGCCACGGTGGCGGAGGAGGCGATGAACCGCGGGTCCGAGCCATAGTGGCGGCAGAGGCGCTGCAGGCGGCGCAGCACCCCGGCCAGGTGGGAGCCGAAGACCCCGCGGTAGGTATGGGCCTCGTCGATGACGACGAAGCGGAGCCGCCGCAGCAGGCGCGACCACTGGGGGTGGGCGGGCAGTATGCCGACGTGCAGCATGTCCGGGTTGCTGAGGATGATGCGGGCACGGCGGCGGATATCACCCCGCTCGAGGGGTGGAGTGTCGCCGTCGAAAGTGGTGACGTCCGTGGCGGGAAGCAGCCCGGGGCAGGCCAGGTCCCGCAGGGAGCGTAGCTGGTCCTGCGCCAGCGCCTTGGTGGGAAAGAGGTAGAGGGCGCAGGCAGAGGGCTCTTCGAGCAGCGCCGCCAGCACCGGGATGTTGTAGCAGAGGGTCTTGCCGCTGGCGCTGGGGGTGGCCACCATGACGTTGCGGCCGTCCCGGGCCAGTTCTACCGCCCGGGCCTGGTGGCTGTAGAGGGGCAGGAGGTGCCGCTCTTCCAGCCGGCGGACAAGCTCCCCGGGGAGGGGAGCCCGGAGCCGGCGATGACGGGCCGGGCGGGCCGGCAGATGCTCAACGTGGGCCACCTGGCCACCGTAGCCCGGCTGGCTCACAACGTAATGCAGGAAGGCCGAGGTGTCCATAGACCTCTCGCCGTCAGGAGACGGGGATAATCTCAATGCTGTAGTCCAGCACCTCGGCGTCGGCCGGGTTGGCCACGATGAAGTCCACCACGCGGGACAGTATCTCGTTGGCGTGGCGGCCGCTGTTGCTGATACAGCAGATGCCGATGGTAGCCAGCTGCCACCGCTCCCCGTTCTCCACTTCGGCCACCGCCACGTTGAACCGGCCGACCACGCGGCTGGTGATGGACTTGAGGGTGCGCCGCTTGCCCTTGAGGGACGAGTTCTCGGGCAGGCGGAGGTTCAGCTTGCAGACACCAATGTTCATTGGCCTAGCCTCCCGGCCGGCAGCCGGCACTCACAGCCCGGGGCGGGACGCCGTGACGGGCGCGGCGGCTGGCCTGTGGCCGGCTCAGCTGTCTTTCTCCTGAGCGCCCGGTTCGTACCGGAAGCGGGCGCTTTCGGCCACCAGGGTCAGCAGGGTGGATGACGCCCCGCGGGGCCGGTAAATGCCCTTTTCCCACTCGCTGATGGTCTGCTGGCGGGTGCCCAGCCGCCGGGCCATCTCGCGCTGTGTCAGGCCGAGGTGGGAGCGCAGGGCGCGGATGCGGGCGCTGTCCCACTCATGACGCTGTATGGTGGAATCAACCATGGGCTGATTTTACACGAAACAGTGTAGGCAGTCAAAGCCGGGCCGGTGGTAACGGGTTTGACAACATAATGGGTAAGGCATACCATAGCTCCAGCATGGAAGGCCGGGCAAAGGTTGGTCCGAAGTTTTGCCGGTGGCGGCTGGCCGGACTGGCGGCCCTGGTGGCGGTGGCGCTGGTCTTCCCGGCAGGGGTGGCGCGGGCGGCGCCACTGATTGCGGTCTCACCCTCCATCGGGGGGCCGGGGACGCGGGTCACACTCAGCGGCAGTAACTTTGATTCGTACCGCGGCGATAGCCTGAGCATCTTCTTCGGGGTGCAGGAAATTGCCGGCAGCCCGGTGACGGTACCCATCACCGGGCGGTTTGAGGTGGGCCTGGATGTGCCCGACGACGCTCCTCCCGGGCAGGTGGCTATCACGGTGCGCAGCGACATCGGGGCCATCCTGGCCCAGGTGATTTTTACCGTCCCGGCCCCGAGCATTACGCTGGAGCTGGAGGTAGCGGCTGTCGGCGAGGTTGTCACGGCCACCGGCAGCGGTTTTCACGCCGGCAAGATAATGTCTTTCTACCTGGGCTACGATTCGAGCCGTCTCAAGCTGGGGACGGCCGAGGCGGATGCCACCGGCCAGTTCCGCTACGAGTTTGTGGTCCAGCCTGTCCCCGGGGGGCAGCGCCAGGTCATTGCTGAGGACGGCTACGGTCACGTGGCGCTGGCGCCACTGTCCGTGCTGGCGACGGCCGAAATTGAGCCGGAAGAGGCCCCGGCCGGGACGAGTGTGCTTGTGCGTGGGGGAGGTTTTGCCGGGGCAAGCCGGGTAACTCTTCTGCTGGATACCAGGCGGGTGGGCACGGCCACCAGCGACGAGATGGGTAGCTTTGAGGCGGAGCTCGTTGTGCCCAACCTGGCCTCGGGTGAGTATGACTTCCGGGTGATGGACGCCATGGGTAACGGCATCCGGCTCACCTTCAGGCTTGTCCCGGGGGCGGAGGTCTCGCCGGTGACCGGGGCGGTGGGGGACGAGGTAACGGTATCAGCCACCGGTTTTGAGCCTTACGGCGAGGTGACCATAAGCTATGATGCCACGACGGTGGCCACCGTCACGGCGGACGGGAGCGGGGCGTTTGAGACATCGTTCCACGTGCCGGTCAGCCTCCACGGTGACCACACCATCAGGCTGAGCGACGGGGTCAGGCTGGTGGAGAGGCTCTTCACGGTGGAGTCCGTCCCGCCGGTGACGCCGCCGCTGGTGCTGCCCGAAGAGGGGGCGGAGCTGAAGTCGCCGCTGAGCTTTTCCTGGGCGGGGGTGACCGATGCCAGCCAGCCGGTTACCTACAACCTCCAGATAGCCCGCGACGAGGCATTTCAGGACATCGTGCTGGAGAAGGCCGGGCTGTCGTTTCCGGGCTACAGCGTGCCACGCGAGGAGGACCTCAGGCCGAACCGGCGTGGCGAGGTGTACTACTGGCGGGTGCAGGCGGTGGACGGGGCGGGAAATACCAGCCAGTGGTCGGCGGTGGGTACCTTCAGCGTCCTGCGGTCTTCAATTCTGCCGCTCTGGGCAATCTGGGTGCTGGCGGCCGCCGGCGTGCTTATCGTGGCCTTTCTGGTATTCCGGCTGACGCGGGAAACGCGCTACATGCGTAACTACTGGGACCCGAGCGATACCTAGGCGCCGGCGTCCAGGATGCGGATGATGCGGGTGGCGGCCCGCACCACCTCCAGCCGGTCCACCAGCCTGACAGCTTCCTGGACGTTACCTTCGCGGGCGTGGTGGGTGGTCATCACCAGCGGCACGAAGTCCCGGCTGACGGCTTCCTTCTGAATGACCGCGGCGATGCTGATATCGTACTTCCAGAAGATATCGCCGATGCGTGCCAGCACCCCCGCCTGGTCCAGCACGCTGAAACGCAGGTAGTAGCGCCGGTAGGCGTCCTCGGTATTGCCTATCTGTACCGGGGTGGCCGAGTCTGGTGCCGGCAGGCGGTGACCGGCGGCAATATCCACCAGGTCCTTGACGATGGCCTCGGTGGTGGGGAGGACGCCTGCCCCCGGCGCCACCAGCCCGGAGACCACGCCGGTCTCGGTCTCGACCTCGGTGCCGTTGTAGGCCCCCCGCAGCGAGCCGAGCAGCGAGTTCTCCGGCACGAGGGCGGGGTGCACCGCCAGGCTGAAGACCCCCTCCGCCTGCTCGATGACGCCCACCAGCTTGATGGTGTAGCCGAGCTCGCGGGCATAGCCGATGTCCTGCGGGGTCACGGCGCGGATGCCCTCCACCGGGAAATCACCGGCGTGGCGGTAGGAGCTGGTGATGAGGCTGAGCAGGACGCGCAGCTTGTTGGCGGTGTCGGTACCGTCCACGTCGTCCGAGGGGTCCGGCTCGGCCAGCCCCTGCTGTTGTGCCTGGGCCAGGGCCTCCTCGAAGCCGGTGCCCTGGCGCGTCATGGTGGAGAGGATGTAGTTGGAGGTGCCGTTGAGGATGGCGTAGATGCGGCGGAAGCGGCGGGGGCTGCCCCCGGCTGGCTGGAACTCGTGGATGAGGGCGTGGCAGCCGACGAAGCTGGCCCGCAGCCCGAGGCACCGTCCCGTGTCCGCGGCCAGCTTGAAGACTTCCTCGCCGCGGTGGGCCAGCATCATCTTGTTGGCGGTGACAACGTCCTTGCCGGCCCTGAGGGCGCTGGTGACGATGGTGGCGGCCGGCTCCACCCCGCCGATAAGCTCAACGATGATGTCTATCGACGGGTCGGCCACGGCCGCCTGCCAGTCGGTGGAGAGCAGGCCTGGCGGGACGGTTACCGGGCGGGGCGTGGTGATGTCCAGGTCAACCACCCGGGCGAGCTTCACCCCGGGCACCCCTTTCACGTAGAGCGCTTCCACCACCCCGGCCCCGATGTTACCGAAGCCGATGACGGCCACTCGCTTGCTGCCTGCTTCAGACATGGCACTCTACCTCCCCCGGCCCACATAATAGCACGGGGGAGGGGAAATGGGGGAGGGGGGACTTACCTCCCCCTCCCCACGCGCGGCTCGTAGCGGCTGGCGGCCTCTACCAGCAGCGCCAGGCTCATGAGGAAGTCGTCGTGGCCGCGGGCCGGGTCAACCTCAAACGCCATCGTCTGGTTGGGGCGGTAGTGGCTGCGGGCCAGCTCCATCTCGCGCCAGAACTCGGCGTACTCCGGCGAGCCGTCGGCCGTGTACATTTTCAAACGGCCCGAGTTCACCGCCGCCAGCAGGTTGAACCCCAGGCGTGACTTTGACTGTGCCGTGAAGGTGAAGGGCACCACCCTGGGACCGAGGGCCTGCCGCAGGAACGAGGCCACCGGCTGGCCCACGCCGGTGGCGTCCACCACCACCCGCCGGCACTTCCAGACGTTTTTAAGGATGTCCACCAGTTGCGGGTAGAGGTCACTGTGGCGGCGGCCGGTCCACCAGTAGTGCTCCACTATCCTCACCGCCGCCTGCGGCTGGCCCCCGGCCACCCTCGCAAAATCAACCTCGCCGATGGTGAGCACCGTCGAGTCCTGCCGCGGGCAGGTGGCGCGCCGGGCGGCGTCCTCGCCTTCCTCCGCCTCGCCGGCCAGGTCGATTCCGGCCACGTAGGCCCGGCCGGCCTGCGGGGCATGGCGCCGGGCATGCTCGCCCGCCAGCTGGGCACGCTGCCGGGCCGTCAGGAACCCCCCGCCACCCCGGATAGGCAGCAGGGCGTACTGGGTGCGGAAGAGGGGGTGGTCTTCGCCCAGCCGCTGCCGCTCCGCCTCCACGTAGGCCAGGTAGTCCGGGTTGTAGCGGGCCACCGCCTGCCAGTCGTAGCGGAAGTGGCGGCGGATGCCGTCCTTCCTCTCCAGCTCCAGGTTCTGCTGCTTTACCTCCTCCAGCAGGGTGCTGTCGTCCCAGGTGGTGCCGTAGTGGACGGTGGTGACGTTGGTGGTGGCGCCCATCGGCTTGAATTCCTTGGAGTACTTCTCCTTGCTCACGTCCTGGGACTCGTCGATTTCCAGCAGCAGGTGGGCGGTGTTACCCACCACGCTGGCCGATTCTTCGGCCGAGAGGAAGATGGCCCGGGCCTGCCCCAGGCGGATGATGTAGCCCATCTCGCTGCGCCAGAGCCGGGCAAAGCCAGCCTCGTTGAGGCGCTCCTTGAGCCGCATCATGGAGATGACGGTCTGCGGCTTGAAGGTGGGTGAGCACTTCACCAGGTTCCTGGCCTCGGCCATGTGGAGGGTGAGGAGGAGCAGCTCGAGCTGGGCGGAGAGCTCGTTCTTGCCGCCCTGGCGGGCGATTTCCACCGAGAAGGTCAGCCCCCGGCGCCCGAAGACGCTATCGAGCACCGCCCGGGCGACCTCGAGCTGGTAGGGACGCAGGCGGCGCCGTGCCAGGGGCGAGGCCGGCTCACTTGATGATGCCCGTCCCGATGCCGATGCCGAGCGGGAGGGCAATCTCCTTGAGGACATTGCCTATCGCCTCCTTGAGTCCCTGGCGGTCCTCCTGGCTGATGTTGTAGCGGGTCTTCACCAGGCGGGCCAGCGTACTGGTGGCCTGCATGATGAGGCGGATGTTCTCCGGTTCCCGTTCCAGGAGCGACTTTATCTGCACCCGCATCAGGGCTATCTCGTCGTCAATCCCGTTGACACCGGCCGCCAGCTCGAAGTCGAGCCGCTCGGCCTCATCCAGTACCCTGGCGTAGAACCCGGGCTTTGGTGCCGCCCCGCCTCTGGCCGGTGTGGCCTTGCTTTTTCTCCTTGGTGTTGGCATTGCCCCTGTCTCCGCTGCCGAGAACGCTGGCGCTGGCCAGCACGAGCGTGTGCGCCGCCAGGTCCCATCGCTGCGTCTCTATCGCCAGTCTTAGTAACCTCATCAGTCCTCTCCCGGTGTCCTGGCTACCCCTATCCTAGAACGGATGTTCTACAAAGGCCAGCCGGTTATGTCGTCTCCTGGCGTTGCTGCTGCCGCCCCGGCGGTGTAGAATGGCGGGGAGATGAGTACCGCCCGGCAGCTCTACGGGTTGCAGGAGATTGACCTCCAGATTGCTGCCAACGAGCGCGAGCAGGCGCGCCTGGAAGGCCTGCTCGGCGAGAGCGAGGAGGTGCGAAGACTGCGCGAGGAGATTGCGGCCCGTGAAGAAGAGCGGGCCGGGCTGGAAAGGCAGCAACGCTCGGCCGAGATGGACGCCGATACCCTGTCGGCCAAGCTGGCCGAGGTTGAGGAGGCGCTCTTCAGCGGTCGTGTCCGTAACCCCAAGGAGCTCACCAACCTGCAGCGCGAGGCCGATGACCTGAAGGCACGGCGTGATGCGGTCGAGGAGCAGGCGCTGCTGTGCATGGAGCGGGCCGAGGAAATTAACGCCACCCTCGCTACCATGACCGGTGAGCTCAAACGGCTGGAGTCGGCCTGGCAGCAGCGGCAGGCGGAGCTGGCGGCCGAGCTGGCTAGCCTGCGCCAGGAGCACACCGCCCTGCTCCGGCGGCGGGAGGCGGCCGCCTCGCAGATTGAGGCCGGCCTGCTGGCGACCTACCAGGAGCTACGGGCGCGGCGGGGCACCGCCGTGGCCAGGGTGGAGCAGGGGACCTGCCGGGGCTGCCAGATTTCATTACCCACCACCGACCTGCAGCGGGTGCGGGGTGGGGGCGTGGTCAGGTGCGGCAGCTGCGGCCGTATCCTGTACCTGCCCTGAGGTCCACCATGACCAGGCTCGTCCTCAATGCCGATGGTGCCTCCCGGGGCAACCCCGGCAATGCTGCCATCGGGGCTGTCCTCAAGGACGAAGCCGGCCGTACCGTGGCCACCATTTCGCGGGTGGTGGGCCGTAAGACCAACAACCAGGCCGAGTACCTGGCGCTGATTGCCGGCCTGGAGCGTGCCATTGCGCTGGGGGCGCAGCGGTTGGAGGTGCGGCTGGACTCGGAGCTGGTGGTAAAGCAGCTTCAGGGCCGTTACCGGGTGAAGGCGGCCGCCCTGCGGCCGCTCTACCTGCGGGCGGTCGGCCTCCTGCAGGAGCTGGACGGCTTTACCATCCGGCACGTGCCGCGGGAGCAGAACGCCGAGGCTGACCGGCTTGCCAATGCGGCCCTCTAGCGCCGGGCCGGTTCGCGTACCAGTACGAGCAGGGCCAGCATTGCCAGGAAGGCCAGCCCGGCCCCCAGGTAGAAGGGGGCCGCCGGCCCGGCGGTGCTCCAGAGCCAGCCGGCAATAACACTGGCCGGCAAAAGTGTCAGCCCCACCACCCCGTGGTAGAGGCCGTAGGCGGTGCCGCGGCGCCCGGCCGGCACCAGGTCCGCCACGAAGGCACGCGCCGCCCCTTCGACGATGCCGTAGTAGAGGCCGTAGACGGCAAAGAGCAGCCATATCTGCCAGATGGCACTGACGGCGGCAAAGCCCAGGTAAACGGCGGCGTAGAGGGTCCAGCCGATGACGATAACACGCCGCCGCCCGATGCGGTCGGACAGGTTGCCCATCGGCAGGGCTACCAGGGCATAGGTCACGTTCTGCAGCACCAGCATGGCCACCACCTGTACCAGCGGCACCTGGACATTCTGCGCCCGCAGGATTACAAAGAAGTCGCTGGAGTTGCCCAGGGTGAAGATGGCCAGCACCGCCAGGTAGAGCTTGAAGCGCAGCCCCAGGCTGCCGGTGGAGGGGCGGCTGCCGGGTGACGTGGCGCGTCCTACCCCGGTCCTGCCCGGCCGCCGGCGCTCCTGCACCATCACCTGCAGGATGATAACGGCCAGTACCGCCGGGACAACGCCGATGATTACCAGCCAGTGGTAGGTGCCGCGCGTAATCTGGTTGCCCCCGCCCTGCACGGCGTAGATGATGACGGCTGCCAGTACCAGCCCCAGGACGGCCCCGGCCGTGTCCATGGCGCGGTGCAGCCCGAAGCCACGGCCGCGCTCGGAGGCGGTGACCGAGTCCGCAATCAGGGCGTCCCGCGAGGAGCTGCGCAGCCCCTTGCCGAGGCGGTCGGTAAAGCGTACCGCCAGCACGCTGCCCCAGCTGGATGCCGGGTACATAAAGGGCTTGGCCAGGGTGGAGAGGCCGTAGCCGAGCACCGCCAGCAGCTTGCGCTTGCCGAGGCGGTCGGACAGCCAGCCGCTGCCGATGCGGAAGAGGGCGTCGGCGCTCTCCGAGATGCCGCCCACCAGACCCACCACCGTGGTGGCTGCCCCCAGGACATTGGTGAGAAAAAGCGGCACCAGGGTGAATATCATCTCGCTGGAGACGTCGGTCAGGAAGCTGACAACGCCCAGGAAGAAGACGTTAGGGTGGAGCCGCAGGATGCGGCGGGCCGGCCTGGTAACCGTGCGCCGGGTCAAGCGTCCTCCTCCAGGACCTCGCTCACCAGCTCGCGGAGGCGGCGGCGCGATTCCTCAAGCACCCGGAGCCCCTCGGGGGTGGCGCGGTAGTAGATGCGGGCCCGCCCGTTCACCACCGCCTTCCGGCCTTTCAGGTAGCCGGCTCTTTCCAGGCGGTGCAGGGTGGGGTAAAGCGTCCCGGGGCTGATGTTGTACCCGTGGCGGGCGAGCTCGGCCGCCATCTCGGCCCCGAAGATTTCTCCCCGGGAGGCGTGGTAGAGGACGTGGGTCTTGATGAAACCGGGAAAGAACTCCCTCTCGATGCTCATAACGCCTGCCGATATCGTGATGCGATATTCTAGAGCAAAAAGGGGGCAGTGTCAAAAGTACCCCTTCGGAACGAAAGGCCGCACCTCATACTCCTCACGTATGGCTTCACCCCGGAAGAGGTGTCAAAAATACCACTTCGGAACGAAAGGCCGCACCCCGGTTTCCGGGGTGCGGCCTGTTCTGCAGTATGCTGCGGCTGCTAGCGGGTGTTATTGATGCGGCTGAAGCAGTCGCTGCAGTAGACGGGCCTGTCGCCGCGCGGCTGGA
>CAZBPZ010000005.1:0-29695 GCA_964493955.1 uncultured Dehalococcoidales bacterium | reverse complement strand
TTGATGCGGCTGAAGCAGTCGCTGCAGTAGACGGGCCTGTCGCCGCGCGGCTGGAAGGGGACCTCGGTGTCCTTGCCGCACTGGGCACAGACAGCCGGGTACATCTGCCGCCGGGGCCGGGAGCCGTAGCTGTCGCCGTAGCCGCGGTTGGCCTTTCGGGCCTGCCGGCAGGCGAGACAGCGCTTGGGGTCGTTGGTGAAGCCCTTGCTGGCGAAGTACTCCTGCTCGTCGGCGCTGAAAGTAAACTCAGCGCCGCAGTCGGAGCAGGTAAGTGTTCTGTCCCTGTAGACCACTGGATGACCTCCTCTCTTTAATACTCGGTAGAGTCTCGGTCATCCAACCACTGGGCATGGGAGCGGGGATAGACTGGTATGGGGAGCCGGATTGAAACAACCTACTACTTTGACCTACAACCATTATACAGCATCTGGCAATACCTTGCTGGCGGGGCCCGGCCGGGCGGACTTGACTCTCCGGCGGGTTTGGCCGCACAATAGCAGCGCCCCTCGGGCAACGGTTATTTCACCTGATTTTGGCCAGGAGAGAGAGGCGGGTTGACAGCCAGACTGGAGAAGGACCTGCTCGTCGTCATCCTGCTTGTTGTTTTGCTCGGCATAGTCCTGGCGGTGGCGCCGGACAGCGTTATCCGGGCCGTGCTGGGTATCCCGGCGGCACTTTTTTTCCCCGGGTATGCCCTGACCGCCGCCCTTTACCCCCGCCGTGACGGTCTGGAGGGTGTGCCGCGCCTGGCGCTGAGCCTGGGCCTGAGCCTGGCCGTGGTACCGATTGTGGGCGTGGTGCTCAACTTCACGCCCTGGGGGCTGACGGCCGTCTCGTCGGTGACGGTGCTGGGGCTGCTGGTGGTGGGCCTGTGCGTGGTGGCCTGGGTGAGGCGGGGGCGACTGCCGGCCGGGGAGAGCTTCCGGCTCACTCCCGGCGGCTGGCCGCGGTGGAGTGGTAGCGCCTGGGACAGGGCGCTGGTGGTGCTGCTGGCACTGGCGGTGGCGGGGACGCTGGGGGCCATCGGTTACGCCGTGGCCAGCCCCCGGGCCAGCGAGAGCTTCACCGAGTTCTACATCCTGGGGGCCGATGGCAAGGTGGCCGATTACCCCGCTGTTGCCAGGGTGGGGCAGCCGACCGAGGTAACGGTTGGCATTATCAACCGTGAGCAGGAGGTAGCCAGCTACCGGGTGGTGGTAACGGTTGACGATGCTGTCAGCAACGAGTTCGGGCCGGTGACGCTGGAACCGGACGAGAAGCTGGAGAGGGCTCTGAGCTTTACGGCGGCGCAACCAGGCGACCGCCGCAAGGTGGAGTTCCTGCTCTACCGTGACGGGCAGCCGGGTGCCTACCTGGGGCCGCTGCGGCTCTGGGTGAAGGTCGTCCCGTAGCGGGCCGGTGCGCCCGTGGCCGGGCTGCCGGGGTGGTACCGTTGCTTGACTGTGATTTCAGCAGGATGTAGGATGCCGGTGGGGTGGTGTTCCGCTACACTGGCGGTAGGCTGGGGGCTCACTCTTTCAGATGATGCAGCATTTGACCAAGGCCAGGCAGCTTCGGGACCTCTTTCGCCGGGAGGGGGTCATTCGCCTCGTGGGGGCCCATGACGGCCTCGGCGCCAGGCTGGTTGAGCTGAACGGCTTTGACGGGGTCTGGGCCAGCGGCCTGGAGATATCGGCCTCCCACGCCCTGCCCGATGCCAACATCCTCACCATGACCCAGTACCTGGAGGCGGCTTCCATCATGAATGATGCCGTCTCCATTCCGGTGGTGGCTGATTGTGACACCGGCTACGGCAACTCCAGCAACGTGATGCACATGGTGCGCAAGTACGAGGCGGCCGGTATCGCCGCCGTGGCCATCGAGGACAAGAAGTTCCCCAAGCTCAACAGCTACATCCCCGGCCGGCAGGAGCTGGCGCCCATTGCCGAGTTTGTCGGCAAGATTCTGGCCGCCAAGAACGCCCAGCAGAGCGAGGACTTTATGCTCATCGCGCGGGTGGAGGCGCTGATTGCCGGCTGGGGGCTGGAGGAGGCCCTGCGCCGTGCCCACGCCTATGTTGAGGCGGGGGCCGATGCTATTCTGATTCACTCCAAGGCCAGCACCCCGGACGAAATCGCCAGCTTTGCCCGGGCGTGGGACTTTTCGGCCCCGCTGGTGATTGTACCCACCACCTACCCCATGCTGACGCTGGAGGAGGCCGCCGCCCTTGGCATCAAGATGGTCATCTATGCCAACCACGGCCTCAGGGCGGCTGTGCGTGCCATGGACGAGGTGCTGGCGGAAATCAAGCGGGCCGGCCGGCTTGACACGGTCGAGGACAAAATCGTGCCGATGAGCACCATCTTTGACCTGCAGGGGATGGCCCAGCTGCGGGAGAGCGAGAAGGTCTTCCTGCGCTCCGGCGAGGAGAAGATAAGCGTCATCATCCCGGCCGCCGGTGCTCCCCGCACCCAGCCCACGCTCGAACCTATCTTACAGGACATCCCCCTGGCCATGCTGGATATCAACGGCAAGCCGCTGCTGCAACGTAACGTTGAGATGCTGCACCGCTGCCAGCTCCATGATATTACGGTTGTCACCGGTTACCGCAGCGAGGCCTTCAACGTTGAAGGGGTTGACTACGTCCATAACCCCCGCTATGACTCGGAGCACATCCTCACCTCCATCATGACGGCGGAAGACAGGATGGACGGCAAGACCCTCATCATCTACTCGGACATCCTTTTTGAGGATACCCTCATTGACAAGCTCAAGTCGGTCGAGGCTGACTTCACGGTGGTGGTGGACAACTCCTTTGGCAGGACGCTGCAGCGCAACAAGAAGCTGGACCTGGTGGTTACCCGTGAGGCAATGCCGGCCGGAAAGCGCCGCCTCAGCTTTGACCGTCTTTACACCGTGGAGCGTATCGGGGAGGAAGCGGCCTCGCCGGAACACAGTGCCGAGTTTATCGGCATTGTGCTGCTTTCGGCCCGGGGGGCGAAGCTCTTCCGGGAGGAGTACGCCCGTGCCAGCGAGGAGTTTGCCAGCCGGCCGTTTGGCAGGGCGGCCAGCATCTACCAGGCCGGGCTGGTGGACTTCCTCAACTACCTGATAGGGCGGGGTCACACCGTGAAGGCGTTCCAGGTGAACTGGGGCTGGACCGAGATACACACCTTTGACAACTACCGTTACGCCTGCTCAATCACGCGCGGGTTGTAATGGTGACCGCGCTGGAGGCGTCGTGAACGCTGCCCGGTTCTGCGAGCTGCTGCAGGAGACAGGGTTTGATTTTGCCTCGGGGGTACCCTGCTCCATCCTGACCGGTATCATCAACTGCCTGGCCGACCACGAGGGCATCCGCTACATTCCGGCCACCCGCGAGGACGAAGCGCTGGGTATTGCCACCGGGGCCTGCCTGGCGGGCCGGGTGCCGCTGGTGCTGATGCAGAACTCGGGTCTCAGCCACGCCATCAACCCCCTGACCTCGCTCAATATCCCGTACCGCATTCCGTTGCTGCTCGTCATTAGCTGGCGGGGCTACCAGGGCAAGGATGCCCCGGAGCATATCATCATGGGTGAGGCCACGCCTCGCCTGCTGGAGGACATCGGCGTGCCGGCCTTTGTGGTGGAGCCGGATGACCCGGCGGCGGCGCTGCGTGCTGCCGTGGCCAGCCTGCAGTCCCGCCAGAAGCCGGCCGCCATCATCCTGCGCCGGGACGTTATCACATGAAACGCTACGCTGCCATCAGGGTGCTCACGGAGGCGCTGACGGGCGAAGAGCTTATCGTCTCCTCCAACGGCATGATAAGCCGCGAGCTCTTCAGCCTGGCGGACTCGGCGCGTAACTTCTACATGATAGGCTCCATGGGGCTGGCGTCATCGCTGGCCCTCGGCCTGGCCCTCAACCTGCCACGGCGGCGTATCGTGGCTATTGATGGTGACGGCAGCCTGCTGATGAACCTCGGCTCGCTGGCGACCATCGGGCACTATGCCCCCGCCAACCTGCTGCACGTTGTCCTGGACAACCAGGCCCATGATACCACCGGCGGGCAGGAGACCGTTTCCGGCACCATCAGGCTGGAGGAAGTGGCCCGGGCGGCCGGTTTCCGTTTCTGCCGGCGCGTGAGTGACGAGGCCGGGCTGGCGGAGGCCGTGGTGGCGGGCTGGTCGCAGGCCCCGGCCTTCATCCTGGCCCGGGTCGAGCGGGGCGGTCAGCCCGGGGTACCCCGGGTGTCGCGCCCCCCTGAGGAGATTGCCGCCGGCCTGCGCCGCCAGGCCCGGGGCGGGTAGCATGCGGTTTGAGTTTATCCTGCCGGACCGGATTATCTTCGGGGAGGGTGCGGCGGCGGAGGTCGGCCGGGAGGCCCGGCGGCTCGGGGGGAGCCTGGCGCTGCTGGTGACCACTCCGGGGGCGGAAGGTCGTGGTACCGCCGCCCTGGTGGCGCGCCACCTTGAGGTGGCCGGTCTCGGCTGCCGCACCTTCAGCGGGGTTGAGCCTGAGCCGCCGGTTGAGGACGTGGCGCGCTGCTGCGAGGCGGCCCGTGGCCATGGCTGCGATATCATGGTGGGCCTCGGCGGCGGCAGCGTGCTTGACGTGGCCAAGAAGGCCGCCGCCGAGCTGGGACTGCGGCGTATCATGCTGCCCACCACCTCCGGCAGCGGTAGCGAGGTCACCCACGAGTCTGTCCTCAAGGTTGAGGGTAAGAAGCGGGCCTTCGTGGACGAGTCCCTCACGCCGGATGTGGCCATCGTTGACCCGGAGCTGAGCCGCACCATGCCCCCGGCCCTGGTGGCCTTCTCCGGGGCCGACGCCATTGCTCACGCCGTTGAATGCCATGGGTCAAGGAGAAGCAACCCGGTTGTCCGCGCCCTTGCCTGGCAGGCCTACGAGATGATGCGCCAGAGCCTGGAGGCAGCTATCGGTGGTGACATGGCGGCGCGTGCCCGGATGGCACTGGGCAGCCTCATGGCGGGCATGGCCTTCGCCAACTCGGGTACCACCCTGGGCCACGCCCTCTCTTATCCGCTCTCCAACCGGCGTGTCCCCCACGGCCGGGCGGTGGCCATGGCCCTGCCGTACGTGCTGGAGTTCAACGGGGCCGACCCTGCTTTCGCCGCCCCGCTGAAGCGTGTCCTCCAGCTGGCCGGGGCGGTCTGGGAGCCGGACTGGGACATCGCGGCCATGACCGATGAGGTCATGACCGATACGCGCCACCTGGCCAACAACCCCCGTGACGTCACGCCGGCTGACGTCCGCCGCATCCTGGAGCAGATGGCGGCTGACTTTGCACCGGGAAGGTCATCGTGAAGGCCATTGTCCTTGCCTCGGGGGCCGGCAACCGGCTGCGTCCCCTGACCGACCGCCTCCCCAAGCCCCTGCTGGAGGTGGCCGGCCGGGCCATCATTGACCGCCTGCTGGATAGCCTGGTTGCCCACGGGGTAGATAGTGCTGTTATCACCACCGGCCCCTTTGCCGGCGAGCTGGAAAGGCACCTGCGCCACCACCACCGGATTGACCTCACTTTTGTGCACAACCCGCGCTACGAGGTCACCAACAACATCTACTCGCTCTGGCTGGCCCGGGAACACGCCGCGGCGGAGGCAGTTGTCCTCCACAGCGACCTTGTCTGTGCGGACTCACTGCTGCGGCGGCTGCTGGGGGCAGGAGGAAGCCGGGTGCCCGTCAACCGGACGCTGCCGCCGCCGGCCAAGGACTTTAAGGCGCTGGTGCAGGCTGACCGGGTGCGGCGCATCGCGGTTGACGTGGGCGGGCCGGGGGCGTTCTTCTGTGCCCCGGCCTACCGCCTCGGCGCAGCCGACCTCCAGGTCTGGCTTGAGGCGGTGGAAGGCTTCGTGCGGGCGGGTAAGACGGATGTCTACGCCGAGGACGCCCTGAACAGCGTGCTGGACCGGGTGCATCTCCGGCCGCTCTACTTTGAGGAGTTCTGCCTGGAGGTTGATACGGCAGACGACCTCCACGAGGCCGAGAGGCTCCTTGGGACTCACCGGACCAGCCCGGGTGGCGGCGGGATATAGCTGGCCCTGGCAGGGGAGGTGGCTGAGATTGGTGCATACCCGCCCCCGTGACCATTTATAAATTGTGCCGCTGCGCCACGCCTGATATAATAGCCGTGCTGGTGCCCGTATCGTTCTGTGTACGGCCGGCCGGCAAGTGGAAGCCTGATGTCAGATGCCGAAGACCTGGAAAAGATGCGCCATTCGGCCGCCCACGTGATGGCCGAGGCGGTGCTCTCCATTTTCCCGGGTGCCAAGCTTGGCATCGGCCCCACCATTGAGAACGGCTTCTATTATGACTTTGATTTACCCCGCAGCCTCACCCCGGAAGACCTGCCCGAGATTGAAGCCAGGATGAGCCAGATAGTGGCGGCTGACCTGCCCTTTGTCCGCCAGGAGGTCAGCAAGGACGAGGCACGCCGGCTCTTTGCCGGCCAGCCCTACAAGCTCGAGCTCATCGACGAGCTCCCCGGCGAGACGGTCACGCTCTACCGCCACGGGGACTTCACCGACCTCTGCCGCGGCCCCCACGTTGGTTCTACCGGCCAGATAGGCCCCTTCAAGCTGCTGAGCATTGCCGGGGCCTACTGGCGCGGTGACGAGAAGAACGCCATGCTGCAGCGCATCTACGGTACCGCCTGGCACACCCGGGCCGAGCTGGACGAGCACCTGGCCCGGCTGGAGCAGATGGAGGCGCGGGACCACCGCCGCCTCAACCGGCAGCTCGGCCTCTACGTGACGCCGGAAGAGGTGGGGGCGGGGCTCATCATTTACGGCCCCAAGTTCGGGCGCATCCGCACCATTGTTGAAGACTTCTGGCGGCAGGAGCACTACGCCAACGGCTATGAGCTGCTCTACACCCCGCACATCGGCCGCAGCAAGCTCTGGGAAATCAGCGGCCACCTGGGCTTCTACGCCGACAACATGTACTCCCCGATGGACATCGACGGGCAGGACTACTACCTCAAGCCGATGAACTGCCCCTTCCACATCCTCTTCTATAAGTCAAAGGTGCGTTCCTACCGGGACCTGCCGCTGCGCTGGGCCGAGCTTGGCACGGTCTACCGCTACGAGCGTAGCGGCGTCCTGCTGGGCCTGATGCGGGTACGCGGTTTTACCCAGGACGACGCCCACATCTTCTGCACACCGGAGCAGATTGAAAGCGAGATTGCCGAGGTACTGCGCTTTTCCCTCTACATGTGGGACTGCTTCGGGTTTGATGACTACCGGCTCTACCTGGCCACCCGCCCGCACGATGCCATCGGCAGCCAGGAGCAGTGGCAGCAGGCGTCGGACGCACTGCGCAAGGTGCTGGAAGACCGGCAGCTGCCCTACGAGGTGGACGAGGGCGGGGGCGCCTTCTACGGCCCCAAGATAGACATCAAGATAAAGGACGCATTGGGCCGGGAGTGGCAGGGCACCACCATCCAGTTTGACTTCAACCTGCCGGAGCGGTTTGACATGGTCTTCACCGGGGCGGACGGGCGTGAGCACCGCCCCTACATGGTGCACCGTGCCCTGCTCGGCTCGCTGGAGCGCTTCTTCGGGCTGCTGATTGAGCACTACGCCGGGGCCTTTCCCGTCTGGCTGGCGCCGGTGCAGGTGGTTATCATCCCGGTGGCGGACCGTCACCTGGAGTACGCCGCCACGGTCCAGGCCGAGCTGGCCCGCGCCGGCCTGCGGGTGACGGTGGACGGGCGTTCCGAGCGGATGAACCTCAAAATCCGGCAGGCGCAGCTGGAGAAGGTGCCGGTGATGCTGATAGTGGGCGACCGCGAGGTTGAGAGTGGCACCGTGTCCACCCGGCTGCGCAACGGGAAGCAGGCGGCGGGGCTGACCCCGGCTGCCGTGGCCGAGTCGGTGGGGCGGGCCGTGGCCGGCCGCTGGCGTGAGGTAGAGACTTCTTGATTTTGCTGGTATAATGTCCTTGTATCTTTGGCTGCCGGACGTGCTGCCGGCTCGAGAGGGGTGATAGGGAACATAGTCAAGAAGCTGCGCGTCAACGAGCAAATCCGCGCCGCCGAGGTGCGCCTGGTCGGCGAAAAAGGGGAACAACTTGGTATCATGCCGCTGGGGCAGGCACGGGAAACGGCGCGCAGGTATGGTCTTGACTTGGTGGAAGTGGCCCCCACCGCCACCCCCCCGGTCTGCCGGCTGATGGACTATGGCCGCTTCAAGTACGAGCAGGCCAAGCGGGAGCGGGGCGACCGGCGGAGCCAGAAAATCACCCTGCTGCGCGAGGTGCGGCTGCGGCCCAAAATCGGGGAGCACGACTTCCAGGCGAAGGTGCGCACCGCCCGCAAGCTGCTGGCCGGCGGGGACAAGCTTAAGGTGACGATTCTCTTCCGGGGCAGGGAGATTACCCACCCGGAGCTGGGGTGGAAGCTGCTCCAGCGGATGAATAAAGAGGTCGAGGGGCTGGGGGTGCTGGAGCGCCAGCCGGCCATGGAGGGGCGGCGGATGAGTATTATCATCGCGCCGACTACCCAGAAAGGCAAGCCGAAGGAGGCCGCCCCCGGTACCAAGGAACCAAAGGAACCCGAATATGCCGAAGCTGAAAACACATAAGGGCGCCAGGAGCCGTTTTCATTTCACCGGGACGGGCAAGCTGATGCGCACCAAGGGTGGCAAGAGCCACCTGCGGCGCAAGAAGCCGGCCCGTGTCCGCCGTCTTTACGACGAGACCATCCCGGCCAGCAAGAGCGACCGCGCCCGGATTACCCGGCTGCTTCCCTACGGGGTGAAGTAGCCCATCCGCCCCGGCTACAGGGCGGGCCCGAGCAGGAGGAAGAAGTGCCACGAGTCAAGCGGGGGGTTACCAGCCACCGTCGCCACAAGAAGGTACTTGCCCTGACGAAGGGGCATCGTGCCAGCAAGCATACCCTCTTCAAGCGCGCCCGCGAGTCCATGATGAAGTCGCTGGCTTACGCCTACGCCCACCGGCGGGAGCGCAAGGGAGATATGCGGCGCCTCTGGATTACGCGCATCAACGCCGCCAGCCGGGCCGAGGGCCTGACCTACGGCCAGCTGGTCCACGGTCTGAAGAAGGCGGGGGTGGAAGTTAACCGCAAGATACTGGCTGACCTGGCGGTGCGCGAGCCAGCATCGTTTAGCCGCCTGGCCTCGGTTGCCAGGCAGCAGGTGCGGGGCGAGTAGGCGCCGGGAGGCCCGGCCCTGAGTTAGCCAGACCCCCTTACTGCCCTGGCAGGGAGGGGGTCTTCTGCTGGTGGGGAGGCCCGGTGCCGCCGGGTTGATTGACCCGGTTACCGGGGTCAAATAGAATACGGCAGGCTTGGGAAGCATGCAGGAGCTTGAGGAACTGCTGGAGAAAGCCCAACGTGAGCTGGCCGAGGTGCCGGACGAGCGGGCTCTCGAGGCCTGGCGCATCAGGTACCTGGGGCGCAGGAGTGTGCTGACGGGCATCCTCCGCGGCCTGGCATCCCTGCCGGTCGAGGAGCGCCGCGCCGTGGGGGCACGCGCCAACCAGGTGAAGGCCCGGCTCACCGAGGCGCTGGAGCAGCGCCGCGCCGAGCTGAAGCAACGGGCGGCCGGGCAGCAGGCCCGGGCCGATGCCCTGGCCCTGGCCACCGGCGATATTACCCTGCCGGGGCGCCCCTACCCCGTGGGACGTCTCCACCCCCTGACCCAGACCCTGGAAGAGATTATAGACATCTTTACCTCCATGGGGTTCCAGGTGTTTCCCGGGCCGGACGTGGAGTGGGACTACTATAACTTTGAGGCCCTCAACATCCCGGAGGAGCACCCTTCAAGGGATGACATGTCCACCTTCTGGGTGGACGCCCCGCCCCACCCGCGGCTCGGCCGGATGCTGCTGCGCACCCACACCACCGCCGTCTCGGCCCGGGTGGCCGAGGCACTGGAGCCGCCCATCCGCACGATTGAGCTGGGCCGGGTCTACCGCTACGAGGCCACCGATGCCACCCACGGCACCATGTTCTACCAGGTGGACGGGCTGGCGGTGGACCGGGGTATCACCCTGGCCGACCTTAAAGGTACGCTCTACGAGTTTGCCCGGCGTTACTTCGGGCCGGAGCGGCGGGTGCGTTTCCGCTGCGACTTCTTCCCCTTCGTGGAGCCGGGGGTGGAGATGGCTGTCAGTTGCGTCGTCTGCGATGGTGCCGGCTGTGCCCTCTGCCGGCAGAGCGGCTGGCTGGAGATACTGGGGGCGGGCATGACCCATCCGCGGGTGCTGGAGCGCGGCGGCATTGACCCGGCCGAATATACCAGCTTTGCCTTCGGCATCGGGATAGAGCGGCTGCCGATGCTGCGCTACGGCATCGATGACCTGCGCCTCATCTACGGAAACGACCTCAGGTTCCTCAGGCAGTTCTAGAAATGAAGGTACCGCTGAGCTGGCTCAAAGAGTATGTTGATATAACCCTCCCCGCCGAGGAGGTGGCCCGCCGCCTGACGATGGCCGGGGCCGAGGTCAGGGCGGTGGAACGGACCGGTGGTGGCTGGCGGGGTATTGTCGTCGGCCGTATTACGGCCGTCAACCCCCACCCCAATGCCGACCGCCTCAAGCTGGTGACGATTGACCACGGACAGGGCGAGGAGACGGTGGTCTGCGGTGCGCCGAACGTGGCGGTGGGGGCAAAGGTGGCCTTCGCCCCGGTGGGCGCGGAGCTGATTGACCCGCGTAGCGGCGCCCCGACCCGCCTCACGCCTGCCCGGATACGGGGTGTGACCTCGCGCGGGATGGCCCTCTCGGAGCGGGAGCTCGGAATTTCGGATGACCATACCGGAATCCTCGTCCTGCCCGATGAGGCTGAGGTGGGGCGTCCGCTGGCCGACTATCTGGGTGATGTGGTCTTCAACCTGGACATCACTCCCAACCGGCCGGACTGCCTGTCCGTGCTGGGCATCGCGCGTGAGGTGGCGGCCCTCACCGGCCAGCCGCTGCGGCTGCCGCCTGATTCCTATGCAGAGGCGGAGCCGGCCATCGAGGCGCAGGTCTCGGTGGAGATTCAGGCCGCTGACCTCTGCCCCCGCTACTGTGCCAGCCTTATCACCGGGGTGACGGTGGGCGAGTCACCCCCGTGGCTCAAGGACCGGCTGGTTGCCTGCGGGATGCGGCCCATCAACAACGTCGTCGATGTTACCAATTACGTCATGCTCGAGTACGGGCAGCCGCTGCACGCCTTTGATTTCAACCTGCTCCGCGGGCAGAAGATAGTGGTGCGGCGTGCCCGCCCGGGGGAGGCTATCGTCAGTCTGGACGGGGTGGAGCGTGTCCTCTCTGACGGGATGCTGGTAATTGCCGATGCCGGGAGGGCGGTGGCGGTGGCGGGGATCATGGGCGGTGCCAACAGCGAGGTAAGCCCGGCCACCACGGCGGTACTGCTGGAGGCGGCCAGCTTCAACCCGCGCAGTATTCACTATACGGCGCGGACGCTCGGCCTGCAGAGCGAGGCCTCGATGCGCTTCGAGCGTGGCCTCGCCCCCGGCCTGACACTGCCGGCGCTGCGGCGTGCCACCTGTCTCATCGCCGGGCTGGCTGGTGGCCGGGTGGCACGCGGCCTCATTGATGAGTACCCCGGCCGGGCCGAACCGCCGGCGGTGGCAATTACCCCGGCCGGGGTGGAGCGCGTCCTGGGGGTGCGGTTCGAGCGCCCGCAGATAGAGCGAGCGCTGACCTCCCTGGGCTTCGAGTGCCGGGAAGGTTCGTCCCCTGATGAGGTGGTGGCGGCGGTACCGTACTGGCGCAGCGACATCAGCCGGCCGGTGGACCTGGTGGAAGAGGTGGCACGTACTATCGGCTACGACGAGATACCCACCACCATGCTGAGCACCCCCATCCCCCCGCACCAGCCGGACCGGCTGGCCCGGCTGCGGAAGTCCATTAACACCGTGCTCACGGGCTACGGCTTCCAGGAGATAGTGACACATTCGCTCACGGGCCGGGCGGCGTTGCTCCGGCTTTACCCGGAGTCGGGCCGCCTCAGCCCCGAACCGCTGCGGCTCAGGAACCCGATGGTCAGCACCCAGGAATGCCTCCGGCCGACCCTGCGCCTCTCCCTGCTGGAGACACTGGCCGCCAACCAGGCCCGCACCGAGGGCCCTATCAGGCTTTATGAGCTGGGGAAGGTCTACCGTCCCCGGGCCGGTGACCTGCCGGAGGAGCCGGAGGTACTCTGCGGGGTTATCGGCGGGGCCGCCGCCGGCCGGTGGTGGCGACCGGAAGCGGGGCGGGAGGCCCGGGCCACACCTGACTTCTTTGACGCCAAGGGGATGGTTGAGGGGCTGCTGCGGCGCCTCGGCGTTGAAGCGGACTTTGAGCCGGCTGACGACGAGACCCTGGTACCGGGCAGGCAGGCGGCCATCATGGCCGGGGGGCAGAAGCTCGGCGTGGTGGGCGAGGTCCGGCCGGTGGTGCTGGAGTCGCTTGATATTGAAGGCCGCGCCTTCCTCTTCGAGCTGGGGCTGGCGGGGCTGCTGCCGCTGGCCTCGGGCCACCGCCGCTACCAGCCTGTGCCCCGCTTCCCGGCAACGGTGCGGGATATGGCGCTGGTGGTGGATGCGGCTGTCCCGTACCGTCGCGTGGCGGATATCATCCGCCGCTTCCCGCTGGTGCACCGGGTGACGGTGTTTGACGTTTACGTGGGCGAACAGGTCCCGCCCGGCAAGAAGTCGCTGGCGTGCCGGGTGACCTACCAGGCGCCGGACCACACCCTGAGCGATGAAGAGGTCAACCCGGTGCAGGAGAAAATCCTGAAGAGGCTCGCGCGGGAGCTCGGGGCAACGCTGCGCTCCTAGCACCCGGCGCGCAGGTCCACGGCCTGGAAGCGGCCGGCCCGCAGCTCGCGGGTGAGTTCGGCCTCGCTGGTTATCTCGCGCTCGAAGCGGGTGGCGGTGGTGCCGATGTCTGAAATCTGGTGGGCGTCACTGCCGCCGGTACCGCGCAGGCCGAGCTTTTCGGCCAGCAGGCAGGAGAACCGCGTCTGCGGGGGGCTGGCGCGCCCGTTGAGGGTCTCCACCGTATCGATAATCCGGAAGACCGGGTGCTGGCAGTAGCGCTCCACCGCCGCCTCCACGCTCTCCCCGTAGAAGATGTTGCGCCGGAAGGGGTGGGCCATGATTATTGCCCCGCCGGCCTCCTCCACGGCCTGCTTCAGGAAGGCGGTGCGGTGCATTCCGAAGACGAAGCGCTCCAGGCCAAAGACCAGGAAGTGGCCGTCCTCGGTATTCATCTCGCAGCCACGGAGGATGGGAAAGCCGAGCTCCCGCCGGTAGCGGTCGATGGTTTCCTTCCTCCAGAACCAGTCGTGGTCGGTGAGGCAGATGGCGTCGATGCCGCAGCGGCGGGCGCGTTCCACCATCTCCGGGATGTCAAGGAAGCTATCGTCCGAGCCGGCCTGGGTGTGGGTGTGGAGGTCGATAATCAACTGGTCAGTGCCCCGAGGATTTCTCTAACCCGGGCTGGTACTGCCTCCAGCGGCACGGTCTCAACCTCCGGCCGGGAGCGGAGCTTGAGCTCGGCGCTGCCCTTCTCCAGGGTGCGCGGCCCGATGGTGATTCGCAGCGGCAGCCCGATGAGGTCGGCATCGTTGAACTTGACGCCGGGTGACTCGGCGCGGTCATCCAGCAGCACCTCGATGCCTTCAGCCAGTAGCTGCTGGTAGAGCTTCTCGGCGGCGGCTTTAACCCCGGTCCCTTCCCGGTAGAGCGGGCAGAGGTGGACGTGGTAGGGGGCTATCGGGGCCGGCCAGATAATACCCTTGTCGTCGTGGCTCTGCTCGATGGCGGCTGCCAGGAGGCGGCCCAGCCCGATGCCGTAGCAGCCCATGATGATGGGGTGCGTCTGGCCGGCGGCGTCAACAAAGTGTGCCCCCAGCCTCTGGCTGTACATCGTGCCGACCTTGAAGACGTGCCCCACCTCGATGCCGCGGGTGCTTTCAAGGCGGCCGCCGCACCGGGGGCAGGTATCACCCGCCCGGGCCAGGGCGATGTCAGCCACCACGTCGGCGGTGAAGTCGCGCCCGTAGTTCACGTTCCTGAGGTGGGTGTCCGGCTTGTTGGCCCCGCCCACCAGGTTGGTGGTCTCCGGCACGGAATCGTCGGCCACGATGCGCCGCCCGCTGATGCCCACCGGTGAGGCTGAGCCGGGCACGATACCGGCCTCGATGACCTCTGCCTCGGTCGCCAGCCGCAGGTCGAGGCAGTGCAGCGCGTTCTTCAGCTTGACATCGTTGACCTCCAGGTCACCCCGGATGGCCACGAAGACAAACTCGCCGTCGGCCACGTAGAAGACGGCCTTGAGGGTGCGTTCCGGGGTGATGCCGAGGTAGCCGGAGACCTGCTCGATGGTGGTCATCCCGGGGGTGGCCACTTCTTCCAGCGGCCCGGGTTCGCCGCCATCGACCTTTGTCCTGCGGGCCTCGGCCTTCTCGGCGTTGGCGGCGTAGCCGCAGCCGGGGCAGTGGATAATCTCGTTCTCACCGCTCCCGGCGATGACCATGAACTCGCGCGAGTCCTTGCCGCCGATGGCGCCGCTATCAGCCTCCACTGCCATGGTTTTCAGCCCGCAGCGGCGGTAGATGTTGTGGTAGGCCTCAAGCATCCGGTTGTAGCTCTGGTCCAGCCCGGCCTCGTCGGCGTCGAAGCTGTAGAGGTCCTTCATGGTGAACTCGCGCACGCGGATGAGGCCGCCGCGCGGCCGCGGCTCGTCGCGGAACTTGGTCTGTATCTGGAAGAGCATTTTCGGCAGGTCCCGGTAGCTGCGGACGAAACGGGCCAGCAGCTGGGTGATGACTTCCTCGTGGGTGGGGCCGAGCACCAGCGGCCGGTCACGCCGGTCGGTGAGCCGGAAGAGCACCGGCCCCAGGAGCCTGTCGCGGCCCGATTGCTCCCAGAGCTCCAGCGGCTGGAGGGCGGGCAGTAGCACCTCCTGGCCGCCGGCCTTCACCATCTCGTCGCGGATGATGGCCTCAATCTTGCGCAGGGCACGCCAGGCCAGTGGCAGGTAGGAGTAAACGCCGGCCGCCACCTGGCTGATGAGGCCGGCCCGCAGCAGGAGCTGGTGGCTGGCAGTATCGGCTTCGGCCGGGAGTTCGCGCTGGGTCTTGCCGAAGAGGCGGGAGAGTCTCATGGCACCTATTTAACCACAACCGGGTGCCGCTACGCCAGTTCCGCCGCCGGCCGGGGTTGAAACGGGCCGCCCTGGCGAGGGTGCGTGAGCCTGCGGTGGCCGGGGCGTGGCCAGGTCTTGCCAGTGGCGCTGGCGGCGGCAATGGGCCGCCGGGCGCTCTTGAATAATATTGATAATTTGGCTACAATAGACTCAATGAAATCAAGACAAGACTTGATAATATTGATAAAGGGGAAGGAGGGTGATGGCGAAAGACTGGCAGGAGCTGACCCGGCTGACAGGTGGTGCGCCCATCACGGTGGAGCGGGTCCGGCTGGTGGATAGCGGCGTTGCCATTGAGGGCAGCTTCGAGCTGCCACCGCTGGCACAGCTTCCGGCCGAGGACCAGGTCTTTGTCATGGTCTTCGTCCGGGCACACGGCTCCATCAAGGAGATGGAGCGGGTCTTCGGGGTAAGCTACCCCACGGTGAAAGCCCGCCTCAACCGCATTGCGGCCCGGTTCGAGTTTGTGGAAACGCTGCCGCCGGCCGCGCCGGCGTCCCTGCCGGAGGAGGTGTTATCGCAGCTTGAGCGGGGCGAGATAACGGCCGAGGAGGCACTGGAGAGGTTGTCATAATGAGGCTGCCGCTCGTAATGAGGCTCAGGGTACACGACCAGCGGCACCGCTTCAGCCTGTGGGTGCCGCTCTTTATCTTCCTGCCGCTGCTGCTGGTACTGGGGGCGGTGCTGCTGCCGTTCTTCCTGGTGGCGGCGGTGCTGCTGGTCCCGTTCGGCCTGGTGAGGCTGGCCCTGGTGGTACCGTACCTGGCGGTGGTACTGGGCCGGCTGCGCGGCCTGCAGGTTGATGTCGACAACGGGTCGCGGCGGGTGTTTATTTCTTTTCAGTGAGTATTGCGTAGAGGAGGTAACCGCCATGAGCGATAACCGGAGGCGAGTCCTGGACCTGCTGGCCGAGGGTAAGATAACGGCCGAGGAGGCCGAGCGTCTCCTGGCGGCGCTGGAGCGCCCGGCGGCGGAGGGGGCGGCCGCGGCGAAGGCAGGCCCGGCCCCAAAGAGTGGGCACAGGTACCTGCGGGTCGTCGTTGAGCCGGGGGCCGAGACCGGGCCCGACGAGAGGACGCCCCACGTTAACCTGCGGGTGCCGATGGCCCTCATCCGGGCCGGGGTTAGGTTCACCTCGCTGATTCCGGCGGCCGCCGCCGAGAAGATAAACGCCCAGATGCGCCAGCAGGGGCTGGACGTGGACCTGAAGAGTATCAGGCCGGAGCACCTGGAGGAGCTGGTGGAGGCCATGCGTGACCTGGAGGTCAACGTGGACGGCACTACCGAAAAGGTGAGAATCTACTTTGAGTGATGGCCCCGGTGCCCGCCTCCTCCGGCCCCTGCGGGGCCGTGACTTCCGGCTGCTCTGGCTGGGGGAGAGCGTCTCCGTCGTCGGTAACCACTTCTACAGCCTGGCCCTGGCCTGGGTGGTGCTGGACGTACTGGGGGCCGGGGGGCTGGTGCTGGGCACGGTGACGATGGCGGCTGCCGTCCCGCTGGCCCTGTTCATGCTCTTCGGCGGGGTGCTCAGTGACCGCGTCCATCCGCGCCGCATCATGCTGGTCTCCAACGCCGGCCGGGGTGTCCTGGTGGCGGGGCTGGCGGCCATTGTCTTTGCCCAGCTGCAGGGCGGCAGTGTCCTGCAGGTCTGGCACCTCTACCTGTTCTCGGTGGTGTTCGGCACCATCGGGGCGTTCTTTCTGCCGGCCATGATGTCGATGGTCCCCATCCTGCTGGAGCGGGACCGGCTGGAGGCGGGTAACGCCCTGCTGATGGGGACAATGGAGCTGGGCTCACTCGTCGGGCCGGCCCTGGCGGGGGTGGTGGTGGCTGCGGCCGGTACCGCCGTGGCCTTTTCGGTGGATGCCGCCACCTTCATCTTCGCCGCCGCCACCCTCGGCCTGATGACGGCCGGGCGGCGGACCGCCGCGCTGGCACCCCCCGGCGGTGGGGTTGCGGCCGGGCCGCCACGGCGTAGTGGTGCCCTGGCCGACCTTGTCAGTGGCTTTCGCTATTCCTGGGGCCACCGTGGTATCCGTGTCCTGCTGCCGGTGCTGGCAATCGTCAACCTGAGCGTGGCCGGGCCGTTCGGGGTGGGGCTGCCGGTGCTGGTACACGACCTGACCGGCCAGGCCACCTCGCTCGGCATCATCATGGGGGTGGCCGGGGGTGGCGGGGTGGTCGGTACGCTGCTGGCGGGTTCACTCCGCCTGCGCCACCGCGGCTGGTTGCTGATAGGGGCACTTGTCTCGGGTGGCAGCTGCCTGGGGCTGCTGGGCCTGGCCCCCAGCGTGGCGGTGATTGCCCTGCTGGTGGGGCTGGCCTCGGTTGTGAACGGGCTGGCCAACGTGGGCCTGATGGCCTACTTCCAGCGCACGGCGCGGCCCGATATGCTGGGGCGCCTCATGAGCCTGACGATGTTTGCCTCGGCCGGGCTGCAGCCGTTCTCGCTGGTGCTGGCGGGCTACCTGTCAGATTTCAGCCCGGGGCTGATGTTCGGCGGGGCGGGCGGTCTCATCGTGCTGGCCGGCCTCGGCCTGGCGCTGAGCCGGGTGGTGCGGGGGATGGACTGAGGCCCCACCTTCCGGTCAGAGCCGCTCCACCTCCCGCATCAGCGCCTCAACGAGGTCTGCTTCCGCAACCGTCCGCAGCTTCTGGCCCTTGCGGAAGAGCACGCCCCGTCCCTTCCCGCAGGCGATGCCAACATCGGCGTCCTTTGCCTCGCCGGGGCCGTTGACGACACAGCCCATCACCGCTACTTTGACCGGTCTTTTCACCTTTGCCAGCCGCTTCTCCACCGCCCCGGCCAGGCGGACGATGTCCACCTCGGCCCGGCCGCACGAAGGGCAGCTCACCAGCACCGGCCCGTGCTGGCGCAGGTCAAGGCTCTTGAGGAGCTCGTAGGCGGCTATTACCTCCTGCACCGGGTGGGCGGTGAGGGAGACACGGATGGTATCGCCAATGCCCAGGTAGAGCAGCGTACCGATGCCGACGGCGCTGCGGACGATGCCGCTGCGTGGCAGGCCGGCCTCGGTGACGCCAATGTGCAGGGGATAGGGGACACGCCCGGCGATGCGGCGGTAGGCTTCAATCGTCGTCGGCACGTCGAAGGCCTTGAGTGAAATCTTGATGAGGCTGAAGTCCAGGCTCTCCAGCAGCCGTACCTGCTCCAGGGCCGCCTCGACCATTCTCGCTGCCAGTGGTAGTTCTGGTCTGAAGGTGGCCGGTAGGCTGCCGGCGTTGACACCGATGCGTATTGGCACGGCACGCTTGCGGGCGGCCCGTACCACCGCCGTGACGCGCTCCGCCCCGCCGATGTTGCCGGGGTTGAGGCGCAGGCCGTCGCAGCCGGCTTCAAGGGCGGCCAGGGCCAGGCGGTAGTCGAAATGGATGTCCGCAATCAGCGGGGCCGATGTCTGGCGCTTGATGGCGGCAATCGCCCGGGCGGCTTCCATGTCCGGTACGGCCAGGCGCACCAGCTCGCAGCCGGCCCTTTCCAGCGCGCGCACCTGGCGGACGGTGGCCCTGACATCGCGGGTATCGGTCTTTGTCATGGACTGGACCACTACCGGGGCGCCGCCGCCTACCACCACCCCGCCGATGCGCACCGGCTGGCTGGGGCGGCGGGGGGGCATCTGCATTTCCTGCTCCATCTTCCTTACTCCTGCCGGGATGGTAACTAGCCGCCGGTTATGCGGACAATGTCCCTGAAGGTTACGGCCAGCATGGCGGCAATCAGCAGGAAGAAACCGACGGCGTGCACCCAGCGCTCCTTCTGCGGCGATACCCGTTTGCCGCGCCGCACCAGCTCGAGCACCACGAAGGCGAGGCGGCCGCCGTCCAGGGCGGGCAGCGGGAAGAGGTTGAGTATCCCCAGGTTGATGCTGAGGAACGACGTGAACTCGAGCAGCGGGCTGATGCCGGCCCGGGCGAACTCGCCCGTAATCTCGGCGATGCCCACCGGCCCCCTCAGGTCCACCTGCGTGGCCCCCATCACCATGCTGATGATGCCGTTCTTGAAGAGCACCAGGGTCTCCAGGCTGCGCTCGAAGCCGCGCGGTACCGCCTCCCAGAAGGGGAGGCTTTCCCGTACGAGCTCGGCGTCAACCATCTGGACATCCATGCCGGTTGCCCCCTGGTCCTCGGGGGTGCGCCATCGTGGCACGAGCTCCACCGTCACCCGGGTGGAGTCGCCACGCTGCAGTGTCACCGCTACCGTATTCCCCAGGTTGGTGTTGTAGTAGCGGTGCAGGTCGGCGGTGTTGTGCACCGGCTTGCCGTTGACGGCCACCACGACATCGCCCACCCTCACGCCGGCCCCGGCGGCGGGTGAACCGGGGTGGACGTTGATGACCTCTACCCGGCTGATGACGGTGTTATGCGGTACCATGAAGGCCACGGAGAGCAGCAGCAGCGGCAGCAGCAGGTTCATGATGGAGCCGGCACTCAGCACCAGCAGGCGGGTGGGGATTCCCTTGCCGGCCAGGCTGCCGGGGGCAGCCGGGTCTTCCTCCCCCGCCATCCTTACAAAACCCCCCAGGGGCAGGGCGTTAAGCGAGTAAACGGTGCCGCCGCGCTTGATGCCGAAGATACGGGGCGGGTAGAAGATGCCAAACTCCTGCACGGTCACCCCGCAGAGCTTGGCCGCCGTAAAGTGCCCCAGCTCGTGGGCCAGGATGACGATGATGATAACGGCCATGAAGGAGAGCACGGTGGTCAGCATGTGCCCTCCCCGGCCAGCGCCCGGGTGCGCCGGTATGCCCACCTGGCCGCTTCCAGGATGTCTTCCAGTGAGCCGGCGGGGTGGTTCCGGTGTTCCGCCAGCACCCGGGCCACCAGGCGGTGGATGTCCGTGAACCTGATAGCCCCCCCGAGGAAGAGGTCAACGGCTGCCTCGTCGGCCCCGCAGAGCACGGCCGGCATGGTGCCGCCGGCCTTTCCCGCCTCGGTGGCGGCCGGCAGGCAGGGAAAGGCGGCGTGGTTGGCTTTCTGGAATGTCAGGTGCTGCAGCTCGGCCAGGCTGATGCGGGGCAGCTCCGGGTTTGGCAGGCGGTCCGGGTAGGTGAGGGCGTACTGGATTGGCAGCCGCATGTCCGGGTGGCCGAGCTGGGCCTTGACCGAGCCGTCGGGGAACTCTACCAGCGAGTGGACGATGCTCTGGGGGTGAATCACCACCTCAACCCGGTCAAAGTCCACGTCAAAGAGCCAGTGCGCCTCGATGACTTCCAGCCCCTTGTTCATCAGCGTGGCCGAGTCCACCGTGACCTTCGGCCCCATCTGCCAGGAAGGGTGTTTCAGCGCCTCGGCCACGGTGACATTGGCCAGCCGCTCGGGCGGGAAATTGAGGAACGGGCCACCGGAGGCCGTCAGGATGATGCGTGATGGTGCCTGCGGCTCGCCGCGCAGGCACTGCCAGATGGCGCTGTGCTCGCTGTCAACCGGGATGATGCAGGCGCCGCCCTGCCGGGCGGCGGCCGTGATAAGCCCCCCCGCCATGACCAGGGACTCCTTGTTGGCCAGGGCAATGCGTTTGCCGGCCCGGGCGGCGGCCAGCGTGGCGGGCAGGCCGGCGTGTCCCGAGGTGGCCACCACCACCGTGTCCGCCTCCGGCAGGGTGGCAGCCTCTTCCAGCGAGAGGCGTTCGCAGCCCTGGCCCCGGAGGTCCGGCAGGGCTCCGCCCTGGCAGGCATAGTACCGCGGGCGGAACTCCTGTACCTGCTCGGCCAGCAGCCGCCGGTTTCGGCCGGCGGCCAGGGCGACGATGCGGAAGCGTGGCGAGAGGGCGCGCACCACCTGCAGGGTCTGCCGCCCGATGCTGCCGGTCGAGCCGAGGATGACCAGGCCTGTCGCCGTGCTGCCCATGTTACCACCTATCATACAACACGGGCGCGGGGGCGGCTATTGCCGGGCCGGCACGGGGCTAGGCCACCGGGAGTGACTGTGATGGCGGCCGGGCACCGGCCGGGAGGGGCGCGGCGGCAGACTGCCTGAGGCAGGTAGTGATGACGTGCCCGATGAGGAGGTGGATATCCTCCACCTGCTCCATGACGGTGCAGCCGGTCACGATTGCCAGGTCCACCAGCGAGCTGAGGGGGCCGCCACCGAAGCCGCTCAGGCCGATGGTGGTGGCGCCGCGGAGGCGGGCTGCCTGGACACCGTTGAGCACGTTCGGGGAGCGGCCGCTGCCGCTGATGGCGATTGCCACGTCGCCGGGGTCCACCAGCTCCACCAGCCGGGCCGAGAAGACGTTCTCGTAGTCGGTATCGTTGGCCCAGGCGGTCGTCAGGGCCACGCTGTCGTTGAGGCAGAAGGCGCGCAGGCGGGGGCGGGTGCCCTCGGCCGAGCCTTTGGCCAGGTCACAGGCGAGGTGCGAGGCGGTGGTGGCCGAGCCCCCGTTGCCGAAGGTGAAGATGCGGCTGCCCCGGAGGCGGGCCGCCTCCAGTATTTCAACCGCGGCAGCAATGCGTTCCAGTGGCAGGTGGGCCAGCGCCGGCAGAACGCCGGAGATGTAAGCCCGGGCGGTGGCTTCGTGACCGGGGCTCGTCAACGTGCTTGCCTCCGTGCCTGTACTGGTAGCCGGGCCCAGTGGTGCTACACCACTGCCCCGCCTGGGATGACACTTCATTTTCTCAGGCCGGGGTATGAGGCGGGGGGTTCGGAAGGCTCACTTCGGTGGCCCAATCGGGCCGGCGGCAGCGGCCCACCCGGCCGGCCCGGCTGAGAGGTGGAGGAAAGGTGAGGTGGGGTTAGATTGACAGGAGGCGGGTGCGCCGCTAAGATTGAACGTGACTTATCGAGCCAGCGGGTGGGGAGAGCCTGCACAAACGCCTGATATTCACCTTGGCCCCGTGGTGCCTCGGTGTCATGGTTGCTTACTGTACCAGGCGGAGGGAGGGTGTCTGGTGACCGGGCTCCAGGTAGCGGTTCTGGCCGGGGGTCTTGCCACGAGACTGGGTGAGCTGACGATGCAGCGGCCCAAGTCACTGGTGGAAGTACACGGTCGCCCTTTTATTGACTACCAGCTGGAACGCCTGCGGCAGGCGGGTATCACTGACGTGGTGCTGTGCCTGGGGCGGTTCGGGGAGCAGATAGAGCGGCATGTCGGTGATGGCAGCAACTACGGGCTCAGGGTGCGTTGTAGCTTTGAAACTGAGCCCCTGGGCACGGCCGGGGCGCTGCAAAACGCGCGCCGCCTTCTGAATGAGGCCTTCTTTACCCTCTACGGCGATTCGTACCTGGCACTTGACTTCAGGGCGGTCTGGGACTACTTTATGTCGCGGCGGGAGCTGGCCCTGATGACGGTTTTTGCCAACGAGGACCGTTTCGAGCGTAGCAACACCGCCGTGGCCGGCGGGTTTGTCACCCGCTACAGCAAGCGGGACCGCACGCCGGACATGAAGTACATTGATTACGGGGTCAGCCTCTTCCGCAAGCCGGTGCTTGACCTTGTGCCGCCGGGCCGCTTCTATTCGCTGGAAGAGCTGTTCCCCCGTCTGATTGCGGAGCGGCAGCTCCTATCCTTTGAAGTGCGCCAGCGTTTCTACCAGATAGGCACACCGGAAGGACTGGAAGAACTGCGGCAGCACCTGGGCAGGGCAGGATGATACTCTCACGGGCGCCGACACGCATCACGCTGGGGGGCGGTGGTACCGACCTTGCCTCTTACTATTCCCGGCACGGTGGTTTCCTGATTGCGGGGGCCATCAATAAGTACTGCAACCTTCTGGCCAACCGCCGCTTTTATGACAGCATCCGCCTCAGCTACTCCCGGATGGAGATTTGTGACAGCGTGGCCGAGATTAAGCACCGTATCTTCCGGGCGGCGCTGGGCCTGCTGGGCATCGAGCGGGGGATTGAGCTCCACTCCACCGCCGACGTGCCGGCGGGGTGCGGGCTGGGCACCTCTTCCAGCTTTACGGTGGCCCTGCTCAACGCCCTCCACACCTACCTGCGTGACTTTGTCACCCAGCGGCAGCTGGCAGAGGAGGCCTGCCACATTGAGATAGACATCCTGGGGGAGCCAATTGGCAAGCAGGACCAGTACATGGCGGCCTTCGGCGGGCTGACCTGCCTGACGTTTGAGAAAAACGGCGAGGTACTGGTGGAACCGCTGCGGCTCCCCCAGGAAGCGGTGGACCAGCTGGAGACGAACCTGCTGCTCTTCTTCACCGGTCGGGAGCGGAGCGCCTCGGAGCTGCTGGCGGAGCAGGACAGCCTTTCCCGCCAGAATGACCCGGCCATGATAGAGAACCTGCACCGCATCAAGGACATTGGCCTGGAGACCCGCAAGTACCTGGAGCAGGGCCGGACGGACATGCTGGGGGAGCTGCTGCACGCCCACTGGGAGACGAAGAAGCGGCGCTCCAGCGGCATCAGTGACCCCTGGGTGGACGAGTGCTACGAGGTAGCGCGGCGCAGCGGGGCCATCGGGGGCAAGCTCATCGGGGCCGGGGGCGGTGGTTTCCTCATGCTGTACTCGGAGAACAGCCGCAAGGCCCGCGTCATTGATGCCATGCGGAAGTGCGGCCTGAGGTGGGAGCGTTTCCGCTTTGATTTTGAGGGTGCCAAAATACTGGTAAACACGTAGGGGGGCGGGTGAAAGACCAGACTTACATTGAAGAGTACCTGGCGGAGGTGAAGCGCCTGGCCGGCCGTCTGGACGTGGCGGCGATTGAGCGGGCGGTAGAGCTGCTTTTTGAGGCCTGGCAGAACGGTAACCGCGTCTTCACCTGTGGTAACGGTGGCTCGGCCTCGACCGCCACCCACTTTGCCTGTGACCTCGCCAAGACGGTGCAGGTTGAGGGCAAGCGGGGCCTCAAGGCGGAGTGCCTGAACGACAACGTGCCGCTGGTGCTGGCGCTCGTCAACGATGACGGCTTTGATAACCTCTACCTGGAGCAGCTCCGGACCAAGGCCGCTGCCGGGGATGTCCTCATCTGTATCAGCGTCCACGGTGGCTCCGGCCGGGACAAGGCGGGGCTCTGGTCACAGAACCTGCTCAAGGCCATCAGCTATATCCAGGAGATCGGGGGCAGGGCCATTGGCCTGAGCGGGTTTGACGGCGGGGCGATGAAGGACCTGGCGGACGTATCAATCGTGGTGCCGGTGAACTCCACCCCGCTGGTGGAGTCCTTCCACCTAGTGCTGGAGCACCTTATCTGCAGCAGCCTGCAGCAGCGCATCAGGCTGGGCCGGTAGGTAAATCTGGTACCTTTTGAGTATTGCAACCGCCCCGTGTTCGGGTTAGTATATGGGGCTGGCGTGAGAGGCGGAGGAGAAAGCCCGGCGCAGGCAATAAGTTAGGGAGGCGGGCAGACCGCCCCGCTCGTAGAGGGGACGATGCAGATATTCATTGATACGGCCAACCTGACCGAGATTGAGCACTGGCTGCGGATGGGGGTCATTGACGGGGTTACCACCAACCCCACCATCATGCTCAAGGACGGCGTGCGTGACTTCGAGAAGGGGGCGCGGCAGATTGCAGCGCTGGTAGACCCGCGGCCCCTGAGTGTCGAGGTGACCACCAATGACCCGGCCGAGATGCTGGTGCAGGCCCGGCGGTTTGCCTCCTGGGCGCCCAATATCGTCGTCAAGGTGCCGCAGGTCACGCCGGACGGGACCCCCTGCTACGACGTTATGAGCCAGCTGGAGGCTGACAGGATACGGGTGAACGCCACCGCCGCCATGTCGCTGGGGCAGGTGATACTCTCGGCCAAGGCCGGGGCCAGCTACGTGAGTATCTTTGCCGGGCGCGTGTCTGACGAGGGTGGCGATGCCGCCGGGCTGATTGCCCGGGCGGCCGACTGGCTGAAGCGGTGGGGTCTTGCCACGCAGGTCATCGTCGGCAGCATCCGCTCGGTCAGCGACGTCCTCCAGGCAGCCATGGCCGGTGCCCACGTTATCACCATCCCCCCGCTCTTCCTGTACAAGATGGCCGACCACAAGTACAGCCGGGAGACGGTGCGGCAGTTCGTGGCCGATGCCGAAAAGGCCCTGGGCCTGATGCAGGGAGTCGCCCGGGAGGGGGCCTAGCCCCGCCCCGGCGCCCGGCTTTCCTTACCTTCGCCCGGGAGCTGCCAGCACCAGCGGCCTGCCCGGTATGCCAGGAGTCCCTCGGACTGTAGCCTCTCTATCACCGGGCGCAGGCGCTCTTGCCCCAGGCCGGTACGGCGCTCCAGCTGGGCCAGGAGGTTACCGGTGGTACCCCTGGTAGCGCCGGTGCGCTCCAGGGCATCGGTCTTGAGCAGCTTCCAGACTACCTCCTGCTCGCCTATCCGCCGCAGGCGGTCAACCGCCTCGTCATCCCCCTGGGCAGCCAGGGATGCCAGCTTTTCCCAGGCAATGACAGCCTCCTGCTCGCAGACGGCCAGTGCCGCCTGCATATCGTCCCGGCCCATGGTGGCGGACTCGGTGACGGGCTGGTTAGCGTCGTACCGGCTCCAGTTGCGGGTGAGCAGGCGCAGGCCGTGGCGGGCGGCGTTCTGGTAGAGTTCGCTGCCGGGCAGCGGCGCCAGGATGTGGAAGGCGTACTGCACCCCGTAGCGGTTGTTCAGCCTGCGGGCAAACTCCAGTGTGTCCCGGAAGGTGGCCGGGGTCTCCCCGGGCAGGCCCAGGATGTAGGACGCCATGACACTCAGGCCGGCCCCGGTGGCCGCCCGGACGCCATTTTCAATTTCGGCCCGGGAAAAGCCCTTGCGGACAGTGCGGAGGATGGCCTCGTCGGCGGACTCAATGCCGAAGAGCACGGTGGTGCAACCGGCGGCCTTCATCAGTGAGGCCAGCTCCGGGGTGGTGTTGTCAACGCGGGCAAAGGTGCTCCAGCGCAGCTTCAGACCGCGCCGCAGTATTTCCTCGCAGACGGCGGCGGCGTGGTGATGGTTCACGGTGAAGGTGTCATCAACGATGTTCACCTGGGGGAAACCGTAGTCCCGGTGCAGTATCTCAATCTCGTCAACCACCAGGCCCGGGTCGCGGTAGCGTACCCGGCGCCCGAACATCTTGTGGCCGGAGCAGAAGATGCAGCCGTAGGGGCAGCCGCGGGCGGTAATCAGGGTGCAGGGTACACCCAGGGCGCGGTACCTTTCCAGCGGTAGCAAGTGCCGGGCGGGCATCGGCAGGCGGTCCAGCTCCGCAATCAGGGGCCGGCTGGCCGTTCGGCAGACTGTCCCGTTGCGGGCAAAGGCAATACCGGGAACAGACTCCAGCCGGCCGCCTCCCGCCACCGCCTCTGCCAGCTCCACCACCGTGTCGTCGCCCTCGCCGATGGCAACGGCGTCAATCCAGGGGGAGCGGAGCAGGGTGTCCTCGAGGGCAAACCCGGCGTGCGGGCCGCCGATGACGGTGAAGATGGCCGGGTCAAACGCCTTGCAGGCACGCAGGATGCGCCGGGCGACGGGGTAGTTCATGGTGACACAGTTGATGCCGACCATATGAGGGCGGTACTCGGCGAGGTGGTGGCGCAGCTTGCGGGGGTGGTAACGCTGCACCAGAAAGTCCAGCACCCGTACCTCCACCCCGGCGCGCAGCAGCGCCGCCGCGAGGTACGCAAGCGAGAGTGGTGGCAGGGGGTTCTCCTCAAGGGGGGAAGGCGTGCTCAGCAGCAGGACGCGCAAGTGAGGTCTTCTCCGGGCCAGCGGTGAGCCTGAGGGTAGCACTTTTTGGGGTAGGTGTCAAGAAAGGGTGGTGGTGCCGGGTGTTTTAGAGGCTGCCGGCGACCGTTTCAGCCCGGTTGCCGCCACCCCGGCCGCGCCGCGCCTGATTCTCCACGTAACAGGCGGGGACTACCCGCCTGTTACCGTATCCCGTGTCAGGGTTGCCTTCTGCGGCTAGGGTGTCAGGCGGCCCCGGTGAGCCAGGCGTAGTAGTAGACCGCCGCCACGGCAAAGATGACACTATCCAGCCGGTCAAGGGCGCCGCCGTGGCCGGGGAAGAGGTTGCCCGAGTCCTTCACGCCGGCGCGGCGTTTCAGCCACGACTCTACCAGGTCCCCGGCCTGGCCGAAGATGCTGACGAGTGCCCCCACCCCGACGGCCTCACCCCGGCCCAGGCCGGCGATGTGGAGGGGGTTGGCCCAGGGGCCGAGCTGTGGTGCCGCAAAGAGAAGGGGCAGGGCCATTGCTGCCACCAGGCCGGCCAGGGCCCCTTCCCAGGTCTTGCGCGGGCTGATACGCGGGGCGAGCCGGTGGCGGCCGAGGCTGCGCCCCACGAGGAAGGCGGCCGAGTCGGACAGGGTGTTGGCCAGCAGTGCCAGGATGAGCCAGTTGCGGCCTTCCTCCAGCCCGCGCAGGGCCACGGCGTGTCCCAGCAGCCATCCCAGGTAGAGCAGCCCGGCCATCGTCCAGGCCCAGCCGGCGAGGCGGTCTCCCCGGCCGCGGCGCCGGGCGAGCCCTGCCAGCAAGGTAATGGCGGCAGCAGCCAGCAGTAGCGGCGTGACCATGGCCGGCGCCAGGCCGGCCGGGAGCAGGCCGGTCAGGCCGGGGCTGCGTGCCAGGATGAGCGCCAGGGTGAAGAAAGCCCCCAGGACCGGCAGCGGGGCCGCCCCGGTGGCGGAGCCCAGGCGGAAAAACTCCACCACCGCCGCCAGCCCGAAGGCGGCGGCCAGGATGGTGAACCACGGCTCCCCGTACCAGACGGCGGCCATGGCTACCGGCAGGAGGGCGAGGGCGGTAATGACCCTTGTCTTCAACATGCGGGCCGTCTTTACAGGCCGCCGAAGCGCCTTTCTCTACGGCTGTAGGAGAGCAGGGCCCGGTGCAGGTGCCTCTTGCGGAAGTCCGGCCAGAGGACCCGGGTGAAGTGGTACTCGCTGTAGGCCGTCTGCCAGAGCAGAAAGTTGCTGAGGCGCGTCTCGTCGCCGGTACGGATGAGGAGGTCAACATCCGGCAGGCCGGCGGTGTAGAGGTACTGCCGGAACAGCTCTTCGGTGATGTCGTCCGGCCGGACGCCAGCGGCCACGATGTGGCGGGTGGCATCCACTATCTCCGGCCGGCCGCCATAGTTGAAGGCCACCGTCAGCACCATGTGCTCATTCCGGGCGGTGGCCTCTACCGCCCGGCGGATGGCGGCCTGTACCTCCGGGGGGAGCTCGTGGAGGCGGCCGATGTGGCGCAGCCTGATACCCTTTGAGTTTACCTCGTCCAGGTAGCTGTCAATGAAGGTGACGAGTATTTCAAAGAGGCCGGAGACCTCGGAACCGGGACGGCTCCAGTTCTCGCTGGAGAAGCCGTAGAGGGTCACGTAGGGGATGGGGTACTCGTTGAGGTAGCGTATCATGCGGTGCATGTTGGCGGCCCCGGCCCGGTGTCCCTTGAGCCTCGGCCAGCCCCGCCGCTCGGCCCAGCGCCCGTTGCCATCCGGCACAATGGCAACGTGCTGCGGGAGGTGTGATATGGGAGGCACGCTGGACCTGCTCATGTCACCACCTGCCGCCAGAGACCGGCTCAGATTTCCAGCACCTCGGCCTCTTTGGCGCGGCCGAGCTGGTCAGCCTCGGCAATGAAGGTGTCCGTCAGCTTCTGGAGCTTGCCCTGGAGCCGCTTGTGTTCGTCCTGGGATATTTCCTTTTCCTTCTCCAGGCTCTTGAGTTCGTCCATGCCATCGCGCCTGAGGTTACGGATGGCCACCCGGCTTTCTTCTACCCGGCGCCGCACAATCCGGATGAGCTCCTGGCGGCGTTCTTCGGTGAGGGGCGGGATTGTCACCCGGATGATACGGCCGTCGCTGGAGGGGTTGAGGCCGAGGTCCGAGGTCATGATGGCCTTCTGGATGGCGTTGATGCTGCCCTGGTCCCAGGGCTGGATGGTGAGCAGGTTGGGCCCGGCCACGGCGATACTGCCGAGCTGGTTCAGGGGCAGGGTGGCCCCGGCGTACTCCACCCGGAGGTGCTCCAGCAGGCCGGGAGAGGCCCGGCCGGTGCGGATTGAGGCCAGCTCCCGCTGCAGCACCTCGACCGACTTGCGCATCTTTTGCTCAATTCTGGCAAGTGTGTCTTCTGACATGGCTAGTTACCACTGGAGACGATGGTGCCGATGCGCTCGCCCATGACGGCCCGCTCCAGGCTGTTGTGCTCCTGGAGGTTGAAGACGATGATGGGTAGCTTGTTTTCCAGGCAGAGAGAGAGGGCGGTGGCATCCATCACCTCCACCCGCAGGTTGATAGCCTCCAGGTAGGTAAGGGTCTCGAACTTTCGGGCGCTGGGCTCTTTGCGCGGGTCGGTATCATAGATGCCGTCCACGTTGTTCTTGGTCATGAGAAGTGCCTCGGCATCTATCTCAACGGCCCGCAGGGCGGCGGCGGTGTCGGTTGTCATGAAGGGGTTACCGGTGCCGCCGGCAAAGATGACAACCCGGCCTTTTTCAAGGTGGCGGATGGCGCGGCGGCGGATGTAGGGCTCGGCCACCGCCTGGACGCTGATGGCGGACTGGGTGCGGGTAATGACGCCAGTCCTTTCCAGGGCGTCCTGGAGGGAGAGGGCGTTGATGATGGTGGCCAGCATGCCGGCGTAGTCGGCCGTAGCCCGGTCCATGCCCCAGTCGGCGGCGGCGGAGCCGC
>CAZBPZ010000004.1:13024-41663 GCA_964493955.1 uncultured Dehalococcoidales bacterium | reverse complement strand
TTACCAAGGCGGGTATCGAGCTGTTCTGCTGGGGCCTGGCACAGGAGGTGGCGGAGTACAATATTGCCGTCAATGCCCTTTACCCACAGGGCGCGGTGCTGACCGACGGCTTCAAGCTGGTCTTCAAGGACGTGAAGCTGGACGACGGGCTGCTGGCGCGGATGAAGCGGCCCGAGGAGATAGCCGAGGCGGTGCTCTGGCTGGCCCGGCAGGACGCCGCCACCATTACCGGGCGTTCCGTCAGCGACGACGAGGTGCGGGCCTTCATCGAGGGGAAGGCGCGGCCCTGAGGGTACCTACAACTCCCCGGTGATGCGGTACATGTCGCGGTAGGCCTGCTGGAACTGCGGGTCGGTCTGCTCCAGTATCTTCTGCAGCTCCGCCATGCGTTCCACGAAGGCCCGGTGGTCGCCCCGTTTCACCAGCTCGGCCCAGGCGGCGGCCGTCGCTACGAAGTGGCCCTCTTTCCCGGGGAGCGCCGGGAAACTCATCTGCAGCCAGGCATAGAGCTCCGGGTCTTCCGAGATGACGCTCTCCACCAGGGTGTACAGCACCTTGAAGGTGGTGCCGCCCACGGCTTTCATGGCCTGGAAGTGCTTTTCGTGCAGCAGGACGTCCGCCGCCGTAATGGCAATGAAGTGGGCCAGCCCCAGTACCACCGTCATCACCTCGTCGTGCTCGGCCGGCGACATCAGGGAAACGTGGGCCCCGCGCTCCTCCAGGTACTGCTTTACCCTGTCGGCCAGGCGCCTCTCGTCCTCGCTGGTGGGGGTCAGGACAAAATTCTGGTTGCTCAGGCCGGGGGCACCGGGGCCGAAGACGGGGTGCATCCCCAGCACGGTGGCCTCTCTGACGTGGCGGTGCATGGCTTCAACCGGTGCCAGCTTGAGCGAGGTGAGGTCGGTTACCACCTGCCCCCGGCGGGTGTGGCGGCCCACCTCGGCGGTGACTCCTTCGAAGGCCTGCGGCGGCACCGAGATGATGATGACGTCGCTCCCGGCTACGCGGTCCATCTCGGTGGTGACTTCCACCGGGAGGGATGCCTGCACCCGGTGCAGCTTTTCGGCCCGGCGGCCCACCAGCAGCACCTCGTGCCCTTCCTCGAGGAGGAGGCGGGCAAACCACTGCCCCATCTTGCCGGAACCGCCGATGATGGCAATCCTGAGTCTTTTGATTTCGGGCCTCCCTTCTCAAGTGGCCCTGGGGTATGAGCCCAGCACCTTGACGAAGAGCGCTACCTCTTCAATCTTGCTCAGGGCCTCGCGGGGGGCGGTGTCCTCGCGGTGCCCTTCAAAGTCCAGGTAGAAGTTGTACTCCCAGGGGCGCTGGCGGGTGGGGCGGGACTCAATCTTGGTCAGGTTCACCTGGCTGGCGGCCAGCTCGCGCAGGAGGTTGTAGAGCGCTCCCGGCCGGTGACTTACGGAGAAGACGATTGACGTCTTGTCCTTGCCGGTACGGGGGTGGTCATGCTTGGCCAGCACGAAAAAGCGGGTGAAGTTATTGGGGTTGTCCTCTATTTCCTGGGCCAGCACCTCCATGCCGTAAATCTCGGCGGCGCGCAGGCTGGCAATGGCGGCCCCGTCGGTGATGCCCCGCTCCTTTATCATCTTGACACTGCCGGCAGTATCGTAGGTGGGGATGAGCTGGGCGTCCAGGTGGCGCAGGAACATCCCGCACTGACCGAGTGCCTGCGGGTGGGAATAGACGCGCCGTACCAGGTCCAGCCTGGCCCCGGGGTTGGCAATGAGACAGTGGATGACCCGCAGCTCAATCTCGCCGCGCACCTTGAGATTTGATTCCAGCATCAGGTCGTAGGCCCGGCTGATACTGCCCTCAAGTGAGTTTTCAATGGGAACGACTCCGAAATGAGCATCACCCCGTTCTACCTTGTCAAATACCATCTCCAGCGTCTCGCAGGGGGTGAGGTCGATGGCCGGACCGAAGAAGCTGACGGCCGCCTCTTCGCTGTAGGCCCCGAGCTCTCCCTGGAAGGCCACCCTGAGGCCTTCGACACTCTTGGAGAGGTTGATGATGCGGCGGTAGATGGCCTCAACACCCTCAACGCTTATTTTCTCCCGCTCGGCAATCTCCCGCACACGGGCCAGGACTTCCTGCTCGCGGCTGAGGTCCTCCACCGGCAGGCCCCGTTGCCTCTTCTCCTGGCCAATCTCCTGGGCGGTGCGCATGCGCTCAGCAATCAGCCGGACGATTTGCTCGTCTACCCTGTCTATCTGCTTCCTCAGGTCCTCCAGGCTCATCCAGCCACCTCCGGGATAAGGCCCGCCTGCCGGGCCATGTCACAGAGTACCACGGCCATCATCGCTTCTACCACCGGCACCGCCCGCGGCACGATGCAGGCGTCATGCCGCCCCTGGGTGGCCACGGTGGCCGGGGCCATCCTGTCCAGGTCCACCGTGGCCTGTTCCTTCGGGATGGAGGGGGTGGGCTTGACGGCAACACGCACCACCAGGGGCATGCCGGTGCTGAGGCCGCCCAGGATGCCGCCGGCATTATTGCTGGTGGTGACGATACGCCCGCCGTCAAGGGTAAACGGGTCGTTGTTCTCCGAGCCCCGTTTTCGGGCCGCGGCAAAGCCGGCCCCGAACTCCACCCCCTTGACGGCCGGGATGGCGAAGAGCGCCCGGGCCAGCTCGCCCTCCAGTGTGCCGAAGACCGGCTGGCCCAGTCCGGCAGGCACGCCCAGGGCCACTCCCTCAATGACGCCGCCCAGGCTGTCGCCTTCGGCGCGGGCCTGTTCAACCGCGGCCAGCATCCGGGCCGAGGCGGCCGGGTCGGCACAGCGGAGCGGGTCGGACTCGGCCTTGTCGCGAATGGCAGCCTGTTCCACGGGTGCGGCCTCAATACCACCGATTTCCACCGTGTGGGCCGCAATCTGCACCCCGATACGCCCCAGCAGCTTGCGGGCGACCGCCCCCGCCATGACAAAGGAGGCGGTGATGCGGCCCGAGAAGCGCCCCCCACCGCGGTAGTCGCTATAGCCACCGTACTTCACGCGGGTGGTGAAGTCGGCGTGGCCCGGCCGCAGCAGGTGCCGGGTCTTCTCATACTGGCTGGAAACAGTATCTCTGTTCCAGACGAGCACGCAAATGGGGGCGCCGGTGGTGTGGCCGTTGAAGATACCCGATAGTATCTCGGCCCGGTCTTCCTCGGAGCGCGGGGTGCTGGCGGGACCACTGCCGGGGCGGCGGCGGTCTAGCTCCTGCTGAATATCCGCTTCGGTGAGCGGCAGCCCGGCCGGGCAGCCGTCGATGACGACGCCGATACAGCGGCCGTGGCTCTCTCCGAAGCTGGTGATGCGAAAGAGCCTGCCCAGGGTGTTACTCATGGAGTGTTACCTCCCCTCCCAGGTGGCGCAGTATGTGCCAGTAGTCCGGGTAGGTCTTGGCGACACACTCGGCCCCTTCAATGGTGGTACCGCCCCTGGCCACGCCGAGGGCGGCAAAGGCCATGGCGATGCGGTGGTCACCGTGACTATCAATCACGGCCGGGTGTGTCGGGCCGCCGGTGATGCTCAGGCTGTCTTCGGCCTCACGGGCGGTGATGCCGAGGCGCTCCAGCCCCTCGCGTACCGCCGCCACCCGGTCCGACTCCTTGGTGCGGGCACGCCGGATGCCGGTGAGGGTGCTGGTACCTTCGGCGGCGGCCGCCAGGACGGCCACCGTCGGCAGCAGGTCAATGCAGTTACTCAGGTCCACGTTGACGGCCCGCAGGGGTGATTGTGCCACCGTCACCGCGGTGGGCTCCACCCGGACCGAGGCGCCCATCTGCTTCAGGATGTCAGCCATGATACGGTCGGCCTGGAGGCTTTCGGCCTTCAGGTTGTCCACCTGCACCCGGCCAGCAAGCGCCCCCAGTGCCAGCAGGTAGGAGGCCGAGGACCAGTCGCCCTCCACCGGGTAGCGGGTGGGGACGTAGGGCTGCCGTGCCACCTCAAAGTGGCGCAGGCTGTCATCGCAGGCTACCGAGACCCCGAACCACTGCATCACGTCCAGCGTCATCAGGACATAGGGGGCAGACTCGAGGGTGGTGGTGAGGTGGATGTTCATCTCCTGGTGGGCGCGCGGCGCCACCAGCAGCAGGGCCGAGACAAACTGCGAGCTGACATTGCCGGCAATCTTCGTGCTGCCGCCGCGCAGCCCGCCGCCGTCCACCGTCACGGGGGGGGTAGCCGCCGGAGTCGAAGCAGCTGGCACCTGCCATCCGCAGGGCCTCGACCAGCGGCCCGACCGGCCGGCGCGAGAGGGAGGGGCCGGCCGTGAGGGTATGGCGCCCCGGCAGCAGGGTGGCGATGGCCGTCATGAAGCGCAGGGTGGTGGCCGACTCACGGCAGTAGAGGTCACCAGCCGCGGGCTGGAACCGGCCGCCATCTATCTCCCAGCGGTCGTGTGCTTGCCTTACCGCCACGCCAAGGCGGGACAGCACCTCCAGGGCGGCCTCGGTATCGTCCGAGGCGAGCGGCTGCAGCAGGTGGCTCGTGCCGGGTGCCAGGGCGGCGCACATCAGCCCCCGGATAGTGTAACTCTTGGAGGAGGGTGCCCGGACACGCCCGGATATCTTACTCCGGGAAAGCGTAGCCTTCATCTTCTTTCAGCCTGGTTATGATGGTGTCGGCAACCCCGGCCACGGTCTGTCCATCGGTCTCTACCACGATGTCGGCGGCGGCCTGGTAGAGTGGCTGGCGTTCCTCGAGCAGCCGGATGATGCGGCCGGCGGGGTCGGCCACGTCCAGCAGCGGACGCTGCCCGGCCTGGGTGCGGGTGCGTTGCAGTATGGTGGCCGGCGAGGCCACCAGGTGCACCAGCCGTGAGGTCTGCCGCAGGCGGTCGATATTGACGCGGTTGAGCACCACGCCGCCCCCGCAGGCTATCACCTGGTTGGAGCGCCCGGCAACCTCCTTCGCCACCGCCATCTCCATCTGGCGGAAGGCGGCCTCGCCGTCCTCGCGGAATATCCGCGGGATGGGCTTGCCGGCCCGCTCTACTATCAGCTCGTCCATCTCCACAAACTCTTTACCCAGCCGCCGGGCCAGCTCGCGCCCCACGGCCGACTTACCCGTACCCATGAAGCCGATGAGGGCAACGTTAGTCTTCATGTCCCTCTAGCTGGCGGATGGCCTCCCGCCGCATTAACTCCACCGGTGCCGGGTAGCCCGTAAACATCTGGAAGGCAAGTGCCCCCTGCCAGACCAGCATCTCCAGGCCGCTAATGGCGCGGCCCCCGGCGGCCTTTGCCTCGCGCAGGAGACGGGTCTCCAGCGGGTTGTAGACAACATCGAAGACGATGAGGCCGGGCCGCAGCAGGTCGGCGGGGACGGGGCTGAGGTCATCGTTCGGTGCCATACCGAGGCTGGTGGCATTTACCAGGACGGAGGCCTGCGCCAGGGCCGGAGCAAGGTTCAGGTGCTCCAGGAGGGCAGCGGTCACCTTCAGCCCGAACGCATTGTGGATGGTGGCCGCCAGCTCTTCGGCCCAGTCGAATTCCTCCTGGCGGTTCAGGATGGTCAGCTCGGCCCCCTCCCCGGCCAGGGCAAAGGCAACCGCCCGGGCCGCTCCCCCGGCCCCGATAACGAGCACCTGCCGGCCTTTAAGGTCGGCCACCTCCTGGTGGAGGGCGTGGATGAAGCCGGGGGCGTCCGTGTTGTAGCCGGTCAGCTTGCCCTTGTAGTTGACGATGGTGTTGACCGCCCCGATGCGGCTGGCCGCGGGGTCAACCTCGTCCAGTAGCGGGATGACACTCAGCTTGTGCGGGATGGTGACGTTGAGGCCGCGGATGTTGAGGCCGCGCATACCGCCGATGGCAGCCGCCAGTCCCCGGGGGTGCACGTGGAAGGGCAGGTAGACGAAGTCCAGCCCCAGCTCGCGGAAGGCGGCGTTGTGCATGGCCGGTGACAGGGTGTGCTCAATCGGGTCACCGATGACACCGCAGACCGTGGTGCTGCCGGTGATGGCTTGCTTCATGTCTTCAGCACCTCGTAGAGCCGCCGCAGCTCGGCTGCCCCCGGCTGGCCCGGTGCGGCTTCAGCGGTGCCGTCCACGGCCGCGTAGGTGAAGTCGGCCCCGGCCAGCGGGGCCAGCACCCGGCTGGTGATACCGGCCGGCCCCATGGCAAAGGCTACCAGCCGGGCCTGCGGGAAGGCCGGCAGGAGCTGCAGGACGGCCAGGTTATCGCTGAAACTGCGGGCGGTGGTGACCACCTTGCAGATGTCGGCGCCGGCCTTGAGCTGGCGGTTGATAATCTGCCTCATGGTATCAAACGTCGGTGTCTTCTCCAAGTCATGGTAGGAGATGAGGCAGCGGGCGCGCCGCTTGATGAGGCGTATGATGTTGTCCAGGTTGGGCGTGCGCAGCTCAATATCAATGATGGACGCGCCGAGTTCACCGGCCAGGAGGAGCTGCTCGATGCGGCGTGCCTCCGGCCCCTGCCACCGGCCCCCCTCGGCACCTGACCGGTTGCAGGCTATCCAGGGCTTTTCCAGCTGCCGGGCCACCTCCCGCCAGCCCTCACCAATGAGGTCGATACGGACCTCAAAGAGGTCTACCGCCGCTTCGACGCGGCGGATGGATTCGATGTCATTGCTCACAATTGAGGCACAGATTTTCGGCCGGTTCATGGCAGTGTTTTCAGCACCTCCGAGACGAGCTCAAGGTCCACGTCATCACTCAGTACCGCCTGGCCGATTTCCCGCAGTAGCACGAAGCGTACCCGGCCGGCGCTGGCTTTTTTGTCGTGGCGCATTGCTGCCAGCAGCGCGTCGGCGTCGAGCGAGGCGGTGTCCGGGAGCAGTCCGGCACGTTCCAGCAGCCGCTCCAGGCGGCGCTCCCCGGCCGGCTCCAGCAGGCCCAGCCTTTCCGAGATGCGGGCGGCCGCCACCATGCCGATGGCCACCGCCTGCCCGTGCCCGATGCTGAAGTTGGAGACTGTCTCGACGGCGTGCCCGACGGTGTGGCCAAAGTTGAGGATGTTCCTCGGGCCGAGGTCCTCTTCGTCCTGCTCCACCACGGCGGCCTTGATGGCGGCGGAGCGGTAGACAATCTCCTCCAGCGCCGCTTCATCACGTGCCTGGATGCGGTCAAGCTCGTCCTCGATGTAAGTAAACAGCCCGGCATCACGGATAGCGCCGTGCTTTGTTACCTCGCAGAGGCCGTGGCTGAACCCGGCGGGGGGCAGGGTCTTCAGGGTGGACACGTCGGCCACGGTGAGGCGTGGCTGGTAGAAAGTACCTACCCGGTTCTTGAGGCGGCCGTGGTTGACGGCTGTCTTGCCGCCGAGGCTGCTATCGGCCTGGGCGAGCAGGGTGGTGGGCACCTGCACCAGCGGGACGCCCCGCAGGTAAGTGGCGGCTACGAACCCCGCCAGGTCACCTATGACACCGCCTCCCAGCGCCAGCACCGGCGTGCCCCGCTCCGCCCGGAACTCGGTCAGCTCGTGGTAGAGGCGCCCGGCTGTCTCCAGCGACTTCTCGTCTTCGCTTTCGGGTCCGGCCAGTACCGCCGCCTCGATTCCGGCGGCCGCCAGCGACTCCCGCAGTCTTTCACCGTAGAGTTTGCCCACCTGCGCGTCGGTAATGATGGCCGCGCGCTCGCCCAGGCCGAGCTGGCGGAGCCACTCTCCGGTGCGGGCCAGGATGCCGCTGCCGACGACCACGCGGTAGCTGCGCTTGCCCAGATTAACGTTGACGGTCTTCATTTACGTTCCGGCACCAATTGTGCTTACATTCTTTGCCTGGCCTCTTGCCGGATAACGTTGATGGTCTTCATTTACGTTCCGGCACCGCCTTGCGCTGGCCGATGGCCTGCCGGATGCCGCGGCAGGCAGTGATAATTTCGGCCAGCTCGTCCGGTGTAATCTGCTGCTGGGCATCAACCAGGGCCTCGGCGGGGTTGTAGTGCACCTCGATGATAAGGCCGCAGGCACCGGCGGCGATGCTGGCACAGCTCAGGTCGAACACCAGGTCACGCCGGCCGGCGGCATGGCTGGGGTCGACTATCACGGGGAGGTAGGTCTCGCGCCGGATGGCGGGCACCGCCGAGAGGTCAAGGGTGTAGCGGGTGTAGTTGCGCCCCTTGCCCAGCGGCAGGATGCCGCGCTCGCAGAGGATAATGTCCTTGTTCTCTTCGGCCACCATGTACTCGGCGAAGGACAGGAACTCCTCGATGCCGGCCCCGAAGTGGCGCTTGTAGAGCACCGGCTTGTGCTTGCGGGCGGCGCGGGTGATGAGGTCCTGGTCATACATGTTACGGGCGCCTATCTGGATGATATCCACGTACTCGGCCACAATGTCCACCTGGCTTTCACCGCGCACCTCGGTCACCACCGGCAGGCCGAAGGTGTCGCCGGCTTCCCGTAGCCAGCTGAGCGCCTGGAGGGCCTCTTCGCTGCCGTTGGCCCCCAGCCCCTGGAAGGAGTGGACCGAGGTCCTGGGCTTGAAGATACCGCCCCGCAGGATGTGTGCCCCCGCCTTCTTCACCCCCTCGGCGATACGGAGCACCTGCTGGCGCGATTCCACCGCGCACGGTCCGGCCATGAAGACCGGCTCGTCGCCGCCGATGGTGACACCGCCCACCTTGATGGTGCGGTCACCGCCTTCGCCCTCGGACATCCGGGCGTACTCGCGGGTGATGAGCTTGTAAGGGGTCTCCACCATCATGGCTTCCTTGACGCCGGGCAGGACGGCCAGGTGTGAGAAGGGCACCTTGCGCTCGTCACCAATCAGCCCGATGATGGTGCGGAAAGCGCCGCGTGATACGTCGGCGCGCAGGCCGTACTTCTTGATTTCTCTCACCACCCGGGCTACGTCTTCATCGGTGGCATCGCTGTTCATGATTATCACCTTGTCTCCCTCCCGTGGTGTGTTGCTGCCCGGTCACCAATAAAAAATGGAAGGACCCTCCGCTTGGGAGGGTCCTCACTGGTTCCGTCCTGTTAGCTACGGCCTCCTGGCCGCGGCTAGTCCTCCCAAGCGCTGCCGGCGCTCCGGAAAAAGTAGTACCAGTAGTAGGCCTGGGAGTGTGCTAGCATTGTCTTACCCTGTAGCTGGACTCTACCACAGGCGGCAGGCTTTGTCAACCGTGCCGGAGGTGGCATTACCGCTGCCTGTCATCCGGGGCAGGCTCCGGGGGACGGTAGCCACGGCTGAACCAGGCGAAGAGGAGCGTGCCGAGGATGCCCGTGATAGCCCCGAAGTAGAACACCCAGCCGATGTCCGCCGAGTCGTAGATGGCGCCGGATACGATGGGTCCAATTGCCATCCCGGCCCCCTGGGCCAGGAAGAATACGGACATGGTGGAGCCCATGCCGAAGCTGCGCCCCTCCTCCACGTTGAGGGCGGTTGAGGCTGGCATGGAGATGGCAGATGTCAGGCCCTGCGCCAGCAGCAGCAGGAGGAGCTGGACGAAGTTACCGGCAAAGGGGATGGCTACCAGCATGGTGGTGAAGCCCAGGCTGGTGGCAATGGTCAGGGTGCGCCGGTTGAAGCGGTCTGACACCCAGCCTCCGGCCGGTGAGAAGAGCGTGACCGACAGGATGTTGATGGTCAGCAGCACGCCTATCAGGCTGGTGCTGATGCCGAGGCTGGCGGCGAAGATGGGCATGAAAGAGCCGATGCCGGCACGCCCCAGTGATTGCACCAGCCGGAAGCTGAAAAGACCCCGCACCATGCCGCTCCGGCCCATCTCACGAAAGGATAGCCTTAGCTGCCCGCCGGACTGGCTGGCGGCAGCAGCCGGCGGGCGTATATCGGGCAGGAAGAGGAGCGAGACGAGGAAAGCGAAGAAGCTGAGGCCGACGAGCACCAGGAAGGCGGCTGTCTGCCCGAAGTTGTCCGTGATGACGCCGCCGATGAGCGGCCCGAAGCCGAAGCCACTGAAGAAGAAGGCGTTGGCGTAGCCCATCCACTTTCCCTCTTCCCCCTCCGGGGAGAGGTCCCCCAGGTAGGAGATGGCGATTGGCACTGTCATTGCCCCGGCGATGCCCTGGAAAAAACGCACGGCGCTGAGCTGGTAAACATCACCGGCGAAGATGTAGCCGATGGATATGCCGGCATAGAGCAGGAGGCCAAGGGTCAGGAATGTCTTGCGGCCGTGGCGGTCTGACATGCGGCCGATTATGGGTACGAAGATACTGTTGGAGATGGCGTATGAGGCCATAATCGACCCCACACCCACCCCGGTTGCCCCCAGGTGCTGTACGTAGAGGGGTAATAGCGGAGAGATGATGCCAATACCCAGCGTGGCTGAGAAGACACAGAGTGCCAGTATGGGGAAGACTCGCCGTATCATGGAGCGTGCTTGCATTATAGGCTGGGGCGTGTGGCAAAGGCAAAGTGGCACCGGCCAGCCCGGCGGTGGCCTTGATTGAAGGGGGCGGGTACGTCTGCTAGACTCTACGGGGAAAGAGGAGGGCGCGCGATGGAAGAGCTTATCAAACGGGCCGCCGCTGACCTGGTACGCTCAAGCTATGCGATTGCCCTTACCGGGGCGGGTATATCCACTGAATCAGGCATCCCGGACTTCCGGGGGCCGGACGGCATCTGGACAAAGAACCCGGAGGCAGAGAGACGGGCCTACCTGGGGTGGCAGCGCTTCCAGGAGGACCCGAAGGGCTGGTGGGAAGAGCGCCTCAGGGCGGGTACCGGTGCCCTGGGTGCCCTGGCGGACCGGCAGCCGAACCCGGGCCACTATGCCCTGGTGGAGCTGGAGAAGATGGGCCTCGTCAAGTGCGTTATCACGCAGAACGTGGATGCCCTGCACGAGAAGGCCGGGACACGGCGTTTGCTCGAGTACCACGGTAGCATTGCCAAGCTGCGCTGTATAACCTGTAACGCCCGCTTCCCGCGGGACCGGTTTGACCTTCAGGCCATGCTGGAGGCCGGGGTGCTGCCGCCCCGCTGCCCGGAGTGCGGGGGTATTGTCAAGGGTGATACCGTTGGCTTCGGGGAGCCGATACCGGCCGACGTGGCCGAACAGAGCCTGACGGAGGCCTGGAAGTGTGACCTGATGCTGATATGCGGCACTTCGGCCGTGGTCTATCCCTTTGCCAACCTGCCGCGGGTTGCCCGGCAGCGTGCCTGGGATGCTGCCCGGCGGGGCCGGGCGGACACGGCACCCATGACGATAATCGAGGTGAATGCCGAGCCGACACCGCTGACCCGGGAGGGGGTGTCGGACTACCTTATCCAGGGCAGGACGGGTGAGGTGCTGCCGGCCATCGTGCGTGAGGTGAAACGGCTGCGCCGCTAGGCCGGCGGGACAAGCTTCTCCAGGTGGCGGCGGATGTCGTGGAAGTCCTGGAATGGCTGGTAGGGGATGCCCTGCTCTTCCAGGAGCCGCGGGAGGCTGCCGGTGGCAAGAACGTGGTCGGCCCGGGTGGCCGGCTCCACGTCCGACAGGCCGTCGCCGATGTAGACCACCGGCCGGCCGGCTTCCCGGAACCATTCCAGGTAGCGGCGTTTGAAGCCGCGGTCAATCACGTTTCCCTGCGGGTCACGGTAGGTGAGGCTGATACCGTTCCCGGTGAAGGTGGCCTGCCCGCAGTATAGCTCTACCTGCGGCGTACCGATGGCATGGAGGGCGGGGCGGATGTAGAAGTCGAGCCCGCTGCTGACGATGACGAAACGCAGCCCGCAGCGCCGGCAGTATTCCAGGAAGTCGGTAAAGCCGGGCCGGGCGGCGGCGTGCGCCCGGACAAAGGCCTCCAGCCGGGCTCGGGGGGCCTTTATCAGGGCAAAGTGCCGCTGGTTGCCCTGCTCCACGCTGATGAGGCCGGCCTGGTACTGGCGCTCGATGGCGTGGTAGGCCTCCCCAACGAATGTTTCCCTGAGGAGGACTCCCATGTTGCAGGTGATGATGGTGCCATCAAAGTCGCACTGGACTATCATGTGTCCCAGTATTTCAGGCTACAATTGTGGCGGGGCCGTGTCAACATAACCCCCTCCGCCGGGCGTGGCGACCTTGGCTGGTGCCTCGTCTGCTGGCAATCGGCGCCGGGGCGGGCCTTGCTTCTTGAAACGGGGCCTGCCCCGGCGGCCTTCGTGCCTAGGCGGGAATGATTCCCAGCCCTGTCAGGATGCCGGCAATCCCGGAGCCGATGACCACCAGCAGTGACAGCCAGCGGAAGAGCCGGGCATTGACGTGGCGGAACGTCAGCAGGCCGAGCCAGGTGCTGAGCAGCATGCCCGGCAGCCATGTCAGGGCGGTGATGACGGTGCTGCTTTTGATGATGCCGGCCGCCAGGAGGCCCACCAGCGTACAGGTCCCCAGGAACATGAAGTAGAGTGCCAGGTTGCCATGAATGCTTTCCTGCGGCCATTTCTGGTTGTGCATGAACATGACCACCGGCGGGCCACCCAGGCTGGTTGAGCCAGTCAGGGCCCCGCTGAGGAGGCCGGCCAGGCCGGCGGTAAGCCGTTCCCGCTGGAACTGTCGGCCGTAGCCCAGCAGCAGGGGGATGGCGAAACAGACCACCACCGCCCCGATTAGCACCCGCAGGGTGGACTCGGAGAGGGTGGTGATGATGAAAATGCCGATAGGCAGCCCGGCGACGGCCCCCAGCGCCATCGGCCAGATGCGGCGGGGCTCAATCACCCGGCGGGCATAGCGCAGGACGGACAGGTTGCCGAAAAAGCCCAGCAGCAGGTTGGTCACCACCACGTCGCGCGGGCCCAGCAGGAGGAGCAGCATTGGGCCCAGGACGAGGGCGAAGCCGAACCCTGCCACCGCTCGCACGTACCCCGCCACCATGACTGCCGCCAGCGCCAGCCCCCACTGGAGTGAGAAGATGTCAAGGTCTTGCATGGGTGTACCCCCAATAGTAGCAGACGAGGGCGGCGGGCAACACCACCCCGTGGTATTGAGCCGGCACGGTAGAAGTGCTAGACTGGCGGCAGCCTGGCGAGGAGGGCTGAGAAATAGCCTCTGATATTGGCGAGCTTTTCCAGCAGGAGACGAAGCACCACCGTGGCCGGGCGCGCGGGGCGGCATCCCCGCCACCGGGCTACCCCGGCCTGTACAAGGAGTACCCGGGGAAGCCGCGTCTCAGTCTGCTACCGGCCGAGTTCCCGCCGGTGCCGCTGGGTGAGCTACTGCGCCGGCGGCAGAGCGTGCGGGCCTATGCAGACGCCCCGCTTACGCTACCGCAGCTATCAAGCCTGGTCTGGGCCAGTTCCGGCATCCGGCCCGGGGGCGGTGAGTTTGCCTTTCGCACTGCTCCGTCGGCCGGGGCCCTCTACCCCGTCGAGACCTACATTGTCGCCAACCACGTGCAGCGTGTTGCCCCGGGCATCTACCACTATGCCGTCCCGGCGCACGCACTGGAGCAACTGGCCGCCGGTGACTTCCGCCGGGCGGTGGTGGAGGCGGCCATGGGGCAGCGCATGTGCGGTCAGGCGCCGGCCGTTTTCATCTGGACTGTTATTCCCGGCCGTGCCACCTGGCGCTACGGGAGCCGCGCCTACCGCTACGTTTACCTGGATGCCGGCCACATGGCCCAGAACCTGGCCCTGGCGGCGGTTGCCCTGGGGCTCGGCTCGTGCCAGGTGGCGGCTCTCTATGATGATGAGATCAACGCCCTGGTGGGGGTTGACGGGGCGGCCGAGACGGTCATCTACATGAGCGTGGTGGGGGTACCAGCCGGGGAGTGATGCCCCGTATCCCCTTCTGCCGGCACTGGAGGTGAACATGGCCGAGGTGATAGTCCGCCGCGAGGGGCCGGTGCTACGGCTCACCCTGAACCGGCCGCAGCGCCGTAATGCCCTGACCTACGCCGTCATCGACGAGCTGCTGGACGCCCTTGAGCCGGTGGCCGGCGATGATACCTGCCGGGTGGTGTTGCTGGACGGTGCGGGCAGCGGTTTCTGCTCGGGGGACGACATGGGTGGCATGGGAGAGCCAGGTGGCCGGCGCTGGCAGAAGGTGCGCCGCGAGTCTGCCGTAATACCGCAGCAGACCCTTATCCGCACCCTGCGGTACCTGCCACGCCCGGTAGTCGTGGCCATACACGGCTATGCCCTGGGCATGGGCCTGGACGTGGCGCTTGCCTGTGACCTGCGCATCTGTACCGAGAATGCCCAGCTGGGCGACCCGCGCTCTGACCGCGCCCTCTATGCTGCCACTGGCATCACCTATCAGCTGCCGCGGGCCATCGGCTATGGCCGTGCCCTGGCCATGATGCTGATGGCAGAGTGTATCTCCGGCCGGGAGGCAGAGCGTATCGGCCTGGTCTACCGGGCCGTGCCAGAGGACGAGTTCGAGTCCGCCGTTGCCGACATCGTGGAGCGGCTCTCCCGGGCCGCCACGAAGTCGCTGGCTGTCATCAAGGAGCAGATGGCCGCCCAGATGGACCTCAGCTACGACCTGGCCGCCCGCCACTCGGTGGCGCTGCGCATTACCCACACCCTTGAGGACACGCAGGAAGGTATTGCCGCCTTCTTTGAGAAGAGGTCACCCCGCTTCACCGGGCGGTAGCCCGGGGCCGGCGGGGGAGCGACCGGCCGCCGGGGGACGGCCGCGTTATCGAGTAATGGGTCGTACGGCCCCACGGCCGGAAGGGGTATCAACCGGCCGGGCCGGTGACGGCAAGGAGGTAAGTTTGGCCACCATCGTGCTGGACAACCGGGCAGTCCGTGACCTGCTTGATTTGCCCGGGGTAATCCGGGGGGTTGAGCAGGCATTCTGTGACTGGGCGCTGGGGCGGGCCACCATGCCGCCCAAGGCCTACATCACGGTGGGTTGCGGTGATTTCCGCGCCATGCCGGCCTCTATCCCCGGGGTCGCCGGGGTGAAGTGGGTGAACGTTCACCCTGACAACCCGGCCCGCGGGCTGCCCACGGTGATGGCAGTCTGGGTCCACAGTGACCCTGAAACAGGCTACCCGCTGGCCGTGATGGATGCCACCGAGATTACGGCCAGCCGGACGGCCGCGGCGGCGGCGATTGCCTCCCGCCACCTGGCCCGGCCGGACTCGCATGTGCTGGGTATCATCGGGGCGGGACGGCAGGCGTACACCCAGGTGGAGGCCCATGCCCACCTCTTCAGGTTGAGCGAGGTGCGCGTTTACGACCGCTCCGGGGCAGCGGCGGGACGGCTCGCCCGTGCCTTCCCGGCGCTCAACCCGCGGGTGGTCAGCCTCGAGGAAGCGGCCGCGGCTGACATTGTCTGCACGCTGACACCCTCGCGCCGGCCTTTTCTGAAGCGGGAGATGGTGGGGCCCGGCACGCATATCAATGCGGTGGGGGCTGATGCCGAGGGCAAGCAGGAGCTGGAGCCGGCCCTGCTGAATGGTGCCATGGTGGTGGTGGATGACATTCGCCAGGCCACCGCCGCCGGCGAGATAAACGTGCCGGTCTCACGTGGCCTGTTCTCTCCAGAGAGCGTGTACGGGACGCTGGGTGAAATCGTCGCCGGGCTGAAACCGGGGCGCCAGGACCCGCAGATAATTACCATCTTTGACTCAACCGGCGTGGCCATTCAGGATGCCGCCGTGGCGAAGCTCGTGTACGAGCGGGCGCTGGCGCGGGGCGACTACCTGTCGGTTGACCTGGTGGGCTACTCCAGGCCAGCGGGCGGGAAGTAGGGCATTACTGCCAGGTCTTTTCCAGCAGCTCCAGTGCCCGCGCCAGGGCGGCCGCCATCTAGAACTGGTGGTTCGGGCAAGTGCCCTTGTTGCCGGTGACTGTGATGCAGGATAAGGTGGCCCGGCCGGCTGTGTCAATTCCGGCAGGTGGGTCCGGGTGGGACCGGGCTTGACCCCGGGGCGGGGTGGCACCTATACTGCCTGCGGGCGAGCGTTGCAGGGTGCTGCCCGGTCAACCCGGGGCCGTTCGTTCCGTGGCATCGTGAGGGCGCTGTGAAGTACCGCCTTGTAGCGGTGGACCTTGATGGGACCCTGCTCGGGGCCAGCGGCGAGGTGGCCGAAAGTGCGGCCGCGGCAATCGGCCGTGCCCGGCGCCAGGGGGTGATGGTAACACTGGCCACCGGCCGGATGTACCCGGCGGCCGACCGCGTGGCCGCCGGGCTCGGCCTGAGGTTGCCCCTCATCTGCTACCAGGGGGCGCTGGTGCGTGAGCCGGGCCGGGGCAGGGTGCTGTGCCACCTACCCCTGCCGGTACCGCTGGCGCGGCGGGTAATCCGCGTCCTGCGCGAGCTGGGGGTACACTGCTACGTCTACCTGGACGACGAGATATACGTGGAAGAAGTCATTGAGGCTGATGGCCGTTATGCCCGCCGGAGCGGGGTGGCCCTGCGTGTTGTGCCCGACCTGATGAACGCCCTGCAGTCAGGGCCGACGGAGATTTCAGCCAGAGGAGAGCCGGCCCTGATTACATCCGTGGTTGACACCCTGCGCCAGCATTTTGGGCCTGACCTGCTGGTGAGCCGTGTCCATGACACCTTCTGCGAGGTTGCCCACCCCCGGGCCGGTAAGGGGGCCGCCCTGCAATTGGTGGCGGAGGAGCTTGGTGTGCGGCGTGACGAGGTGGTGGCGGTGGGCGACGGCCCCAACGACATCAGTATGCTGGCCTGGGCGGGGTTGGGAATCGTCGTCGGGGAGGCGCCGCCAGAGGTGGTCAGCGTGGCTGACCTGGTGGTGGGTGACGGGCCTGAAGGCTTTGCCCGGGCGCTGGACCTGCTGCTGGCGGGCTGGCTGTAGCGGTGGCTTGTAGCCGTACCGCGGGGCTGCTGGCCTCCTTCCCCCTGGGGGTTGGAGGCCTTCCTTGTCGTGGCGGGGCGCAGCCTCTTACAATGCGTGGCAGGAGGTGTAACAGACCATGCCGGAGAAGGGGAAGCGGATACTGGTAGTCGGTGGGGTGGCCGGGGGAGCGTCCTGCGCTGCCCGCGCCCGCCGTCTCTCGGAGGCGGCCGAGATAATCATCTTCGAGCGCGGGCCTTTTGTGTCGTTCGCCAATTGCGGGCTGCCATACTACGTGGGTGATGTCATACCAGACGAGGAAGACCTGCTGGTAGCGACCCCCCGGCTTTTCCGCGACCGCTTCAACATAGAGGTGCGCACCCGTAGCGAGGTGGTTGCCATTGACAGGGCGGCCCGCGAGATTGAGGTGCAGGACCTGGTCCACGGGCGCCGCTACCGGGAACGTTACGATGCCCTGGTGCTGGCACCCGGGGCGGCTCCCATCCGCCCCCCGCTTCCCGGGATAGACCTCCCCGGTATTTTCACCCTGCGTACCATCCCGGACAGCCGTGCCATGCGTGACTGGATTGCCTCGCACCGGGTACGGCGCAGTGCCATCGTCGGCGGCGGTTTCATTGGCCTGGAGATGGTCGAGAACCTGGCCCGCCGTGGCATCGAGGTCAGCCTGCTGGAGATGCTGCCTCAGGTCATGCCGCCGCTGGACCCGGAGATGGCCACACTGGTGCACCGCCACCTGGTCAGGCAGGGGGTCTCTGTCTATTTGTCTGACCCGGTAGTTGCCTTTCACGCCGCGGATGGTGGCCTGGTGGTTGAGACGGAGTCCGGCCGCCGGCATCCGGCCGAGATGGTGGTGCTGGCAATCGGGGTGCGGCCGGAGGTTGCTCTGGCCCGGCAGGCTGGCCTGGAGATAGGCGAGCGTGGTGGCATCCGTGTCGACGGGCAGATGCGGACCAGCGATGAGCACATCTGGGCGGTGGGTGACGCCGCAGAGGTGCGTGATGTTATTACCGGGCAGTGGGTACTGCTGCCGCTGGCGGGCCCGGCCAACCGCCAGGGACGGGTGGCGGCCGATGCCATCATGGGGCGCGATAGCCGCTTCCGGGGCGTGCAGGGCACGGCCGTCTGCAAGGTATTTGACATAACTATAGCACTCACCGGCGCGTCCGAGCGGGCACTGCAGCGCGCGGGTGACTTCGCCTACCAGAAGGTGTACGTATATGGCCTTCAGCACGCCGGCTACTATCCCGGTGCCACCGAGGTATCGCTTAAGCTGATTTACGCCGTGCCTGATGGCCGCATACTGGGGGCGCAGGCAGTGGGCCGGGACGGGGTGGAAAAGCGCATTGATGTTATTTCAATGGCCGTGCAAAAGGGCGGTACCGTCTTTGACCTGGAGGAGGCTGAGCTGTGCTACGCGCCGCAGTTTGGCTCGGCCAGGGACGTGGTGAACATTGCCGGGATGCAGGCGGCCAATGCCCTGCGCGGTGATGCCCCGGTGGCTTCACCGGAGGAGGCAGACCGGGAGAGTAGCCTCGTCCTGGACGTGCGCAATGACGATGAGTATGCCGCCGGGCACATCACGGGGGCGGTGCACATCCCGCTGGACGAGCTGCGCCGGCGCCTCGGTGAGCTGCCACACGGGCGTGACATAATCACCTGCTGCCGGGTAGGCCACCGCTCCTACTACGCCACCCGTATCCTGCGGCAGCATGGTCTGGGGGTGCGTAACCTGAGCGGGGGGTATGTGTTGTACCGGCGGTGGCAGGCGGCCCTGGCACCGGGTGGGACTAGCGCGCCTGGTGGGGGGTGTGGTGCGGGGGACAAAAGTCACATTGGCAGGCCCGCCTGCCAGCAGGATAATAGCAGCAAGTAGTCGTAAGCAGGGGGTAGAAATGGCCAATGGAATAAGGCGTTTTAGGTGGCACCCGCTGGTGGTGACTGCCCTCGTTGCCCTGGGGCTGGCCACGGCGGCGTGTGGCGCGCCGGAGGTCGTTGGGCCGGCGCCGCCTGAGGAGCCTGCTCCAGCCGCCACCGGTACGGTTGAAATCAGGGCGACCGATGCCCCGCCGGAGAATGTCTCGAGCATCGGGGTAACGGTCTCTAACATCGAGGTCCACCGTGCCCTGGCCACCGAGGACGGCTGGGTCACGGTCGTCAGCGAGGAGAAGACCTTTGACCTGGTGGAGATAGCCGGGGCCGAGGTATTCCTCGGTGAGAAGGAAGTTGAGGCCGGCCGCTACACCGAGATTCGGCTGGACGTGACCCGCGTCTCGGTAACGGCCGACGGGCAGACCTACGACGCCAGACTGCCGGGCGACAAGCTTCGCGTCGTCCGGAGCTGGGAGGTGAAGGCCGGGGAGCGTACCATCCTGACGCTTGATTTTGAGGCTGAGAAATTCGTTGTTATTACGGGGGCCGGCCAGGCGCAGGTAAAGCCGGTGCTGAAGCTGGAGGTAACCCAAAGTGAACGACCGCTAAAGGAAAAAGGGGAGGAAGCCGAGGCGGCGCCCGAAAAGGAAGCAGAGGCGCCGGAGGTGAGTGCTCCCGACGTGGCCCACACCACCGAGGGGCAGGATGACTGCCTGGCCTGCCACAGCGCCGATGGCTTCAAGCCTTTCCCGGCTGACCATGCCGGCCGCGGGAACGACGCCTGTGCCTCGTGCCACGCCACTTTGCAGTAGTACCGGCCAGCCCGAAATAGTGGGGCCCGGGATGCGACAGCATAACCGGGCCCCTTTTATTTGCCGCACCGGGACAGGCTAGATTAGCGAGGGTACATCCCTGGCGTACTCGTCTATCTCTTTGAGCTTGCGTTCTATCTGGCGCCGGCGCTGCCTGGTCTTTGAAATTACCCCGGCCGCCTGCTGGTAGTAGCGCTTTATCTTCTCCACGTCTCTCAGCTCGGAGAAAATCACCGAGACTGAGACCTCACCCTTCTGGCGGGGGTAGTCACCGTCGCGGATGACGGTGTCCCGGGCGATGCTCTTGATGTATTCCCCGAGTTCTTTGATAAGGGTGAGGTTCATCTCTTTATCGGGTGCGGCCGCTAGGTAGAGGGCGCGGCCGGCCAGGGCCGGGTCACACTTGAGCGATAGCTCGCTGATGGCACGGTCCATTGCCTCGATGCCCCGGTTGATTGATGTGCCCTTCTCCCGGAAGCCGGACGACTTCCGCAGGAATGAAAGCCAGGCCGGCCTGATTCTGGAGCTGCCATGGCCGATAACGCTCCACCCTTTGATTGTCTGGATGATGTCGCCCGCGTCAAGCACGCGGCTGCCGATGTACCTGGCCTTCTTTTCCTCCCCGGCGGAGAGAATGTTGTAGAAAGGCTCAACCGTCATCCGGTTGATGCGGTCCAGATTGGCACGCGGGGACGTGTCTTTGCCCAGGTAGCGCTGGTTGTCCACCAGGAAGACAGCGTCGGCCACGGCGTTGCAGGACTTGAGGCAGGTAGCGGTGTTGTAGATGGTGCGTTCCTCGGTCTGCTCCTCATGTTCGAAGGGGAGCACCACCAGGTTGTAGACTGGTTTCTCCAGGTAGCGCTCCTTGAGCACCAGCGAGATGACAGAGATGGCGCCGGAGCCGGTGCCGCCGGCCGCACCGGCTATCAGGAGGAAGGCATCCGACTCGTGAAAGTGCGGTGTCCCCCGGATGGCCTCGATGATTTTATCAGAGTCCTCCCGGGCAATCTGGGCGCCGAGCTCGTTTATCTTGCCGACACCATGCCCGCCGGACTTGCGGCCGCCGATGAGGATACGGTGGTTGTAGTCGGCCTTGATGCTGCGCAGGCCGCTGAGGTCCGCCAGGTCGGTGTTGACGGCGAAGGCGCCGGTGACAATCTCGAGCCGGCGCTGGCGGCGGGCCCGCCGGCTTATCCGGGCAAACTCATCGGCAATGTGTGAGCCGCACTGGCCGAGCCCTATAACGAGAAGTTTCACTCTCCCATCCTTGGCGGGTGTTCGTGCTGGGGAGGGCCGGCATGCGCACTTGCTGGTAGAGGTGCAGACACCGGCAGGAGACCGTGTTACCTTGGCCCGATTGTAGTGGCCACCCTCAAGTTTGTCAACCTCGCTGGCGGGGCGGGTGTGGCTGGCCGCCGGTCGCTGAGGGTGCCGGGCCGTGCTCCTGCTCTGCCCGGGCGCGGTTCAGGTCGGCAATATAGGCACAGGCATGGGCCGCGATTGTCTCGTAGCAGTCCAGCAGCTGGCGCGACGGCAACCGTTGCGGGTCGTAAGGTGTGGTGATGCCGAGAGCTTTTTCGGACAGGGCCGTGATGCGGAGCCGCTGGGGGAAATCGTCCTGGAGGTGGTGTGCCAGGCAGTTGTTCAGGCGGGTATCGGCCCGGAGGCGGTCCACCAGCAGGGGAAGCCGGCCCCACTCAAACCCCCACCACTCCAGCCGGAGGCCGGCCCCTTCGGGCCTGGCGGTGGCGCTGGTGAGCAGGGGCACGCGTTCCAGGCTTACGCCCGGTTTGAGCCTGACGACGAATGTCAGCTCACTCACTGGCTGCGCCTGCTCCTGGGCGGTGGTGGAGACCTGCCACAGCTCCAGGGCGTCTATCAGGGACAGGTCCAGCCGGAATGCCAGCCGGCGCCTGAGCACGGTAACCTCGTGGCGCTCGCGATAGCGCCGGCGCGCGCGGGAGACACGGTAGGGCGTGGCGCCAACGCCGATACCTTGGAAATGCCGCAGTAGCAGCCAGCGGGCAGCCCTGACATCGCCACCCCAAGCGCCGCCGGGTAGCCAGCGGAATATGCTATCCGCAACCGCCGTTAGCGCCACCGTGATTTTCGGCGGGAGTGCTCTCATTTCCCGTTGCCTGCCAAGTCTATGTAAGGGAACGGGGTGAAGTCAAGCGCTGGCGTGCGGTTTGCTGCTGGTGGCTGCGGGATGGTATAATAAACTTTGCTTTGCCGGTTCTCTGTGACCTCGTATGTACCGGAGAGATACCAGATACACTACTTCACCGGCGACATGGAGGTGGGAGAATATGGTGAGTCCTATCATCTGCTTTCTCGGTACGTACCCGCCCATCAGGTGTGGTATTGCTGACTACACCAGCTTTCTGGTGGGTGCTATGCCGCCGGGTACCTGGAATGTCATCTCATTTGACCTGCACCACGGCGGTTTTCCGCTGGTAAGCCGGGAGTGGGAGCCTGAGCCGGGCGTCTGGTTTGGCCTGCCGAGTTCGCTCGACTTCCCGGCGGCGATGGTGCGGCGCGGCCTGGTAGCGCTGGGGCGCTCCGGCGACGATTCCCTTCTCTGGTTCCAGCACGAGTTCTTTATATGGCGTGGTGACGGGGCTTTCGTCCGGATGCTGCGCGGGCTGGACATGCCCAAAGTGGTGACAATGCATACCCTTCATGCCCGCTCTCCCGAGACGGACTCCGGCATGACACGGCAGGAGTTTGAGATGCTGATGGCCCTGTTACCGCAGGTGGACGGCCTGACAGTCTTCAGCCTGCGGGCATACGCCGCCGTGGCCCGGGCCTTCCCGGCGCACCTGGGCAAGGTGCACGTTATCAGGCACGGGGTACATTTCTACCCGGAGGTGTGCCAGATGAGCACTGCCGAGGCCAAGGAGCGGCTCAACGACTTCCTGCTCTACGAGTCCACCCTTGATGACGGGACCAAGCGTGCCCTCGAGCGGGAGCGGGTGCTGACAGACCCGGATGCTGTTGTGGTGGGGCAGTCTGGCTTTTTGCATCCCATCAAGGGGGACGCCGGGCTGTTCACCTTCCGGGATGAGCTGCAGGAGATGCTGCCGGAGCGGCGAGTTGTGGCGGTACGCATCGGGATGGCACGGCGCACCGTGGACGAGGCACATGCCGCGCTGCTGCGGCGCCTCAGTGACACCTCGGCCCATTTCCTGCTGGAGGTATTCCTGCCACGGGAAATGCTGCCGGTTGCCCACCGCGCCTTTGATGTGAACTATTACTGGCCGGAAGATGCTTCCCAGAGCGGCATGCTACCCCATGCCTTTGGCGCGGGTGCCATCGTGGCCGGGCGGGACATGGAAGGGGTTGGTGAGGCGCTGCGTGATGCCGGCGCTCTCTATGATACCGACCGTACCCGCCTGACACGTAAAATCCGTGACCTGCTGATGGAGCCCGAGCAGCAGCGGGAAGTACGCCAGATGGCAGTGGACTACGCCCGGCGTAATTCCTGGGAAAGACAGGCCGAACGCCATCGGGACCTGGCGGAGCGCGTCTTTTCCGGTGGTGGTGCGCCGGAGAACACCCGGACCTCGCATCTGGGGGTCTGAAGGTGGTGTTGCTCCTCGCGGTCAGGCACCGGGTGTTACCGTGTTGACAGTCGGTGGCCGGTCTCCTAGCATAGCCCATGTAGGCCAACAGACCGTGGGAAGGTGACCATGGGTTCCACGAACGGCCGGGCCAGTGTCCCTTTCCGGCCGGTAAGCCGGCCGCGTAACGGGCGGTTGGCAGCGGGTGGTGGCGAGTTTCCTCCGCCGGAGGTTGCTCGCCTTTACGAAGACACCATGCGTGCCCCGCTGGCCCGGGCAGCCCGCATCGGCACGGCTGATATTGTCATCGGCATTCCTTTCCTCAATGAGTCCGAATCAATCGGACATGTAATTCGTACCATCCGGGCGGGCCTGCGCAAGTACTATCCCCACCAGCGCGCCGTCATTGTGGCGGTGGGTGGCCCGGGTGGTCGGGAGGCCCTGAGGGCGGCGTCGGCGGCCATGGGCCGGGGGACGCAGGCTATCACCTTCCTGCTCCAGCAGGAGGAGCTGGGGGGTAAGGGCTGGGGCGTCTGGGCCATCATGGACGTGGCGCGGACGCTGGGGGCTGACCTTGCTATCCTGGAAGCTGACCTGCAGAGCCGGGAGAAGGACGGCGTGACCGAGGGACTAAGCCCCCGGTGGGTCTACCTGCTGCTGGAGCCAATTCGCCGGCTGGAGATGGACCTGGTCACCTCGCGCTTTCGCCGCCACCTGCTGGAGGCACCTGCCTCGACGCTTTTCTTCTACCCCCTGCTGCGGGTGCTCTACGGTTACCCATTGTACGACATCATGGGCGGGCAGCTTGGCATGTCCTACCGCCTGCTGCAGGACCTGATGCAACATGCCCCCTACCCTCCCAGCGCCGAGGTGAGCGGCTACGGGGTGGATGCCTGGCTGGTGGCGGCTGCCCTCTCGGCCCGGGTGCCCGTCTGCGAGGCCAACCTGGGGGTCAAGATGCACCGGCCGGCCGCCGCCAAGGCAGAGATGATTTTCAGGCAGGCGGCCCGGGCGTTCATTGACCAGGCCGTGGCCGACCACGACCTCTGGGAAACCAGCGATGATACCGAGGTGCCGCTGCTGCGCCCCGTGCCTGTCTTCGGCGACCCGTTGCCGGAATGCCCGGACGAGATTATCACCATGCCGGAGCGCCTGGTGGACCGCTATCACCAGCGTTTTGCTACCTATGAAGGCGTGTTCGAGCGGCTGATGCCGCCGCAGCAGTTTGAGGAGATGAAGGCCCTGGCCGAAGACGCCGTGGCCTTTCACTTTCCACACCGGTTGTGGGCCAAGATTGTTTACCAGACCGTGTTTGCCACGGCTTTTGTCCATGATATTGCCGAGGGAGACTTCGTGGCGGCGCTGACAGCGGCCTACAGCGGCTACCTCGGCAGTCTGGCCCTGCGCGGGCAGCACCTCCGGGAGCGCCTGGACGTCCTCGGCGACGAGCAGGCACTGCGCTTCGTATGCCTGGATGCCGACCAGCAGGTGGAGGCCCTGGCGGACGAGTTCGTGCGCCAGAAAGCAGACTTCCTGGCTGTCTGGGAGTCCCACGAGGAAGCGCTGAAACCACCGGTGCCGAATGTTACCTACCGGGAGTTTATCCCCGGGGTGCCGCTGGTGGTACCGTCTGAGCTTGCCCGCCCGGACGGGGGCAAGGTGACCGCCAACGAAATCTATGACCGTCTCTTCCAGCGGTACTGTCAGGAGTTTAACCAGTTTGTACACGAGGGGCTCGGGCTACCGGCCGGGGCTACCTCGCAGCAGATTGTTGCCGGGATACGTGCCTTCATAGCAAGGCTGGAAAGCGGCCTGGCTGGCACCCTGATGACATCCGACCTCACCACGGTGGAAGGGGCCAGGGCGGCGGTTGAGCTGGTGCTGGGCTATTTCCGCCGGCGTGATATCCTGGCGCTCTCGTCTGACATGGCCGGCTGGCTCCTCTGGCGCTACCCGCCTACCAATCTCCTGACGAAGCTGGGATACAGCCACCTGAATGCCCTGCTGGAAGACTACGACCCAAACGATGTTCTTGCCCTGGCCAGCTGGGTGGAAGAGCATGACTATAAAGAGCAGATGGGGGCGCTCATCAGGGAGAGCGTGCGCCCCGAGCACTTCGTACCGCGCCCCCTCAAGGTGCTCACAATGGACCTTGACGAGTTCCCCTTCCTGGCCGAGATGCGGGAATCACCGTCGCTGAGCCGGGTGGCCGGCCGGGTGGTGGTGGGTAACCTGCACAAGGGTACGGGGGGTGAGTACCCCCGGCTGCGCTACCTGACGACGGTGGCCAAGAACACGGTTGAGGCCGAGCGTTTCAGCGATGTCTGGAAACAGTTTGCCTGGCACCGCAAGGACTTCGGGGAACGTGTTCTCAATGCCCTAGAAGCGCACTGGGGCAAGGCACCGCTTTCGGCCCATAATATCTTTGAGAACGGGCACCACCGGGTGCTGGTTGCCCGCCTGCGGGAGATGGCCGATACCATCGTGGCGGCTGCCCCCCGTGACCGGGCGCGGCAGGCCCTGGCGGCTGACCTCAAGCTGGCGGCGCAGGCCTATCACCTGGCGCTTACCCTGCCGGACGGCACGTTCATTCCCTGCTCTATCTGGAGCTGGGCCAGCTACAGCTCCAAGGGTGGCACGGGCGTGCCGACACCCCTCTCGCTGCACGTGGAGCGTGACTGGGCATCGAGGGACTTTCTTACCGAGTACTACGTTGCCGCCGGCGGCCGGGCCGAGGGTATTGACGAGGCCATCCGGCACCTGATGGCCCAGGGCCGGGAGTACGAGGACCTGGGGCCGATTCTCTTCGGCATGGAGCCAGCCGACCAGGTTATTCGCCCGACCCTCCTGGCCGAGGAGCAGCCACCGGCGCAGCCCCTGCTTCGCTACCGTGGGAACCCGGTGCTCCACCCGGTGTCGGAGCACTACTGGGAGTCGAGGTACGTGCTTAACCCCGGCGCAATCCACATCAATGGCAGGGTGTATCTGGTGTACCGGGCGGTTGGCGAGGACGGTATTTCACGCCTCGGGCTGGCAGTGAGCGAGGACGGCTTTAATTTCAGCGAGCGGCTTGATAAGCCCGTCTTTGAGCCCGCCACTGGCAGCGAGTCCTACGGGTGCGAGGACCCCCGCCTGACACTCATCGGTGACCGCATCTATATGGCCTACACCGCCTACAGCCGGCCGGTGGCCCAGATAGCCCTGGCCTCTATCAGCGTGAGCGACTTTGTCCGTTACCGCTGGGGCGGCTGGCACCGGCACGGCCTGGTCTTCCCCGGCTTCACCGATAAGGACGCTGCCCTCTTCCCCGAGCGCTTTGGCGGTAAGTACGCCATTCTCCACCGGGTTGACCCGCATATCTGGATATCTTTCTCGGGCCACCTGCGCTGTCCCTGGCCCCGCAAGGAGCATACCATCCTGGCCGGGTCACGCACGGGTATGGCCTGGGACGGGCGCAAGATTGGCGGTGGGGCGCCGCCCATCAAGACCCGCTACGGGTGGCTGCTCATTACCCACGGGGTTGACTCCAATCATGTCTACCGCCTGGGGGTGATGTTGCTTGACCTCGATGACCCTACCGTGCTCCGCTACCGCTCGCCCAACTGGGTGCTCGGGCCGGAGGAGCAGTTTGAGGTTGGCGAGGACGGCGAGTCATGGGTGCCAAACGTGGTCTTCACCTGCGGGGCGGTACCCAGGGCCGAGGGTAAGGCCATGCTCGAGGCCGATGACGAGGTGCTGGTCTATTACGGGGCGGCTGACTCGGTGATTGGTGTGGCGTCTGCCCGGGTGGCTGACCTGGTCCCCGAGGAGTTCCGCCAGACCTGATAGAGGCCAGCCGGCCGGCCGGAGAGCAAGGGTTGAGAAGGCACAGCCAGGCGCTGTGCCTTTTTTGTTTGGGGCTTTAGAAAATCTTTTGGAAAAGGCCCCGGTTATTAAGGGGCTGTTTAGTGCCGGGGGGCTAGAGTGTTCTTGTACGAAGAAGGTGATCGGGCCGGGAGCTGGCAGCTGGGCCGGCTCAAGACCCTGGTACACTGTCACCTTACCTCTCTTGCCGAGGGGATACCGCGCCGAGTCGCCCGTGGTATCCCCTCAAAACAAAGGACCGCCCCAGCCCCGAGGAGGTGGGGCGTTACTGAAAAGAAAGGACAGGCTGTGCCGGAGGCCGGCACAGGACGAGGAGGCCGGAATGCGCAACAAGTGGACAGGAGCTTTCCGTAGGTTGCATCGGGACCAGCGGGGGATGACCGGCCTGGAGACGGCCATCATTCTCATTGCCTTCGTTACCGTGGCAGCGGTGCTGGCCTACAGCGTGCTGACGGCCGGCATCTACTCGGCGGAGAGAGGCAAGGCGGCCGTTTACCAGGGTCTCGAGTCAGCTCAGGCCACCCTGAGCCTGCAGGGTTCGGTGCTGGGGCTCAGCCCCAACGGCACCAAGCTGGAGCAGGTGGTCTTTGCGGTGTCGCTGACGATGCCGGACGAGGCGCTCGACATGAACTCGGTGGTCATCAACTACTTTGATGACGAGGTCCATTCGGAAGATGTTACCTGGACGAGCGAGCTCAGCTCCGGCAGTACGGAGCGGGGTGCCGAGAACCTGATTGAGGCCGACGAGCTACACGTTGTCACGGTGACGATACCGGACTCGGCCACGTGCGACGGGTATGACTCGTTCACCCTGCAGATAATCCCGCCCACCGGTGCCACCCTGACTATCCAGCGCCGCCTGCCGGGGGCTGTCCTCACCGTCATGGACCTTCACTAAGGCGCGGCACAGCGGGCGTGCCGCCTGTTGGTGAGGGGGCCGCTTCTATTTCTGCGGGAGGAGCGGCCCCCTTTTACGTAACTTTTGCGCTGCCAGGCGGGCGGCAAACTCGGCGGCGGCGGCCGGACCCTGCTGGAGCTGGCGCCGGGCAAAGAGGTAGCCGGCGATGTAAGTATCGCCGCAGCCGGTGGGGTCGGCCGGGTGCGGCACCGGTACGGCCGGGACCTGGTGGAGTACCCCGCTGGCATAGACTATTGCCCCTTGTGCCCCCAGCGTAACGACGACTTCGGCCGGCCCCATGTCCGCCAGGCGGGGTGCCATCCTCTCCGGCTCGCTCTCCCCGGAGAGGATACGTGCCTCGGCATCGTTCGCTTTTAGCACCGTGATGCCCCGGAGCCCGGTAAGCTTTCCCGGCCAGTCCTGCAGCACAACCCGGCCGTCGTTTCGGACACGGCGCAGCAGGCCCTGCGCGTCCAGCGAGAGGGCCGCTCCCCGGCTGGCCAGCCAGGGGAGAACGTCCGGCCCGATGTCTCCTTCTGTCAGCGTGCCAAGGTGAAAGGCGGCGGCCTCCAGGCCTGCCAGGTTGTCCCTTGGGATGGTATCAGCCACGGCCAGTACCCGCTGCTGCCGGGTGTGGTACGAGGCATCATACCGGTTCTCAAAGGTGGTGGTGGCGCTGGCCGGGGTGGCACGGACTACAACCCCGGCGGCCCTCAGCGGCTGCAGGAGATGCTCGTCGCCGCGGCCGAGACAGGTCACCACTGCCACGCTCGCCCCGAGGTAGCGCAGCGCCAGCGAGGTGTAGAGGGCGCTGCCGCCCGGCATCTCGTGGCGGCGGCCGCCGCTGTACACGATGTCCCGTGTGACGTGGCCCACCACGCAGAAGTCAAACAATCCCCTGCCTCCGGGTGTTGCGTAAGCAGAGGATAGCACGCCCGGCCTCTACCCGGCCAGGGGTCCTTTGCAGACGC
>CAZBPZ010000004.1:5349-12924 GCA_964493955.1 uncultured Dehalococcoidales bacterium | reverse complement strand
TCCAGTACCGGCATCGCCAGGAAGCTGGCGTCCAGGGTACCGCGGGCGTTCACATTACCGGTAACCCACCACCGGCCGCCGATGGTGACCTGCAGCAGGAAACGGCCTCCCCCTACCGGTACGAGCTGCACCGGCTGGCTTACCCCTTTCACCTTGATGCGGGGCCAGCCGTCCACCGCCAGGGTGCCGTGGAACCATCCGGCCTGGTAGCTGTCCACCTTTGCCTTGTAGGTGAGGGTGAAGTTACCTTCAATGTCCCCGCTCAGGGTGCCGTAGATGTCACGGCTGCGTACAATCCACCCGTCACCGGCAGGAAAAACATCCCCGGGGGTAATGCCGGTGATATAGCCTGTGGCCTCAATGGACACGGTCTCCGGCGGGGCCGCCAGGGCTGCGGCCGGGAATACCAGTGCCAGGACCAGGGCCACCACCAGCCCCCAGGCCATGCCTTTTTTCCTCATTTCCCCAGCCTCCTTTCAGTAAATGGTGACTTTCCTTGCAGCCTACCTAGCCGCGCGTGCCGGCCGTCTCCTGGAGCTGCTCCAGGACGCTGTCTTTCTCGGAGAAGAGCTTCAGGCACGCGTCAACAACCTTCGGGTCGTACAGGATGCCCTTCTGGTTGAGTATCTCCCTCATGGCGTACTCCAGGCCCAGCGCCGGCCGGTAGGGGCGGTGGGAGGAGATGGCTTCAACCACGTCGGCCACGCCGAGGATACGGGCCTCGAGGCAGATATCCTCGCCGCTGAGGCCGCTGGGGTAGCCCGAGCCGTCCAGCCGCTCGTGGTGCTGCAGCACGGCCTCTTTGACCGGCCACGGGAACTCAATCATCTCCAGGATGTCGTAGCTCACCCGGGGGTGGCTGCGAATGATGGCGAATTCGGACGGGGTGAGGCGTCCTGGCCGGCTCAGTATCTCGGCCGGCACGGAGAGCTTACCCACGTCGTGCAGCAGCCCGGCAACCCGGATGCCTCGGATCGCCCACTCGGACAGCCCCATGGCACCGGCGATGGCACAGGCGATATCGGCCACGCGCTTCTGGTGACCGGCGGTGTACGGGTCCCTGGTCTCGACCACGAGCGACATGGCGTGGATGATGCCGTCCAGCGCCTCCAGCAGCTGGCCGTGTTCCTGCTGGATGTTTTCGTAGGCCAGGATATTATCAATATTGGCCGCCACCTCACGGGCGACACGGTGTAGCAGGCGGCGGTCTTCGGTGGAGTACTTCTTGCCGGAGTGCTTGCTGGCCAGCAGCAGCATGCCGATGAGCTGGTTCCGGGCCTTCAGCGGCACCAGCAGCTCAATCTGGCGCCTTGCCAGAGCGGCCTGCTCCTGTTCGGTGAGGACGCTCAGGGTGGGGCTGAGCTCGGCGTCACCGGTGTCAACCGGGGCGTCTTCGTATTTCAGCGTCATCGTGAGCAGGCTGCTCTCCTGGAAGGCGAGCTGGCCTGCCCTGTTGGTCCCGTAGTACGAGTGCGTGACGAACTCACCCTTCCTGCGGGCAGATGGCAGGAGGAGGAAGACTGCCCGGCTCTGCATGCCGTTGGCCACGGCCGTCACGAAGGCGGAGCCGAGTTGCTTGAGGTCAGAGATGTCCTGTGTTTCCTCCGGGAAGCGTTTCAGCGCCTGGAGGTGGTCGAAACGTTCCCGCAGGAACCAGCGGTCCACCAGGTTCTGGATGGCGGGGACAACCGGCTGAAAGAGGGTGACGGCCACCACCGTGACGAGTACCGAGACGAAGGCGATTGTCAGCGAGATTGGGCTGAGGGGGGTCTGGAAGACACTGCCAAGCAGCATCACCAGCCCTACGAAGATACCCACCAGCAGGGCACCGGCGAGGCCGTAGGCAATACCCCGGCGCAGGACAACCTTCATCTCGAGCATGTCATAGTGGAGCATGGCAACCGTGGCCAGCCCGCAGAAGACGATGTTGCCGATGATGCCGAGCGGGTACATGTTGATACCCAGCGGCGGCAGGTAGTCGGTTGTCCCGCCGATGAACATTACTATCAGGCCGGCGGCGATATACTGGCTGCGGGTGCGCTCGGTGGGGCTGGTGGTGTGGCGGGCGTGCTTAATCAGCGTGACCAGGCTCAGCACCAGCGGCAGGTAGATACTGCCCACGTAGAAGGCAAACAGCGGCCCCACCACCGGCGCCTTGCCGTACCACATTACCTGCATCTCCCGGACTACCAGGCTGGTGGGCACCAGCCCCAGCGAGATGATGTAGGCAAGGTGGACCGCGTAGTAGATGTATCTCCGGGGACTGGCCCCGGTGAGGCTGTTGGTGAACCGGTAGAAGAACAGGGCGGCGCTCAGTATGCCCACGAAGACAAACCGCTCCCAGACCAGGGCGGTGGCGAGGTTGGCCTCGTGGCGCATGAGGAAGATAAACAGGCCCCAGAGGCTCATGCTGGCCAGGAAGAAAGCAAAGGGCCGGCGTGCCACGTGAGGCTTGCCCTTGACCAGCACGGCCGCCAGCAGCAGCACCGTGAAGACAACCTGCACCAGGGGTACCAGAAGATAGTCTGTCATCGCCGTGGTTCTTTCAGCGTCAGCGGGTTTTCCCCGCTGCTACCTCGCTTTCCTTGCTCAACCGCAGCAGGCGCCCAACTACATCGTCGGAGGCATTCATCCGGGGCGGCTTCCGCTGCAGTAGTTCGGCCCCTTCGGCCCTCATCAGGTCGTAGTACCGGGAAAAGGTGCCCGGACGCAGGAGGGTGACCTCCAGCGGCCGGACCTCCAGCATCCTCTCAAGGTCACGGTAGCCGGGGTCGAGGCGGGTGAGCTCTCGCTGCAGGGCCCGGCCCAGGGCGGCCGCATCGGCGTGGCCGTTTGCTTCGATGTACAGTGATAGCCTGACACGGTCACCATCAATCTCCCGGCGTGCCAGCCAGTCTTCGCACCGCAGCCCGGCGGCCGCAATGGCACTGGCGATGGTCTTCTCGCTGATGCGGGTAAAGCCACCGATATCAATCAGGTCGTCGGCCCGGGCCTCGAATACAATCTGGGGCAGCCTGATGCCCGCCTCGGCGTCTTCCAGGGCCGTCACCCGGATGAAATGGCCCAGGCGGTAGCGGAGGAAGGGCATACCGAAGAACCCGGTAATGACCAGCTCGTAGCGTTCACCCGGCACCACGTCCGGCAACAGGACGGTGCGCGGCTGGGCAAAGAGGTTGTCCTTGCAGGCCAGCCACTCTTCTTCGGGGATAAACTCGAAGAAGTTGGAGGTAGGTACCAGGGTGAGGTCGTGCCGGTCCCAGGCCTGCAGGGCGATGATACCCGCCTCGGTGCAGGCATGCATTTCGTAGGGATAGCAGCCCCAGTAGTTGTGTACCTCTTCCCGGTAGATGCGCGTGTCAATCCCCCAGCCGATGATGGACTTTACCGGCCAGAGGTCAGCCGGCCGGATACTGCGCTTCTCCAGCCGGCTGCGCAGCCGGGCCGAGGCATAACGGTACAATGCGGCGGGGTGTACCGTGCGCCGCCGGCCGCGGCCGTTGCCGCCATGCGAGAGGTCGGCAAAGTCCCGGCCCATCTTGACAAGGACGCTGGTCATGGCCACCAGGACATCAACCCCCGTCTTCAGGGACTGCTCGAAGCCGCGGGCCACCTTGTCGCGGAAGTCCAGGGCGTCGTGCTCGCCGGCTTCCAGCACCGGCTTCAGGTCAAAGCTGCGGCAGGCCCCGGCTGCCAGTATGCCGGAAAGGTACGGTTGCGGGGCCACGTTGAAGAGTACGCGGTCACCCTCTACCAGGTCGCTCTGGCCGCGCCGGTGGGAACAGGACAGGATGAAGGCCGACATCAGTAGCTCCAGGGCGTGCTCGTAAAAGCGGCGGGTATAGGGGATGTATTTGAAGCTACCATCGGCGGCGGAGGTCTGCGCCCAGACAAGCGGTTCTTCGGCCAGGGCAGCACTGTTCCTGCAGCGGAACTCGCTTTCGTAATCGGCGTAGGTGGTAAGCGGCACCCGGTGGAGGAACTCGTCCAGGCTGCGTGGGGGGCGCTCTCCCATGAGCTTACGCCCCAGGGGGAAGCTGGCCATGCGGGTGACTTGCCGTTCCAGCAGTGCTTCCTGTACTGCCATAAACTGCTCGATTGTCAGGTCAAGAAAGCCGCAGTGCTTCTGCCAGGTGCGGTCATATTCTGATTTGACGATGGGAAGCCGGATACCTTTCACTCCTGTCCCTCTTTCCGCCGCTTCACCCTGTCACTATAGGGCCTGCCGTCCAAACAAGAACTAAAGAAGGCGGCCACGTTCCTAAACGTTTTCTTAAACGTCCGGTACTTCGGTACCGGTACCGATGGTCCACCACCGGTGAAACGTGTAGCCGCCTGCGGGCGCGGCAAAGTATTTGCCTGTCTGGCTGGTAACTAGGAAATAGAAATCACCCCCTGTTTGATGGCCAGGACAACGGCCTCGGTGCGGGCGTTGGCATTCAGCTTGCGCAGGATGGATGTGACGTGGTTCTTGATGGTCTGCTCGCTGATGCCGAGCTCGGCCGCTATCTGCTTGTTGAGGTACCCCCGGGCGATATAGTCCAGTATCTCCACTTCGCGCGGTGTCAGCGGGGACATGATGTCTTCGGCCTCGCTGCGCCAGGACATCTCCTGGAATTGCGAGAGCACCTTTTCTGCCACCTTGGGGCGTACCGCGATGGTGTCGTTGATGGGGTGTTTGCCGCTGGCCACCAGACGAACGGTGGCCAGCAGGTCTTCGTCGCTCACCTCTTTGTCAAGGCAGGCCGAGGCCTGCACCTTGAGGGCGCGGAAGAGCTGGTCATCGTTGACATTGGAGGTCAGCAGGACGACGCCAATGTTGGGTGACCGCTGACGGATACGCCGCGCCAGGGTCAGCCCGTTTTCGCCGGTCCCGTCAATGTCCACGATGGCCACATCCGGGGGCGAGGTATCAATCTGGGACAGGACGGCCTCGGAGACCTCGCCCGCCCCCACGATGTCCATGTCCTGGCTGCTGGTGAGCGTATGCGTGATGCCCCGCCTGATGAGCGATTGCTGGCTCAGTATCAGCACTCTGGTCTTTTCCGTTTCCATTTGCAGTGCGCTCCTCTTTCATCTCCCGGTCGGTCTTTCCGGGGGGACGGGTGTGGTGGTGAAGCTCAGGTCTGTCCGGCCCCCTGGTCGCGTGCCAGGGCTGGCTCGGGCGGGGGGCTATTTGTGACGGGTGCCGTCTGGCCCCGGTTGCCGCCGTCCCGTTTTGCCCGGTAGAGGGCGGCGTCGGCCGCCGCTATCAGCCCTCTGGCATTGCGGCCGCTGCCCGGCCAGCTGGCCACCCCGAAGCTAACCGTAACGGCGGAATCAATCTCGCCGGCCAGTGCGGCGATACGGGCACGGACCCGTTCGCCCACGTCGGCGGCGGCCGGCAGGGGAGTGCCCGGCAGGACAATGGCAAACTCGTCTCCCCCGTAGCGGAAGGCACGGTCGGTGCTCCGTATCGCCTGCCGCATGATGGCCCCCACCCGGCGCAGAAGGTTGTCCCCGGCCAGGTGCCCGTAAGTGTCGTTGATGGTCTTGAGTGAATCAATATCAAAGATGATAAGAGAAAAGACCTCGTCCGTGCCGCGGCAGCGCTCTATCTCGGCGCTGAGGGCCTCGTTCAGGGCGCGCCGGTTGAGTAGCCCTGTCAGCTCGTCGAGGCGTGCCATGCGAACGGCTTCCACGTAGAGGCGCGAGTTGCGGAGCTGGGCGGCGAGCTGGGGTGTAATCTTCTGCAGCAGGGCCACCCGGTAGGCATGGTAGGCCCCCGGTTGACGGGTGGCCAGCACCAGGCTCCCCAGGGTGCCATCGGCCGAGACCAGCGGCAGGTGAGCGCTTGAGCGGAAACCGAGGCGACCCAGGCTGGTATCCTCCTTGAAGGGCTGCGCCCGGCCCAGGTCGTCCTGTACCAGCGGCTCCAGGCCGGTGGTGACGTGTCCGGCGGCGGTGCCGGCCAGGGGCAGTCGGTCGCCGGGTTGCCACGGGGTGGGTCCGGTGCCGCCAGTGGCGATGCAGACCATCCGGCCATCTTCAACCAGGAAGAGGGCGGCCGTTTCGGCGGGAATGGCCTCGCTCAGGTCCTGCACCATGGCGGGGAATGTGTCCTGGAGGCTCAGGCTTGAAGTGATTGTCAGGCTGGCATGGCTGAGGACTGCCAGGTCATTGCCCTGGTGCCTGGCCTCGCCGGGAGGCTGCAGGTTGCCCGGGGCAGCGGTGGTCACGGAGGGCTGGAGGGTGTGCCGCTCCACGGCGGACAGGTACCCCCGCAGGCCGTAGATGGCGAGGGCTACCACCACCGCCAGGGCGGTGGCCAGTAGCATCGGGGTGAGGCCGGTGCCGAGGCCCAGCAGGCTGCTACCCGCCAGGAACAGGACGCTGTAGCAGGCGGCGCCGAAGAGGCCCAGCATCAGCCAGGTGAGCCAGCGCCGTGCCAGCGGTCGCGAGGGGATGAGCTGCTTCTCAAGGGTGGCATAGCCGAGGATGAAGGCTGTCAGGATGCTGCCGGCGTGGCCGATGGGGAGCCCGGACTCCCACAGGGATACGGCGGCCGCACCGGGGACGGCCACCATGGTGACGGCCGTCAGCACCAGGGTGGTGCGGCGGCTCGAGGTGCTATCAGCCGCACTGCGGCCGAGCCGCCAGAGTGCCAGCCCGGCGGCTGCCAGGAGGGCGAATACGGGCACCAGCAGCAGCCGGGCCCCCAGTATATAGGTAGAGCTCAGCGGCGCCGCGGTGCCGGTAGTGGCAGCCAGACCTGCCAGCACGGCTACCCCTGCCAGGCAGGCGTAAGCAGGTGCCCGCCAGAGCCGGGTGCCTGCCGGGAAGAAGCTGCTGACGAAGCTGTACATCTGGACCAGCATCCAGGCGAATGCGAGCAGGGCCAGGCCGGCCAGGAGCGGTTCCAGGCGGGGCAGCCAGCCGCTGTGGTGGAGGGCATCGATGGTGCCGTAACTAAAGGCGGCGGCAGCGACGAGCCCCAGCTCACGCCAGCGGGCCTGCCGCAGGTGAAGGCTGGCAGCTACTAGCAGCGGTATGTAGACGAGGGCTGTCAGCAGGGCAGCGAAGGCATAGGTACCCATAGTCTCAAGTTATGTTCATCGGGGCTCCTTGTCAAGGCAGCCGTGAGCCTGCTGACCAAAGTAGCGGGTACTAAAGTACTGGTCCCGGCTACGGCCGGGATACACTGCCGCCGGACACCGTGGCCGGGGGACGGGGTACCAAGGTCATGCCTGGCGGGGGTGACCTTTCTACCATGCCGCGAGGTGACCTATGGGTGATTGTATATCTGCCGGGGCGTGTTAGGCTGGAGGTAGAAGGAACGCAAAAAGCGAAAAGCAAAGGAGGTCCGAGACGATGTACAGGTTTATTCGCAAGTTCCGATACGGTGAGAAGGGTTTCACCCTGGTTGAGCTCCTGGTGGTGGTTGCCATCCTGGGGGCGCTGGCGGCTGTGGCCGTTCCCAACGTGGGCAAGTTCATCGGCCAGGGTAAGACCGAGTCCTACGAGACAGAGCTCCACAACATCCAGACGGCCGTGATGGCGATGCTGGCCGACAGCACTACCGGCCAGTTGACACCGGTT
>CAZBPZ010000004.1:0-5249 GCA_964493955.1 uncultured Dehalococcoidales bacterium | reverse complement strand
GACGGCCGTGATGGCGATGCTGGCCGACAGCACTACCGGCCAGTTGACACCGGTTACCACGCCCACGGCTGACATGAGCACCGTGCAGACGACCGACACCACACCGCTGGTACTCAGTGACTACATGACCGGTCTGAACGGCACCAGCGTGCGCTCCGGCTGCACCTACACCTTCGCTGCTGATGGTACCGTGACCCAGACCACACCGTAAGCGGCCGTTTCCGGTCTGTCGGACCTTTGCGCTCCCCAAGGGGAAGGCCCGCCGCACCTCTGCGGCGGGCCTTCCCTTTTTGCCTTTCACCGGCCGGGGACAGTCCTCCCGTGCTGGTCCCGGAGTGCCTGTTCCGGGTGCCGGTGGTGGAGTATGCGCCATGACGGCGGCGGCCTGCCCCCGCTCGTATACTGCGGCCCGGGGATGATAGTGGGAAGCCCCGCCGCACTTCGGCGGGGGGCTTCCCTGTAGGGGTGGCCGGAAACGCCCAGGAGCACTGAGCGGTCTCCGCGTCAGTAGGAAAGGTAGGAACTGCTGGCCGTCACCTCGGTCCGGTTGGCGATAAGCCGTTCCAGCTCTTCGCGGTCGTTGCAGTAGGCGAGGGCGTCCTCCCGGGTGATGAGCTTTTCCCGGTAGAGGTTGACCAGCGCCTGGTCCAGTAGCTGCATGCCTTCCCGGCTGTGGGTACGTATCAGGTTCGGGAGCTGGTATATCTTGCCGTCCCGTATCAGGTTGCGTACGGCGGCGTTGGCCAGCATCACCTCGACGGCGGCGACCCGGCCCCTGCCTTCGGCCCGCGGGACGAGGGTCTGGCAGAGGACACCCGCCAGCAGCGAGGCCAGGCGGGTCTGCACCACCGGGCGCTCATGGGGCGGGAACAGGTCGATGACGCGTTCCACGGCCTGGTAGGCGCTGGGGGCGTGGCCGGTGGTCAGCACCAGGTGGCCGGTCTCGGCCACTGCCAGGGCAGCCGCGGCCGTCTCGGTGTCCCGCATCTCGCCTACCAGGATGACATCCGGGTCCTGGCGCAGCACGTGGCGCAGGGCCCGGGCGAACGAGAGCGTGTCCGTGCCCAGCTCCCGCTGCGTGATGGTGCACTTCAGGCTGGTGTGCAGGTACTCCACCGGGTCTTCGATGGTGACAATGCGGCGGCACTCGGTGTGGTTGAGGTGGTCTATCATAGCGGCCAGCGTGGTTGACTTACCGCTGCCGGTGGGCCCGCTCACAATCACCATCCCGCGCCGGCGCGTTACCAGGTCACGGCAGATATCCGGCAGCCCCATCGACTCAATCGTCGGCATGACATCCGGTAGTATTCTGATGACGAGGGAGGTAGTGCCCTGCTGCCGGGCCACGTTGCAGCGCACCCGGCCGGTACCGGGAAGGGTCCGCCCGAAGTCAAGCTCGTAGCGTTGCTGGAACTGGCGCCGGTCTGCCTCGCTGGCCAGGGTTTCCAGGGCGTGGTCCAGCGCCTCGGGGGTGAGGGTATCGGCTTCTGGCAGCGGCCGCAGCGCACCGTCAATCCGCAGCACCGGCGGGCTGCCGGCCAGCAGGTGTACGTCCGAGGCGCCCTGTTCCCGGGCGAGGGAGAGGAGTGCCAGAATATCCATCTCTCCTCCTAGTCTGCCGTGACGATGGTGATGACGAACCGGAGCTGGCCGTCCTCCTGGAGGCTCATTCTGGTCACAATCACCTCTTCAAACATCCCGCTGTTGACCAGCGTCCGGGCGTAGCCGAGCGCATGGCCCTCGAGCGGGGTGTCGATGGTTATGGAGATGATTTCTCCGTCGTGGCTGAGGCCGACCACGCTAACCCCTTCCGGCAGGGCGTTGCTGGCCACCGCCAGGTCATGGTTGAAGCTGGAGCGGCGCTCGTTAAGCTCGGTGATGGCCGAAGATAGCATCTCCTGAGTGGCCTCGACCCGGACCAGGGCCCGCTTGAGGTCGAGCTTCTCCAGGCGCTTGTGCTCCACGATGCGGTTAATGGTCTCCAGGCGGCGGCTCTCCTGTGCCATCGCGGCGGCGCCCTGTTGTATCATGGTTGCCTGAATGACAATGGCGAGTACCAGCAGCACCGAGCCGGTCACTGCCACCACCCTGGCCAGCGAGAATGTCTTGGGGCGGAAGGCCTCGGGCAGGGCATCCATGTCGGCCACCAGTGAGGCGGGGGCCGGTCTGCCGCCGGCCTGCCCGATGACCATGCCCATACTACCCGCGAAGTACCCGACCCCTTCCGCCAGGCCGCGCAGCGGGGGTGGGAGGGGGAGCACCGGGTGCCCGACCTCTCTGGCCAGTGCCTGGAGCTGTTCTTCCTCGGCGGCCAGGCTGCCGGTCACGTGGACCGGTGTATCGGCTACCAGGGGGTTGTCAGCGTGGTTGCTATTGTAGAAATCAATGGTGCGGATGAGGTCGTCGCGGATGATGGCGAGCCGGCCTTCTGTATCGAGGTCTTCGGCGGGAATGGGAATGGTGCGGATGGGGTGGGGTATGCCATCACCCATAACGATGATGTCGAACTCGGTCGGCTGGACATCAAGGAGGACGCAGGTGGGCCGGGGAGCCAGCCGCGTTAGCGCCATTGGCTTGATGTCCATTTTCCGGACGGTCAGACCGGCCCGGCGGGTCGTGGCGAGGACGGCGTCGGCCGTGGTACGCGGAACACCCACTACAAAGACCTGCAGCCTCCTATCAGGGGTGGCGATTGCCTGCCAGGTGAGGTAAAGCTGCTCCAGCGGTACCGGTAATGTCCGGCCGGCCTCACGCATCACCGCCTCGGCTACCAGCCGCTCGGGTAACTGCGGCAGGTGTACCACCATTGTCAGCGAGTGCAGCCCGCTGATGCAGAGCGAGACCCGGCGGGCATGCACCTTGCTTTCTCGCAGGAGTTGCCTGATTCGGGCCGCCACCGCCTCCTGGTCCATGATGGCACCGTTCTGCACCAGCCCCGGTTCCAGCCGGGTGCTGGCGGCCCGCTTGATGTTGCGGCCGCTGGCCACCAGGAGCCGCAGGCTGGTATCGCTTACCTCCAGGACTACTGTCTTCCTTGGTACGATGCTCATTGCCTGACCTCGCTCCTGCCTTAGTCGGCCTGGTTGATAATCTGGCCCTGGTAGCTGTAGACCAGGAGTTCAACGCTGGCACTGGCACCTTCTCCGGTGGCAGCATCGGCTACGGATATATCGACCGAGCGGACGAGGGCGTTCTGCAGGTCAATGTTCAGGCGGCTGACGAAGCCCAGCAGGTTGTCCAGACTGCCTTCAACGCTGACCGTCAGCGGCTGCACGGCGCATTCTACCCCGGCCAGCTCGCCCGAGGTCAGCGGCAGGGCTGTTACCTCGCGGAGGACCACCGAGGAGCGCCGGGCGATGATAAACAGCTCCTCGTTGATGTCAATGGTATCAGCCGGCGCTGCCAGCCCGGTTGCCAGGCTGCTTACCCCCGAAAGTACTGCCTGCAGGCGGTTGGCCAGGGCGGCCTGCTCCTGGGTGGCGGCCGGTCCTCCCAGCCGGGCGAGCTCTTCTTCGGCAATCCGGAGTTCCTCTTCCAGCCGTGCCCGGGCGGTGTCCTGGTTTGCCTGCACCAGGCTGAGGCTAATCACGGTGGTTACCAGCACCGCGCCGGCGATGACGAGTGGCCACCTTGTCCGCTTCATTTTCATTGCCCGGTCTCCCGTCTTTACCTTCTGAATACCTGCCACGAGGCGATGCTGCTGCTGCCGCCCTCCTGCATGACGCTGGCGACAATCCTGGCGGCGGTCTCGCCGCTGGACGGGTCACTGGCGGTGGCGGTCACCGTGTAGAGGGTGCCGGATATCTCGCCCGTCTCCCCGATGTCGTCGCGGTTGGCCACTACCCAGGCGTAGTGCCCGTCCTGTTCACCGTTGCCGCTGATGTAGAAGCTCTGGGTGGCGGTGGGGTTGGACTCGGACACGCTTGGCAGCGGGTTATCGAACTCCCAGTTGACCATCCAGGCACCCTGGACATCCTGCACCTGCTCCGGCTCCGAGGCGGTGAGGTTGTCCCCGAAGACGGCGGCCGAGCCGGTCTGGTAGGTATAGCCCACCGGGAGCCGGGCACCCACGCCCTCCAGGTGGATGGTAGGGTGGCCGTTCTCGGGTTGCCACGTTACGGTGATGGTGTATTCCCAGGCTTCAGCGGCGTCGTCCCACTCGATTGCCCCGCTCACACCCAGGTAGTTGCTGTGCTTGCCGGCCTCAATCAGCTCGCCGAAGTAGAGGGTGTACTCGCCGTGGTCGACCACCTCCAGGGCGACATTCATACCGTTGACCGGCTCGCTCAGGCTGGCGGGGGGCGGGACCGAGTTGTCCAGGCACCAGAGCACGTACTGGATGCCGGCATCGGCGGCCAGGGTACCTTTGATGCCAGCGTCGATGACCTGGCCGGTGCGCAGGCTGGTGGTGGCGTGGTTCAGCACCGGCACCACCGTCAGGCTGCCCAGCACCATCAGGATTAGGACGGTCGGCAGTACCTGCCCCTGCTGGCTATCCAGTCTTTTCAGCCACTTGAGCATAGCCCTTCCTCTAGGGACCGAAGTCCGGGCGGCGGGCGAAGGTGTATTCACGCGTCTCGGCGGCGGTGTCCTGCCGCGAGCAAAGGGTAACCGTCAGTACCGGGTCGGCGTAGCTGGCGCGGCTGGTGCCGGCCGGGTCGTCAGGGTCATAGTAGATGCTGCGGGCAACGAGCATGTCCTCGTTGAGACCGGCATCGCTCCAGTGGTTCCGGTTCAAGTTGCCGATGCCGTGGCTGAGGTCGGTGAACGAGTAGGTGACGGTGTGGTGCACCGGGTCTTCCCCGGGGTCCTGCTCCGTCCACCCGAAGATGATGAAGTTGGGGAAGGTGAGGTTATCAACAATCACGCTCTCGGCCATCTGGGTGTCACGGCCTATCCAGTAACTGGCACCCTGGAGCTGCCGCACAACGTAGAGGTAGGCGTCACCGGCGGCGGTGGTGCGCGTTGCCTGGAAGACGGTCATTGCTGCCACGCTGCCCAGCAGGGCAATAACTGCTGTGGCCGCTACCAGTTCTATGATGGTGAACCCTCGCTGGCCGTGTTTCACTCTTTCTTGTACCCTTCAAGCCGGTAGACTTCGCGGCCGTCCCGGCTGACGATTACCGTTATCTTCTGTACGCCGTCGTCCGGCGAGCTGAGCGGGGCCGCGGTGATGACCACCGAGTAGCCGGCGTACGACTCGTCGGAGGGGAGGGGGCTCGGGGGGTACCCGGTGGCCTCGTAGACGT
>CAZBPZ010000003.1:0-44315 GCA_964493955.1 uncultured Dehalococcoidales bacterium | reverse complement strand
CGCCACTTCGGCACGGCTGTATTTTACTTTATCGCATCCGGCCCAGTCAACCGGGGGCGGGCTTCTCTCAGGGCCTTTCCCGGCCTGAAAGGCAGCCGATTGACGTTGTCTCCGGTGGCCACTAGAATGAAGGCAGGGTTCAGGAGTGCCGGCTTGTACCAGAAGACCATCCTTGAGAACGGGCTCCGCGTCATAAGCAGCCGCCTGCCGCACTGCCGTTCGGTCTCGGTCTGTGTTTTCCTGGCGGTGGGGTCGCGCTACGAGGCCGAGCCAGAGGCCGGCCTTTCCCACTTTGTTGAGCATATGTCCTTCAAGGGCACGCGGCGGCGCCCCACGCCGCGGGAGGTGGCGGCCTCCATCGAGGGGGTGGGTGGGGTCATAAATGCCGCCACCGACCGCGAGCTGACTACCTACTGGTGCAAGGTGGCGCGCCACCACTTTCCGCTGGCGCTGGATGTCCTGGCCGATATACTGCTGGCCTCGCGCTACGATGCCGCCGAGATGGAGCGCGAGCGGCAGGTTATCATCGAGGAGCTGCACATGGTCAAGGACATGCCGCACCTGCGTGTCGGGATGCTGGCGGACGAGCTGCTCTGGCCGGGCCATCCCCTGGGGCGTGATGTGGCGGGCACGGAAGAGTCGGTCAGTGCCATCACACGTGAGGAGCTGCTGCGCTTCGTGGAGCGGCGCTACCTGCCGTGCCGCGCCGTGGTGGCGGTAGCAGGTGACATAAAGCACGAGCAGGTCGTTGAGGGGGTTGCCCGGGCTTTTGCCGCCTGGCGTGATGGCACACCGCCGCCCGGTTTCCAGCCGTTTGTCGATGCGGCCAATCCCCGGCTGGAGATTGCGGCCGAGGAGACCGAGCAGACGCATCTCTGCCTGGCACTGCCGGGGCTGCCATCGCTGCATCCCCAGCGCTACGCTCTGGACGTGATGAACGTGCTGCTGGGCGAGGGCATGAGCAGCCGGCTTTTTGTGAAGATACGTGACGAACTGGGGCTGGCTTACAGCATCAGCAGCTACGTGGAGCACCTGCGCGATACCGGGGCGCTGACCATCTATGCCGGGGTGGAGCACAGCCGCCTGGCGGTGGCGGTGAAGGCCATCGTCGAGGAGCTGGCGCTGATGCGGGAGCCGGTGGGGGAGGAGGAGCTGAGGCAGGCCAAGGAGCAGACCAAGGGCCGGCTCCTGCTGCGGATGGAGGACAGCCGCGGCGTGGCGGCCTGGATTGGTGCCCAGGAGGTACTGAACGGCTGTGTCCTGACCGTGGACGAGGTGGTGGCGGCGGTCGATGCCCTGGGGGTTGAGGACATCCAGGCAGTGGCGGATGATATCCTGCGCGGCGAGCAGCTGCGCCTGGCGGTGGTGGGACCGGTCAGGGAAGGGGGCAGCCTGGAGGCGCTCCTCACCTTCTAGCGCCTGGAGGGTTGCAGAAAGAGGCGGCGCCGGTGACCGCGCGGTCACCGGCGCCGGTCTATCTCCGGCCAGGAGGGTGGCTACATCATGTCGCCCATGTCAGGGGGAGTGGCGGCTTTGTCCTTCTTCTCCGGGATGTCGGTGACCAGGGCGTCGGTGATGAGCACCATGGAGGCAATGGAAGCAGCGTTCTGCAGGGCGGAGCGGACCACCTTGGTTGGGTCGATGATGCCCTTGGCCACCATGTCGCCGAACTCGTCGTTGGCGGCGTCGTAACCCACCCCGCGCTTGCTCTTCTTGACGGCGTCAACCACCACCGAGCCGTCACGGCCGGCGTTCTCAGCAATGGCGCGGATAGGCTCCTCGACGGCGCGGCGTACAATGTCCACCCCGGTGGCAATGTCACCGCTGACCTTGAGCTTCTTGAGGGCAGGCAGGGCGTTGAGCAGGGCAACACCGCCACCGGGGAGAATGCCCTCTTCCACCGCCGCCCGGGTGGCCGAGAGTGCATCCTCGACACGGTGCTTGCGCTCTTTCAGCTCCACCTCGGTGGCGGCCCCTACCTTGATGACGGCCACGCCGCCCACCAGCTTGGCCTGCCGCTCCTGCAGCTTCTCACGGTCAAAATCAGAGGTGGTCTCCTCAATCTGGGCCTTTATCTGCTTGATGCGGGCGGTTATCTTCTCCTCGGAGCCGTGGCCCTCAACGATGGTGGTATTGTCCTTGTCGGAGGTAACACGGCGGGCCCGGCCCAGGTCCTCAATGGTGACGGAATCAAGCTTGCGGCCGACCTCCTCGGAGATAACGGTGCCACCGGTCAGGATGGCGATATCCTCGAGCATGGCCTTGCGGCGGTCACCAAAGCCGGGAGCCTTGACGGCCAGCACGTTCAGGGTGCCACGCAGCTTGTTGACCACCAGGGTGGCCAGGGCCTCACCCTCCACGTCCTCGGCGATGATTACCAGGTTCTTGGAGACCTGGAGAATCCTCTCCAGTGCCGGCAGGATGTCGGCCACGGCCGAGATTTTCTTGTCGGTGATGAGAATGTAGGGGTCTTCAATCTCGCACTCCATCTTCTCGCTGTTGGTGACGAAGTACGGGGAGATGTAGCCGCGGTCGAACTGCATGCCCTCCACGTACTCGGTCTCGTACTCGAGGCCCTTGGACTCCTCAACCGTGATGACCCCGTCCTTGCCGACCTTCTCCATGACCTCGGCAATGAGATTGCCAATCTTGGGGTCTACGGCCGTCATGGTGGCTACCTGGGCAATCTGCTCCTTGCCCTTCACCTCGGTGGAGGCGCGCTTGAGCTCCTCGACGATGGTCTCGACGGCAAGGTCAATCCCTTTCTTGAGGTCCATTACCTCGGCGCCGGCGGTGGCATTCTTGAAGCCAAGGTTAATTATGGCATGGGCCAGGATGGTGGAGGTGGTGGTGCCGTCACCACAGGCGTCGTTGGTCTTGGTAGCGGCTTCCTTGACGAGCTGCACGCCCATGTTCTCGTACGGGTCCGGGAGCTCGATTTCCTTGGCAATGGTGACACCATCGTCAATCACCGAGGGCGCACCCCACTTCTTGTCGAGTGCCACACAGTGCCCCCTCGGCCCCAGGGTTACCCGTACTGCATCGGCCAGCTTGTCAATGCCCCGCTTGAGGGCCTGCCGTACTTCATCCTCAAACAATATCTGTTTTGCCACTTTCCGTCCTCCTTATAACGTCCCGAATCTGTTGCAGACTTACTTTTTCTTGCCCTTGGGCTTCTTGGCGAGGACATCACTCTCGCGCAGGATAACGAGCTCCTCGCCCTCAATCTTTATCTCGGTACCGCCGTACTTGGCGTAGACAACCACATCACCAACGCTGATGTCCATCGGGATGCGCTTGCCCTCGTCGGTCATGCGGCCGGGTCCCACCGCCAGCACTTCACCCTCCTGGGGCTTTTCCTTGGCGGTGTCCGGCAGGACGATGCCGCCCTTGGTAACCTCTTCGCGCTCGATTGGCTTCACGACCAGGCGGTCGGCCATTGGTTGCAGGTCTACTGCCATTGTCTCACTCCTCCGAACTTCGCACATGGTTTAGCAGTCGGGCAAGGCGACTGCTAAACCTATCATAGCCCAACCGGTCGGGCAGGGCAAATCAAAGGAGCAAATATGAGAGCCATGGAGCAAGACTAGTAAGTATTTAGCACCGTTTACATGCCATAATCTGGCGCACTATCCCCTGATTACTCTGTGTTACTATGCTGGACGGGCATGAGCGGCCGGGGTGTTGGCGGTGCGGCGGCTGGCTGGTATAATCGGGGCGATGATTGTTGACTTCCATACCCACGTTCTGCCCCGGGAGGTGAGGGACAACCGCGCTGAATATGCCCGGCGTGACCCGGTTTTTGCCGAGCTGTACGCATCGCCGCAGGCCCGGATTGTTACGGCCGATGAGCTGGTATCTGCCATGGACAGGGAGGGGGTAGATGTCTCGGTGGTGCTTAACATCGGCTGGACAACCCAGCAGCTCTGCGTGGAGACCAACGACTATATACTGGAAGCGGCGGCACGTTTCCCGGCCCGCCTGGTCCCGTTCTGTGCGGTGCAGCCGAGGGCGGGCCACTCGGCTGTGATGGAGATAGAGCGGTGCGTGCGCGGCGGGGCGCGGGGCATCGGTGAGCTCCGGCCGGATGTCCAGCTGGCTGAGTCGGGGCCCGAGGTCATGGCTGGCCTGGCCGAGGTTATCCGCAGGAACAACCTGATTGTTACCACCCATGCCTCGGAGCCGGTAGGCCACCGGTATAACGGCAAGGGCAGGGTGACCCCGGACTATCTCTGCCGCCTGATTGAGGTGTTGCCGGATATCACCATTGTCTGTTCTCACTGGGGCGGGGGGCTGCCCTTTTATGCCCTGATGCCCGAGGTCAAAGAAGCCCTGGCCCGGGTGTACTTCGATACAGCCGCCTCGCCGTTCCTCTACCGGCCGCAGGTCTACCGGCAGGTCATTGCCCTGGTGGGCGAGGACAAGGTGCTCTTCGGCAGTGATTACCCGTTGATGCCACCGAGCCGTCTCATCAAAGAGATAGATGCGCTGGCGCTGCCGCCGGCAACGAGGGAGAAGGTGCTTTCCGGGAACGCGCGGCGGCTGCTTAACATCTTCACCTTCCGCTAGGAGGGGCTTCTGGAGACCGTCCGCGCTTTTGTGGCCGTGGAGCTGCCCGAGGGCTTGAAGCAGGAGCTGGCGCACCTGATAGCCAGCCTGCGCCGGCCCGGTATCGCCGGCGTGAAGTGGGTGGACCCGGCCTCCATTCACCTGACTCTGAAGTTCCTGGGCAATGTGGCGGTGGTGCAGCTCGAGCAGCTGGGGGCGGCACTGGAAGAGGCTGCCAGGGGGATACCACCTTTCCGGCTGGAGGTGACGGGTACGGGGGTCTTCCCCGCCCCGGCCCGGGCGCGGGTGGCCTGGGTGGGCCTCGGGGGTGACCTTGAGAGCCTGCGCCGTTTGCAGCGGCAGGTTGAGACCGCCCTGGGGCCGCTCGGTTTTCCGCCCGAAGGGCGCCAGTTCAGCCCGCACCTGACGCTGGCACGGGTGCGCGACACGGCCAGCCCGGCCGAACGGCGGCGCTTTGGTGAAAGGGTGGTGGCCAGCGGGTTTACCGCCACCACGCCGCTGGTGGTGGACAGCGTGGTCCTGATGCGCAGCCAGCTCTTGCGTTCGGGGGCGGTGTACAGCCGGCTCAGCCTGGTAAGGCTTGGGTAGCCCGCAGTCATCAGGGGGAGAAAGCGATGAAAGCTGTCCGTATTTTTGATATTCCGGCACGTGATGCCAGTGATAACCCCATCTTCCGCGGTAAGGTCACGGTGCAGACCATCCTTGGCGGTGGCCCCGGCGAGCTCCGGGCCATCGTGGTCAACTTCAGCCGGGGTGCTGCCAACGTGTTCCATACCCACACCTTTGACCAGGTGCTGTACGTGATAGCGGGAAGGGGCATTGTGGCTACCGAGGACAGGGAGGTCATGGTTACGCCCGGTACCCTTGTCCATATTCCGGCAGGGGAAAGGCACTGGCACGGGGCAACCGAAGACTCGGCGTTCTCCCATATTGCCATCATGCCGCCGGGGGAGACCGAGTACTAGCACGGCAGCCCGGCCGGACTGTTGCCCTGGCAGGTTAAGTAAAGTGCTTGCCAGCGGCGGCGGCTTGGTGTATACTGGGTGCGATTCAGTCAGGTTGGGAGGTGGCCTGTTGGAGCAGTTTAGCTTTCCGAAGTGCCAGAAGTGTAAGACGGGTGACCTGGTGCCACTTTCGGACTTCGGTTCTCAGGGGGCGACCATCAACTACAAGGCGTGGGTGTGCACCAATCCTCAGTGCGGATTCAACCTGAAGATTCGTAACGGCGATGTCTATCTGGACGAGCCGATAATGAGCGGGACGCTGCACGGTTCGCGTCCCCGGTAGAAGACCTCGGGTCCAGTGGAAAACCTCAAAACGGGCTTGGCCCGGGTGTCCCCCTGGCTGGGGTGGCTTTGGGGGGTGGCGCTGGACTTTCTTTTTCCCTGCAAGTGTGTGGGTTGTGGTGGTGAAGGTAGCCTGCTGTGCCCGGCCTGCCGGGCAGCTCTACCCCGGATAACACCCCCGCTTTGCGCCCGCTGTGGCCGCCCGCTTGCGTCCGGGGAGCGGTGCCCTGATTGCCAGGGCTGGCTGGCGCTCGACGGCGTGCGTGCCCCGTTCCGTTTTGAGGGGCCGGTGCGCCAGGCCGTACACGAGTTCAAATACCGGGGTGTCCGGGTGCTGGCTGGCCCGCTGGCGGGGTTGGTTTCGGACTATGCGGCGGCACAACGTCTCCCGGCGGGCGTGCTCGTGCCGGTGCCTACCTCCCGGCGGCGCCGCCGGGAACGTGGTTTCAACCCGGCCGGGCTGCTGGCCAGGGCACTGGCGGCGCGGCTGCAGCTACCGGTGGTCAGTGATTGCCTGGTAAGAACGGGTGACACGCCGCCGCAGGCGAGGGCGGTCTCGCTGGAGGAGCGGCGGCGCAATGTCAGCCGGGCGTTCACCTGCCAGGACGGGCGCCTTTCCGGGCAGCCGGTGCTCCTGGTGGACGACGTGGTGACCTCGGGTGCCACGATGGACGCCTGCGCGGTAGCTTTAAAGGCGGCTGGTGCGGCCTCGGTGTGGGGGCTGGCGCTGGCGCGGGAGGTCTAGCACCGGGATGAGGGTTATTGGCCTGACGGGCGGGATTGGCAGCGGCAAGAGCACGGTGGCGGAGCTGCTGGCCGGGAAGGGGGCGGTGGTACTGGACGCTGATAAGGTGGGCCACGAGGCCTACCGGCCGGGCACACCTGCCTGGAAAGAGGTGGTAGCCACCTTTGGCAAGGATATCGTGGCCGGGGACGGTAGCATCGACCGCAGGAAGCTCGGTGCCATAGTTTTTGCCGACCCGGCGGCGCTGCAGCGCCTCAATGCCATCATGCACCCCCGCATGTTCGAGATGATGCGGGAGCGCATTGACGAGTTCCGCCGGCGGGGGGTGGAGGTGGTGGTGCTGGACGCCGCCATCCTGCTCGAGGCCAACTGGACGCCGCTGGTGGACGAGGTCTGGGTGGTGGTGGCGTCCGAGGACAGGGTGGTGGAGCGGGCCGTGGCCCGCACCGGGCTGCCGGAGGAGCAGATAAGACGCCGCATCCGCTCGCAGCTCTCCAACGAGGAGCGGTGCCGGCACGCCAGCGTGGTCATTGAGAACGACGGCTCGCTGGAGGAGCTGAGGGCGAAGGTGGACAGGCTGTGGGAAGAGCTGCAGGCGCGGCTCTGACGGCCGGAGCCGGACAAAGGGACTCCACCCGAGCCCGCCGGGCCGGGTGGGAGGAGCTGCAGGCGCGGCTCTGACGGCCGCAGCGGCAGCCCTCTTCCCCGGCCTTGCTTGACGCCAGGCTCGGGCCCCTGATAAGATAAGTTGTCCTATGGGAGAGAGTTCGATTTACGCCGTAGTTGAAGCCGGGGGCAAGCAGTACCGGGTGACGCCGGGGCAGGTGCTCGACGTTGACCGGATGGACGTGGCCCCGGGTGAGAAAATCGAGCTGGGACGTGTGCTTGTTCTGGGCCGGGGCGATGATGTTACCATCGGGACGCCGGTGGTGGAGGGGGCCAAGGTGATGGCCACCGCCCGGGACAACGGCCGGGCACGCAAGGTGCTGGTCTTCAAGTACAAGCCCAAGGTCCGGTACCGGCGCAAAATCGGGCACCGGCAGCCCTTTACCCGGCTGGTAATTGATGAGATTGTCGGGCCGGACGCGGCCGGGCCGGTGGCCGTGAGGAAGCGCCCGGCGACCCGGCGCAGAAAACAGGTGACGGCAGATGGCTCATAAGAAGGGCGGCGGACGTACCAAGAACGGGCGCGATAGCCAGTCGAAGCGGCTGGGAGTAAAGCGCTATGCCGGTCAGGTGGTGACGGCGGGCACGATACTGGTACGCCAGCGCGGCACCAGGATACACCCCGGCAATAACGTGGGGGTAGGGCGGGACTTTACGCTTTTCGCCCTGGTTGATGGTGTGGTACGGTATGAGCCGGCCCGCAACAACCGCCGCAAGGTAAGCGTCTACAGCCAGCAGGCAGCAGGGTCATGAAGGACAAGATTCACCCCAAATACTATCCGGATGCCAGGGCAGTTTGCTCGTGTGGTAACGTATTTACCCTTGGCTCCACCAAGAAGGAGATAAGGGTGGAGCTCTGCAGCAAGTGCCACCCCTTCTACACGGGCGACCACCGCGTGGTCGATACGGCCGGCCGGGTGGAGCGGTTCCGCCGGCGTTATGAGCGTTCCCGTTAGCGAGGGCTACCGCTACAGGTGGAGCGGCCGGTCGGCCGCTCCTTTTTGTTTGTGACAGGAGATGGGGTTATGGCCGAAACACACTACGGCGGGCAGGCCGTTATTGAAGGGGTGATGATGCGGGGCCGCCGCCACATGGCGACGGTGGTGCGGCGTCCCGATGGCGGGCTGGCAGAGGACGTGCAGGTGCTGCCGGCCCTCTATTCCGGTCGCCTGCGGACGGTGCCGTTTGTCCGTGGCGTTATCGTCCTGCTGGAGGCGCTGGTGCTCGGCATGAAGACGCTGATGTACTCGGCCAATGTCTCGCTTGAAGAGGAGGGCGAGGAGGTCAAGACGTGGTATGTCTGGCTGGTAGTGGCCCTGGCGCTGGTAATGGGCGTGGCCATTTTCTTCGTGGCGCCGATGTTTGCCGCCCGTGCCATCAACATGGGCTCCTCGCTGCTGTTTTCGTTCGTGGAGGGGGTTATCCGGCTGGCCATCTTTATTGCCTACCTGTGGCTGATATCTCTGCTGCCGGATATCAAGCGGGTCTTTGCCTATCACGGGGCCGAGCACATGACGGTCAACGCCCACGAGGCCGGCGTGCCGCTGGAGGTGGAGCAGGTCAGGCAGTACAGCACCGCCCACGCCCGCTGCGGCAGTAGCTTCCTGTTCGTGGTGCTGATGGTGGCGGTGGTGGTGTTTGCCCTGCTGGGGCGACCGGCGCTCTGGCTGATGGTGCTCTCCCGGGTGCTGCTGGTGCCGCTGATTGCGGCGCTCGGCTACGAAATCATCTACTTCGGGGCCAACCACCAGGACAACCCGGTGGTCAGGTTCCTGATAGCCCCTGGCCTCTGGGTACAGAAGCTGACGACACGTCACCCCGATGCTGACCAGATAGAGGTGGCCATCCTGGCCCTGCAGCGGGTGCTGGAGGCAGAGCGGCGGGAAGAGGCGCCTCTGGCCGGGCCGGAGGCCACCGCTCCGTAGGGCTACCTAGCGGCGGGGCAGCTCGGTGAAGAAACAGCTGCGGTTACCGGTGTGGCACACCGGCCCCATCGGGTGGGCCCTGACCAGTATCGTATCGCTGTCGCAGTCCTTCCAGACTGATTTTACCTTGAGGTAGTTACCGGAGGTGGCCCCCTTGTGCCAGAGCTCCTGGCGGCTACGGCTGTAGAACCAGACGTCCTCGCCAGAGAGCGTCCTTGAGAGCGCCTCGGCGTTCATGTAGCCGAGCATCAGCACCTCGCCGGTGTCAGCGTCCTGGATGATGGCGGGGACGAGGCCCCGGTTGTCGTACCTGATGTCTTTCCTATCGCTCACACTTCCTCCCGACTTCTGCCAGGTCTGCCGCCGGGCTATTCCATGGCAGCCACGGCTTGCCTGAGGTCAATGTCACCGGTGTAGAGCGCCCGGCCGATGATAGCCCCCTCCGCCCCGAGGCGGCGCAGCATCTTGAGGTGCAGTATCGACGAGATGCCGCCGGCGGCGGTGACGGGCAGGCGGGTGGCCTCGATAATCTGGCTGATGGCGCTGAAGTTCGGCTCGGTCAGAGTGCCGTCGCGCAGCACGTCGGTATAGATGAGGCGCGGCACGCCCTCCCGGGCGAGGTAACGGGCGAACTCCACGGCATCGATGCCGGTATCCCGCTGCCAGCCGCGGATGGCCACCTTGCCCTGGCGGGCGTCCACGCTGACGATGAGGTAGTCGCCAAAGTGGCGGCAGGCCTGGTGCAGCATTTCCCGGTCTTCCACGGCGGCCGTGCTGATGATGACGCGGTCTATGCCGGCTTCCAGTACCTCTTTTATTGTCTCCAGGCTGCGCACGCCGCCGCCGAACTGGGTGGGGACCATCGCTCCCTGGGCTATCTGGCGGGCGGACTCCAGGTTCTGCGGCGTGCCGGTGGCGGCCCCGTCCAGGTCCACGATGTGGAGGCGGGGTGCTCCCAGGGAGCGCCACTGCATCGCTACCTGCAGGGGGTCTTCGGAGAAATGCGTCTCCTGCTGGTAGTCACCCTGGTACAGGCGGACACAGCGGCCGCCCCTGAGGTCTATGGCGGGTATGACTTCGATGGTGCTACCCCTCCCCCCGGCCAGTGTGGCTACAGGTTGATGTTGGCAAACTTCTTCCAGGTCCTGGCGTTGTAGGCCTTGTTGTGCTTGTTCTTGTCTTCCAGCAGGTCCAGGGCACGGTTCACGTAGCGGCGGGTGTCGCTGGGGAGGATGATGTCGTCCACGTAGCCGCGTTCGGCGGCCTGGTAGGGGTTCTCGTAGAGCTGGCTGTACTCTTCAATACGGCGGCGCCGCGTCTCTTCCGGGTTGTCCGAGTTGCGTATCTCGCGGGCGAAGATGACGCTGGCGGCTGTCTCGGCGCCGACGATGGTGACCCGCGCCGTGGGCCAGGCAAAGACGAAGTCGGCCCCGATGCTCTTGTCCAGCATGCCGTAGTGCGCCCCGGCGTAAGACTTGCGCACCATGATGGATATCAGCGGTACGGTGGCCTCGGCCCAGGCGAAGAGGAGCTTGGAGCCATGCCGCAGGATACCCTTCCAGTCCTGCTCCGAGCCTATCATGTAACCGGGGCAGTCTCCCAGGGTCAGCACCGGGATGTTGAAGAGGTCGCAGAAGCGGATGAAGCGGGCCGCCTTGTCGGCGGCGTCAATGTCGATGACGCCGGCGGCATGCATTGGCTGGTTGGCAAAGATGCCCACCGGGCGCCCGCCAAACCGCCCGAAGCCGGTGATGACACTGCGGGCATGTAGCTTCTGTGATTCCACGAAGTGGCCATCATCCACAATGGCGCGGATGATTTTCATCATGTCGTAGGGCCGGGTTGGCCTGTCCGGGATGATGTTATTGAGTTCCGGGCACTCCCGCTCGGGGTCGTCATCGGTCGGCTGGCGCGGCGGCATCTGGCGGTTGTTGGACGGGAAGAAGGAGAGAAGCTCCTTGGCAAGGTCGATGGCGGCCCGGTCGTCGTCGGCTACGAAGTGGGTGCAGCCGGACTTGACGGCGTGGGCCTGGTAGCCGGAAAGCTCCTGGAGGCTGATTTTCTCGCCGAGCTGGGTCTCAACGAAGGCCGGCCCGGCGATACCCATGAACCCGGTGTCCTTGCACTGGATTAAGAAGTCCTGCATGATGGGGTGGTAGGCCTGCCCGCCGAGGCAGGGACCCATCAGCAGGGCTATCTGCGGCACCACGCCCGAGGCCAGTATCTGGGCCCTGAAGGTCCAGCCGTAGGCCTCGAGGGTATCGATACCTTCCTGGAGGCGGGCACCACCCGAGTCGTTCATGCCGACAAACGGCCAGCCCTTCTCCCGTGCCAGGGTGAGGGCATTGGCCAGTTTCTTGCCGTGCTGCTCACCGAAGGTACCGGCCATGGCGGTGTAGTCTTCGGCCATGGCCACCACGTAGCGGCCGTTGACCTTGCCGAAGCCGGTGATGATGCCATCGGCCGGGATTTCACGCTTGTCCAGGCCGAAGGCGGTGGTGCGGTGCCTGACAAAGGCGCCAGTCTCGGTGAAGGTGCCGGGGTCAAAGAGGTAGTCAAGCCGTTCCCGGGCCGAGAGCTGGCCCCGCTGGTGGCGCTTCTCGATGGCCTCGGCCCCGCCCATCTCCATGATGCGGGCACGCCGCTTGCGGTACTCTTCAATGAGTTCTTCGGTTGATGCCATTGTTGTTGCCTTCCCTAACCCGGTAAGAGGCCGGGTTTGATACGCTAACCTAGAGGAGGCCCATGTTAGCCTTGGCCTGATGGAGGGTGGGGCGGGCCATCTGGCGGGCTTTCTCGGCCCCCCGGGCCATGACCTTCTTGAGGTATTCCGGCTGCCGGCCCAGCTCGGCGCGGCGCTGGCGCAGGGGTGCCAGGGCGGTGTTGATGCCCTCGGCCAGGAGTCTCTTGCAGTCCACGCAGCCGATGCGGGCGGTGCGGCAGTCTTCGGCGATGCGGTCGGTCTCGGCGGCGGTGAAGTAGCGGTGCAGGCTGAAGACGTTGCAGACCTCGGGGTGGCCCGGGTCGTGGCGGTAGCGGCGGGCGGGGTCGGTCACGGCCGTCATCACCTTCTGGAGGGTCTCCTCGGCCGTGGCGCCGATGGCAATGGTGTTATCGGCCGACTTGCCCATCTTCTCGCGCCCGTCCAGCCCCACCACCACCGGGAACTGTGTCAGGCGGGCCTGCGGCTCGAGGAAGGTCTCACCGTAGCGCAGGTTGAAGCGCCGCACAATCTCGCGGGCCAGCTCCAGGTGTGGGAGCTGGTCCTCGCCCACCGGCACTACCTCGGCCTTGTAGAGGACGATGTCGGCTGTCTGGAGGACAGGGTAGCCCACCAGGCCGTAGTTGACATTCTCCGGCTGCTGGCGGACCTTCTCCTTGAAGGTGGGTACCCGCAGCAGCCAGCCAAGGGGGGTGACCATGCTGAGCAGGGTGTGCAGCTCGGTGACCTCCGGCACGTGGGACTGCACGAAGAGGGTGCTTTTCTCCGGGTCCAGCCCGGCCGCCAGCCAGTCGAGGAACATCTCGCGGATGTAGTACTGGAGCTGACCGGTATCCCCCAGCGAGGTCAGGGCGTGGATGTCAACCGCGCAGTAGATGCAGTCGAACTCGTCCTGCAGGGCCACCCAGTTCTGGATGGCCCCCAGGTAGTTGCCAATATGGAGGCGCCCGGTGGGGCGGGCGCCGGAGAAGACTCGCTTCTTCATGGGGGCTTCCTTTCTCAGGTATGCAGTTTAGCACAGAGGCGAGGTGGCGCTCAAGGTGGCCGGCCTGCTTGACGGGGGCCGGTGCCGGTGGCTAACATAGCCCGGACGGGGGCACTTGATTGCCAGATACTGCCAGGGCCAGGTCCAGGGTTGCCGGCGTTCTGCTGGCGGTGCTTGTCATGTACTTCTCCTTCCAGGTGCTGGACCGGCTCCTGACGGTGTTTTACGGCTTCAACTTCCAGCCCTTCGGCCCGGAGATGCCGCCCGGTTTTGCCATCTGGGGGCACTTGGCCAACGGGTCAGCCGCCCTGCTGGGAACGTGGCTGGCGGTGACACTGTGGCGCCGGGGGCAGGGCCGGCACCACGGCTGGCTGCTGCGGGCAGTGGTAGCACTGGTGGCCCTGGGAACAATGACCTGGATACCGTACATGAATGATGCCAAACACCTTACCCGGCACGGTGAGGCGGGTACGTTGCCGCTCTACCTGTTCTTTAATGTCATCTACGTGCTGGGGATGGGACTGCTGGCGGTGTTGCTGCGGGACCGCTGGCGGCTGGTGGTGATAGCGGCGCTGGTGGTGGCCTTTCTGGTGCTACATTTTGCCTGCTACCTGCCGCTCGTACCTGATTTTGCCTGGCTCTAGCAGGGCGTTGAGAGCCTGGAGGGTGGATGATAAGGAGCTTTGAAGGAAAGGCACCCCGGGTAGCGGCCAGCGCTTTTGTCAGCGAGGTGGCCTACGTGGTGGGGGACGTGGAGATTGGCGAGGGCTCCGGGGTGTTCCCGGGGGCGGTAATAAGGGCAGACTTTACCAGCATCCGGATAGGCCGTAACACGATGGTGGAGGACAACGTGGTTGTCCACAGCGGTACGCCGGTGGAAATCGGGGACAACGTGACAATCGGGCACGGCGCGGTGGTGCACTGCTCCCGGGTGGGCAATAACAGCCTCATTGGCAACAACGCCACCCTGCTGGACAACGCTGAGATTGGCAGCCACTGCGTTGTTGCTGCCGGTGCCGTGGTGCCGACCGGCATGAAGGTGCCGGACTACTCGATGGTGGTGGGTGTTCCCGGCCGGATACGGGCGGTGGGCCCCGCGATGCGGCAGCGGCTGGAGAGCGGGCCGTCCGCCTACTCCGAGCTGGTGAAGCGGTACAGGAAAGAGGGGTTATAGCGGGCCCGGCGGGGCCCTGGCTGGAGCAAAGGAGGCGAGTACGATGGAGACCCGGGTTAAATGGCAGCTCAGCGGTGACTGCGTTGAGGGGTGTACCTCGCCGCCGGTGTGCCCGGCCTACTGGAACTCACCGCTGCCGGCCCAGTTGCACGAGGGGGAGAGCCGGTGCGAGGGGGTCTGGACCTTCCTGGTTGAAGAAGGCCACTATCAGGGCACAGACCTTGCCGGACTGATGGCCGCCTACGCCTTCAATTCACCCGCCCCGTTCCCGGAGCGCCGGGAGGACCCGTGGAAGTGCCTGCTCTATATCGACGGCCGGGCCGACGCCCGGCAGGCGGAGGCCCTGGAGAGCATCTTCCGGACCTGCTGGGGAGTCATGGGCGAGGTGCTGGCGGTGAAGCGGGCGAGCATCAGCTTTGAGAAGGAGATAATCGGTGGCGGGGGGCTGGCCAGGCACCGGGTGACGATCGGGGGTATCTACGAGCTTGTGGCCAGGCCCTTCCGGACGAGCCAGAACGGACCGCGGTACGTCAACAGCCGCTGGGGCGGGCACATCAACGTCGGCATCTCCGAGGTCAACCGCTTTCATGACCCGGCGCTGCCAAGAGGACAGTGGGACGCACCTGGTATGAGCGTCACCTACTACCGCTTCCACCTGGACCCGCAAAAGCTCCACTGGCTGCCCTAGACCGGCCAGCGGGGCAGGGGCTACATGCGTTCCGGGGCCGTCATGCCCATCAGGCCGAGGGTGCGGGCCAGGACAATCTTGGTGGCCTCCACCAGCTTGAGCCGGGCCTTCGTCAGCTTCCGGTCGTCCGAGATAACACGGCAGAGCTTGTAGAAGCTGTGGAAGGTGGTGGCCAGGTCCTGGGAGTAGTAGGTAAGGTGGTGGGGTTCCAGGGTCTGGGCAACAACCTCCACGATTTCCGGCAGGAGCAGCAGCCGGCGTATCAGCGCCAGTTCAGGCTCGCTGGTAAGCAGCGAGACATCGCCAGCGGCGTGGGTGATGCCCCGCTCGGCCGCCACGCGCAGGATGCTGGCGATGCGGGCATGAGCGTACTGGACATAATATACGGGGTTGTCCTGTGATTCCTTCTTGGCCAGCTCCAGGTCGAAGTCCATCTGGCTGCTGGCGGCACGGCTGAGGAAGAAGTAGCGACAGGCATCCACCCCCACCTCGTCCATGACCTCGCGCAGGGTAATGAGGTCGCCGCTGCGCTTGGAGACGCGTACCAGCTCGCCGCCGCGCCGCAGGGTGACCATCTGGTGGATGATTATCTCGAGGCGGTCCGGGTCAATTCCCAGGGCGCTGACCACCGCCTTGAGGCGAGAGACGTGGCCCTGGTGGTCGGCCCCCCAGATGTCGATAACGCGGTCAAAGCCGCGCTCGACAAACTTGTTGTAGTGGTAGGCGATATCGGCGGCGAAGTAGGTGGGTGAGCCGTTGCCCCGGATGACAACGTTATCCTTGTCCTCTCCCAGGGCGGTGGAGACGAACCAGGTGGCGCCTTCTTTCTCCACCAGGTAGCCGCCCTGGCGCAGTATCTCCATTACCCTGTCAAACTGTCCGTTGCGGTACAGGCTCTGCTCGCTGAACCACTCGTCGTAGCTGACCCGCAGCCTCGCCAGGTCCTCGCGGGTCTGCTTCAGAATGCGCTCCAGCCCTAGCCCGCCGAGCTCGTCGATGGCCCGTGGCTCCGGCAGGCGGAGGAACCGGTCACCATGCTCGTCCGCAATCTCCCGGGCGAGGTCCACCATGTAGTTGCCGAAGTAACCATCGGCCGGCATTTCAGCGTCCTGGCCGAGGGCCTGGAGGTAACGGACGTAGAGGGAGCGGCGAAAGGCCTCCATCTGGCTGCCGGCATCGTTGAAGTAGTACTCCTTGTGGACGTTGTAGCCGGCGGCGGCCAGCACGTTGGAGAGGGTGCTGCCGAGGATGGCACCGCGGCCGTGGCCAACGTGCAGCGGGCCGGTGGGGTTGATGCTGACAAACTCCACCTGGACGCGGGTGCCCTGGCCGATGTCAAGGTTGCCGAAGTGTTCGCCTGCCTCCAGTATGGCGGCCACCTGCTGCGCCAGCCAGCCGGGCTTGAGGGTAAAATTGATGAAGCCGGGAGGGTCAGCGGTGACACTGGCCACCTCCTCGGTTGGCGGGATAAGGGGGACAATCTCCCGGGCGATGTTGAGCGGGCTGGTGGCGGCCGAGCGGGCCATCTTCAGGGGGAAGCTGGAGGCGTAGTCCCCGTGCTCCGGGTTCTGGGGCCGCTCAATTGTTACCGGAGGCAGGGTTATGGCGGGTAGCTTGCCTGCCTGCTGGGCCCTGGTGGCCGCCGTGGCCACCAGCTCGGCGAGCCTGTGTTTCAGCATTGGTTTCTCCCGGCCGGATGTCCCGTCAGGTGACACGGTCAGGCTAACGGCACGGACTGATTATACCATAACCGTCTGCGGGATGCTGCGCCGTGGCTACCCGGTGGCTGACTTTAGTGCCTGGCGGAAGTTCTGGTTGATGATATTCATGTAGTCCTGCCTGGGCATGAGGTCCCGGCTGACGGTATCGAGCGTTTCCCTTGAGATGGAGCCGTGGCGTACGAGCTGGCGTCCGGCCTCGCGGGCGGCCTCGATAACATCTTCCACCAGGCCACCGATTTTGAGCATGGGCTTGAGGGCGGGGCCGTGGGGCCGCAGCAGCGCCCCGGCAAACTCGGCGTTGGCATTGCGGCAGTAGGCTTCAACATGGTGGACCAGGGCGTCGAAGTTGTCCTTTTCCCAGAAGCCGCAGTTGGAAACGAGCACCACTTTCTGCCGGTAGCCGCGGTGGTAGCGGCCGGGGTGGCGGTTGTGGCCATCGCGCAGCTCGAAGAATGGCTCCGCCAGCGGGATGATACGGTCCAGCAGGTTTTTCATGGGGCCGGTCATGCCGTCCACGTAGAGCGGGGTGGCCAGCACGAATACATCGGCTTCCCGTAGCAGTGGCAGGACCTTCTGCATGTCGTCCTTCTGGAAGCAGACACCCGGCTCCTTCTGCCAGCAGTGAAACTCGCCCTGGCAGGGCTTGATGTTGAGCTTCTTGGTGTAGAGTAGCTCAACCTCGGCGCCGGCCTCTTTCATGCCTTCCAGGAACGGGCCCAGGATGGCGGCGGTGTTCCCCTTCTCCATGTTGGGGCTTGAGTTGATGGCGAGGACTTTCATCGCGCTAGCTCCTTTCACCCACCTTACCCGCCCAGACTCGCTGCATCTCCAGGACGAGGGGCCGGTGCTCCGGCCGGTCAAGGCCGGGGTCTTCGTTGAACAATCTTACCGCCTCGGCGCGGGCCATCTCAAGCAGGGGCACATCGCTGAGGCGGGCCATGCGCAGGTCGGGCAGGCCGCTCTGGCGGGTGCCGAAGAACTCGCCGGGGCCACGCAGCCTGAGGTCCTCCTCGGCCAGCCGGAAGCCGTCCTGCACGTTTTCTATGATGTCCAGCCGCTGCCGCGCCACCTCGGAGGGTTCCCGGGCCATCAGCATACAGTAGCTCGGCTCGGGGCCACGCCCCACCCGGCCCCGGAACTGGTGGAGCTGCGAGAGACCGAAACGGTCGGCGCTTTCCACCATCATGACGGTGGCGTTGGGCACGTCAATGCCCACCTCCACCACGGCGGTTGATACCAGGATGTCCAGCTCGTGCTGGTAGAAGCGTCGCATCACGTCTTCCTTGGCAGCGGCCGACATGCGGCCGTGGAGGAGGCCGAGACGCAGCTCGGGGAAGACCTCGCGGGAGAGGCGTTCGTACTCGGCCATGGCGGCGCGGGCCTGCACTGCCTCGGACTCTTCGATGAGGGGGCAGATGATGAAGGCCTGGCGGCCGGCGGCTACCTGGCGGCGGATGAAGTTGTAGGCGCTGGGGCGCTGCTCGGGCCGCAGCCACTTCGTCTTTATTTCCTGACGCCCCGGGGGTAGCTCGTCGATTACCGAGAGGTCAAGGTCGCCGTAGAGGGTCAGGGCGAGGGTGCGGGGGATGGGGGTGGCGGTCATTGCCAGCACATGGGGGTTGAGGCCCTTCTGGCGCAGCGAAGAGCGCTGCTCGACGCCGAAGCGGTGCTGCTCGTCCACCACGGCCAGGGCCAGGTGCCGGAACTCCACCTGCTGCTGGATGATGGCGTGGGTGCCGACCACGATGTCCACCTGCCCCCGGCTGATGAGGCGGTGGAGCTGGCGCTTGCGGGCGGCGGGCACGGCCCCGATGAGCAGTGCCACCGATAGCGGCCGCTCGAGCAGGCCGGAGTAGGTGGTAAGGTACGGCTCTTTCTTCTCTTCCCTGGCGGCGGCCGCCAGCAGCCGGTTGATGGTGGTAAAGTGCTGCTCGGCCAGGATTTCGGTAGGGGCCATCATGGCGGCCTGGTAGCCGCTGGCGGCGGCGGTGAGCAGGGCGGCGGTGGCTATTACCGTCTTGCCGCTGCCCACTTCACCCTGCAGGAGGCGTGACATTGCCTGTGGCTTCGTCAGGTCGGCCAGCACCTCGGCCAGGACGCGCTGCTGGGCACCGGTCAGGCTGAAGGGCAGGGCGGCGACGAAGGTATCGAGGACGGAGTGGGGGGTGGGGAGAGGGGTGGCCATCTGGCCTTGCTGCCACTCCCGCTTGCGGCTGAGTACGCCGAGCTGGAGCAGGAACAGCTCATCGAAGGCCAGGCGTACCCGGGCCCGGTCTTTGAGCTCGTAGCTGTCCGGGTAATGGGCCTGCTGCAGGGCGCTGGGGAGGGGTAGCAGCCGGCAGCGCTCCCGCAGGTTGTCCGGCAGGAACTCGGGGACGAGGCTGGCCCAGTGGTCGACCACCGTCTTGACAAGTGCCCTCACCTGGCGGGCGCGCAGTCCCTGCGTGAGGGGGTAGAGTGGCACCAGCCGCCCGGTGTGCACCAGGTCGTCCGTGAGCGGCTCCCATTCCGGTGATTCGAACACCGGCCGCCCGTTGAAGATGCGCACGCGTCCGCTGAGGATAATCCGCGAGTGCCGTGAGAGCTGCCGGACAAGGTAGGGGTTGTTGAACCAGACGGCGCGGACGTTTCCTGTCTCGTCGCCGAGGATGGCCTCGGTACCGGGGCGACCGCCGGGCCGGACTTCGGTGACCTGCCAGATGTTGGCGACGATTGTCTCCTCAGGGCCCTCCTGGAGCTCGGAGATGGTCTTGCGCCGGCTGTAGTCAAGGTGGCGGTTGGGGAAGAAGTAGAGGAGGTCACGCAGGGTGTGCACCCCGAGCCGGGCGAACCGCGAGGCCACGGTGGTGCTGACACCGCGCAGCGTGGTGATGGGGGCGTCCAGTCCGCCGGGGGGTGTGACCGGCGGGGGCGGAACGGCGGGCTTGGCCCGGGCCCGGGGGCGCGCCGGGGTGGGCCGCGAGGCAGGCGGGGCCTCGAGGGCGTCCAGGAGACCGAGGAGTGACTTGACCCAGCGGCGGCGCTCTTCGGGTGTCATGGCGGCGTAGGCGGGCCGCTCCAGCCCGAGGCGGCGGAAGCGCGCCATCAGGCGGCGGTCACTCAGGGATGCCATCGTGCTGGCCGCCCAGTTACGCAGGAAACGGTCCAGGCCGCCGATGACAGCCTGGTCGGTAAAACCATGACGGCTTTCAAGCCCCAGTATCTTGCGGAGCGAAGCAGTATCGGCCGGCATTGTTCTGTTCCGGTTGCCAGGGAAGGAGTGCCGGATGGCTAACCCGTGGCCGGCTGCCCGGCCGGAGCAGTCCCCCGGCGCAACGCTACCGCCAGTGTCCCCGGGCCGCCGTGTACACCCAGGGCCGGGCCCAGCCTGGCGATTTGAATCAGCTCCTGGTTGCGGAAGAAGGCCCCGAGCCGGGAGCGGAGGGTGTCTGCCTCGTCCGGGGTGGTGCTGTAGACCACCGCCAGGTCCCGGATGTGCAGGGTGCTGCGGACGAAGCTTACCAGCCGGTCGAGGCCGCGGGCACGGGTCCTGACCAGGCCGGCCGGTACGAGCTCACCGTTACGCATTGTTATCAGCGGCCTGACGTTGAGGACGCTCCCGACCAGTGCCCTGGCCTTGCCGATACGGCCACCCCGCACCAGGTACCTGAGGGTATCGAAGAGGCCGAGGAGGCGGGTGTTCTCAATTGCATCCTGGAGCTCGCCGAGGATGTGGCTCAGGCTGGCCCCGGCGGCGGCCAGGCGGGCGGCTGCCTGTGCCATCAGCCCCAGCCCCAGGGTAACCGAGGCGGAATCAATGACCTCGATGCGGGCGCGCACCCTGGCCAGCTCTTTGCCCTGCAGGGCCGATTGGTAGGTGCCGCTCAGCTTGCTGGTGACATGGACAGACACGATGGTATCTGCCTCGCGGGCGAGCTGGCGGTAGACCCGGGCAAAGTCCCCCGGGGAGGGCTGGGAGGTGGTGGGGTGAAGGCGGTCGGTCTGGAGGCGGCGGTAGATTTCATCGTGCGAGATGTCAACCCCGTCGCGGTAGACCTCGTTGCCAAAGCGTACATACACCGGCACCACCGTAATCCCCAGCGCGGTAGCAATATCCAGTGTCAGGTCGGCCGTGCTGTCGGTGACGATTCTTATGGGCATCAGGTGCCTTTGCCTTCCAGCACGGTCACGGCAATGGCGTTGGGCCCGCCGTAGGTGCCGAGTACGGGGCTGACAACCGAGCGCCGGATGGGCACGTTCGGGAAGAGGGCGGCCAGGCGCTTGTGCAGGTTATCGGCCTCGTCGGGCAGGGTGGTGTGTTCCACCGCCAGCGCTTCGATGTGCTTGAACCCCCGGACGAAGTCAAAGAGGTACTCCACCCCGGCGGCCCTGGAGCGCAGCCGCGTCACGGGCGACATTTCCCCTTCTTTGACGGTCAGGATTGGCTTGACCGACAGCATGGAGCCGAGCAGGCCCTGCGCCCGCCCGATGCGTCCGCCCCTGGCCAGGTACTTGAGGGTGTCAAAATAGACCATGAAGTGGGAGCGTTCCAGGGCATCGTGGGCCAGCGCCTTTAGTTCGTCCAGTCCGCCGCCCTGGCGGGCGGCCTGCGCTACCGAGAGTACCACCAGCCCCAGGCCCATGGCCACCCGCTGCGAGTCTATTACCTCCACCCGGCACTTCTGCTGCATCAGCCCAATGGCGCCGATGGCAGACTGGTATGTACCGCTCAGCTTGGAGGAGAGGGTGATGACCAGAATCTCGTCGGTCTCGCGGGCAAGCCGGTCATATACCTCGGCGAAGGTGGTCGGGCTCGGCTGGGTGGTGGTGGGGAAGATGTTCTCGGTGGTGAGCCGGCGGTAGAACTCGTCGGTGCTGATGGTGACTCGGTCCAGGAACGCCTCGCGGCCGAACATCACCGTCAGCGGGACGATGGTGATGTCGAGCTCTCCGGATATTTCCGGGGTGATATCCGACAGGCTATCGGTAACAACCCTAACTGCCATGCGAATGTCCTCCGGGTCATTCTACTGAGACGATGTAGTGGTAGTGCGGCTGGCCACCACGGACTACCTCCACCTCCAGGTGGCGGTGCTTTTCACGGATGCTGGCACTGGCCTGTTCGGCCTCTTCCAGGGTCGTATCCGCCCCGACGTATATCGTCATGATTTCTTTGCCGGCCAGGTCTGCCTTCTCCAGCGTCTCCAGCAGGACATCCAGGACCCGGTCACCAACGGCTACCAGCTCGCCGTCCAGCAGGCCGATTGCCTGCTTGCGCTTTATCTTGATTTTGTTGATTTCGGTTGAGCGCACGGCGCGTGTTATTTCGGCTGTCCTGACGGTGGGGATGGCCTGTTTCATGAGGCGGGCGTTGGTCTTCAGGTCCGCCTCGAAGTCGAACGCCAGCAGCGCCGCCACCCCCTGGGGGATGGTGGTGGTGGGGACTATCTCAACCGTCTTTTCGGTAAGGGACTTCACCTGCTCGGCGGTGAGGATGACGTTCTTGTTGTTGGGCAGGACTATGACCTTGTCCGAAGATGATGCCTGAACGGCCTGGAGGATGTCTTTGGTGCTGGGGTTCATGCTCTGGCCGCCGGGGACAACGGCGCTGACGCCGAGGCTGGTGAAGACCTCGGCCAGGCCGTCGCCCGGTACCACGGCGACGATGGCAATGTCAACCGCCGGGGCCTTGCTCTTCTGCATCTCCAGGAAGTCACGGTGCTGCTCGTCCATGTTGCGGATTGAGACCTGGTGCATCGTGCCCAGGGAGGTGGCGTAGCGGATAACATCACCGGGGTCAAGGGTATGGATGTGGATGCGCACGGTGGAATCATCCCCGACCACGATGAGTGACTCGCCTTTCTTCTCCAGCTTGGTACGTATTTTGTCGGCGTTGAGTTTCTCGCCGCGTAGCATGAACTCGGTGCAGTAGCCGAAGGGCACCTCGTCGGCAGCGAGCATCTCCGGTGGCCGACTTGCCAGGGGGATGGCGCTAGCTACAATCTGGGGCTTGCGGAACTGGATGAGCTCGGCCTCACCCCGCAGGTAATGCAGGGCGCCTTCGAGCAGGGTATAGAGGCCCTGCCCGCCGGCGTCAACCACCCCCGCCTCTTTGAGGACGGGGAGAAGGGAAGGGGTATTGGCAACGGACTGATTGGCGGCCTGGACGGCCGCCTCGACCACGTCAATCAGGCTGACCTCGCCCCCGGCGGCCAGACGTCGGGCAGCGGCGGCCGCATCCTTGATGACGGTGAGGATGGTGCCTTCTACCGGGTTGCTGATGCCGCGGTAGGCCATCTGTGAGGCCATCTCCAGGGCGGTGGCAAAGTCGGCGCCGGTGATGGTGTCCTTGCCTTCAATTCCCTTGGCCAGGCCCCGCAGTATCTGCGAGAGGATGACACCGCTGTTCCCCCTGGCCCCCATCAGGGCACCTTTGGCCAGTGCCTGGGTGATGGCAGCCGTACTGTTGTCCGGGGCGCGATAGGCTTCCTCCATGCTGGCGTGCATCGTCAGCAGCATGTTGGTGCCGGTGTCACCGTCCGGCACGGGAAAGACGTTCAAGGCGTCAACCTCGGCGGCGCTTTTCTCGAGCCAGGTGGTGGCACAGCCGAACATCTCACGCAGGTCGCGGCCGGTAAGGCTGGTGTTCTGGTTCATTGTGCGTCCTTTATAAGCATGGGGCCGGGGCCTGAGCAGGCGGACGGGAGTCTGCTTTGTAGAGGGGTAACGAGCGCTTGCCCTCCAGTCCCGGCGACGGGTTTGCCAAGCTCATGCGTGTATGTTATGATGCTACCATAACATACTGTAAGGCTGGCTAATAGTCAAGGGTACACCGGAGCCAGCCGTACTGCCCCGGAAATTCTCAGGAGATATAGCGTTGAAGTGCGACCTGTGTGACAAGACCCCGCAGTTTGGCCACAACGTGAGCCATTCCAAGCGGCGTACCAACCGCCGCTGGGTACCCAATATCCACCGCGTGACGTTGTACGTTGATGGCCGCAAGAGGCGGCTCCGCCTCTGCACGCGCTGCCTGCGCACCCAGCAGAAGCTGGCCCGGGCGTAGGCTGTCCTAGTGGTAGCAACTGGAGCGTAGCTCGGCCAGGGCCTGGCTTACCGGTTTGTCCGCACCGAAGATAGCCGAGCCAGCCACCAGCACCCTGGCCCCTGCCTGGACAACACTGGCGGCGTTGTGAGGGTTGATACCACCGTCCACCTCGAGCTCCGCTTCAAGACCCTGCCGGTCCAGCTCTGCCCGCAGGCGCGCTATCTTGGGGCACATCTGGGGGATGAAGTCCTGCCCGGCGAAGCCGGGGTTGACCGTCATCACCAGCACGAGGTCAACCAGCGGCAGGACCTCGGCGATGGCGGCGGCAGGGGTGGCGGGACAAATCGAGACCCCGGCCCGGCAACCCAGCGCCTGTATCTCCTGGACGAGGCGGTGGAGGTGAATGGTGGCCTCGGCGTGGACGGTTATGATGCTGGCCCCGGCCCGGGCGAAGGCTTCCACCTGCCGTTCCGGCTGCTCCACCATGAGGTGCACGTCCAGCGGCAGGCTGGTATGGCGGCGCAGGGCGGCTACCATCCGGGCGCCGATGGTTATCGGGGGCACGAAGCTGCCGTCCACAACGTCCACGTGAATGTAGTCGGCCCCGGCCCGGGTGGCCTCTTCAACCGCCGCTCCCAGGCTGGCGTAGTCTGCCGAGAGGATTGAGGGTGCTATCTTGATGGCGGTACTGCCTGGCACGTCAACCCTCCTCCAGCACCCGGCGTGCCAGCCTCAGGGCGTTGGCTACCTCGGGTGGGGCGGTGCTACCGGGGTTGGCCCGGGCAGCCAGGGCGGACTCGGTGCTGATGGCGCGCACGTCCTCGCCGAAGTGCGGCGAAAAGCGCCGGTATTCCTCCAGGCCCAGGGCAGCCAGCGCCTTGCCTTTGGTGAGGGCGTAGCTGACGAGCCGGGCAACGGCATCATGGGCCTGGCGGAAGGGGACACCCTTCTTCACGAGGTAGTCGGCCAGGTCGGTGGCCAGCAGGTAGCTGTCCCGGCCGGCAGCCTCGAGCCTGGCCCGGTCTATCTTCAGGGTGGCCACCATGCCGGCCATCACGTCCAGGCTGGCAAGCAGCGTGTCCACCGTGTCGAAGAGGGCCTCCTTGTCTTCCTGGAGGTCACGGTTGTAGGCCAGGGGTAGGCCCTTGAGGGTGGTCAGCAGGGCGAGCAGGTGGCCGTAGACCCGGCCGGTCCTGGCACGCGCCAGCTCGGCCACGTCCGGGTTCTTTTTCTGCGGCATGATGCTGGAGCCGGTGGCGTAGGCGTCGTCAATCTCAATGAAGCCGAACTCGGCCGAGCTCCAGAGGACGAGTTCTTCGGCCAGGCGGGAGAGGTGCATCATGCAGAGGCTGGCGGCCGAGACATACTCCACCACGAAATCACGGTCTGACACGGCGTCCAGGCTGTTACTGCTGATTGTCTCAAAGCCCAGCTCCCGGGCAACGGCCTGGCGGTCTATCGCGTAGGGGACACCGGCCAGGGCACCGCTGCCGAGCGGCAGTACGTTGACCCGCCGCAGGCAGTCCTGGAAGCGGGCTACGTCCCGCTGCAGCATCTCGAAGTAGGCCAGCAGGTGGTGGGCCAGCAGTACCGGCTGGGCTCGCTGCAGGTGGGTGTAGCCGGGCATGACGACGCCGGCGTGCTCCTCGGCCAGCCCCACCAGGGCCCGCTGGAGGCGGCGTATCCCGGACACGGACTGGGTAATGGCGTCACGTGTGAAGAGGCGCATGTCCAGCGCCACCTGGTCGTTGCGGGAGCGGGCGGTGTGGAGGCAGCCGCCAATGTCACCGACTTTTTCAATCAGCCGCGCCTCGATGTTCATGTGGATATCTTCCAGCTCCGGCCGGAAAACAAACTGGCCCCGCTCTATCTCTTGCCGGATTTCACCGAGGGCCTGCACTATCCTGTCGGCATCGGCCGCCGGGATGATGCCCTGTTTTGCCAGCATGCGGGCGTGGGCAATGCTGCCGGCGATGTCGTACGGGTAGAGCCGCCGGTCGAAGTGGACCGAGGCGGTATAGTCACGCGCGCGCTGGTCAGCATCCCGGTCAAACCGGCCGCGGATCTGGCTCATGGGTCCTCCCTGTCCTCTCCCCGCCCCAGCAGGCTGAGGGGTCCCTGAATATCGGCCAGCATCTGCACCTGTGCCTGGGTCTGGGTGGCCAGCCCGAAGAGGTGAATGAAGCCCGGCGAGGCGGACTGGTCGAACACGTCACCCTTGTCATAGGTGGCCAGGCTGAGGTTGTAGAGCGACTGCGGTGCCTGGCGGCCGGCCACGATGGCGTTCCCTTTGTGGAGCTTCATGCGCACGGTGCCGGTGACGCTGCGCTGCGAGCTGCGGATGAAGGCCGAGAGGTCACGGTTGAGGGCACTGAACCACAGCCCGTTGTATATCATGTCCGAGTACTCCTGGGTGACCTTCTCCTTGAAGCGGAGCTGGTCCCGCGAGAGCGTCAACGCTTCCAGGGCACGGTGCGCCTTGAGGAGCACGCTGGCGGCCGGGGCCTCGTAGATTTCGCGTGACTTGATGCCGACAACGCGGTCCTCGATATGGTCTATCCGCCCGATGCCGTGTTTGCCGGCCAGCTCATTGAGGTGCTGCACCAGCGCCACGCCGCCCGCTTCCCGGCCGTTGATGGCGGTGGGGATGCCGCGGGTGAAGGCTATCTCCACGTATTCAGGCTCGTCCGGTGTCCGGGCAATCGGCCGGGTCCAGGTGAAGGCGTCCTCGGGTGGTTCCTGCCAGGGGTCTTCCAGAACACCACACTCGATGCTCTTGCCCCAGAGGCACTCGTCGATGGAGTAAGGGCTGCGCACCGTTACCGGGATGGGGATGCCGTGCTTTTCGGCGTAGGCAATCGTCTCCTCCCGTGTCATGCCCCACTCGCGCGCCGGGGCAATTATCCTGAGTTCCGGTGCCAGGGTACGGATACCCACCTCGAACCGTACCTGGTCGTTGCCCTTGCCGGTGCAGCCGTGGGCCACGGCGGTGGCACCTTTCTCGCGGGCGGTGTCCACCAGCAGCTTGGCCATGAGGGGGCGCGAGAGGGCGGTGGCCAGGGGGTATTGCCCCTCGTAGAGGGCATTGGCCTGCAGGGCCGGCCACACGAAGAAGTCCATGAACATCTGCTTGGCGTCCACCACCAGCGCCTCAATGGCGCCGACTTGCAGCGCTTTCTCTCTGACGGCGGTAAAGTCCTTCTCGTTGCCGACGTCAATGGTCAGCGTGATGACGTCCATGCCGTAGTGCTCCTGGAGCCACACCACGGCGGCCGAGGTGTCCAGCCCGCCGCTGTAGGCCAGCACTACTTTTTCTCTGTCTGCCATTGTTTTTCTCCTTCAGGGGGCGGAGCTGACGGCTGCCAGCGCTGCCCTGGTAATGGCGATGGCCTCATCTACCTCGGCCGGACCGATGGTGAGCGGCGGCATGAAGCGCAGGGCGTTGGGTTTAAGGCGGTTGACGAGCAGTCCGCGCTCCAGGCAGGCATCCAGCATGGCCTGGCCAATGTCATCGGCAAACTCAATGGCCACCAGCAACCCCTTGCCCCTGACATCGGTGATGGCGGCGTGCTCCTGCCGGAGTGCCTTCAGGCCGTCCAGCAGGTAGGCCCCGGTACGCCGGACGTTGGCCGGGATGTCATTTTCGATGATGAAGCTGACGACGGCATGGGCGGCGGCACTGGTGACGGGGTTGCCGCCGAAGGTGGAGTTGTGCTCGCCGGGGGCGAAGACGCAAGCGTGTTGCTTGGCCAGGAACGCCCCAACGGGAATGCCGCCGCCGAGCCCCTTGGCCAGCGTGATGATGTCCGGCTCAACGCCGTACTCCTGGTAGCCGAAGAGCCGGCCGAGGCGGCCGATGCCGGTCTGCACCTCGTCCAGGATGAGCAGCAGGCCTTTTTCATCGCACCAGTCCCGCACCCGGGCCAGGTAGTCGTCGTCCGGGATGTTGACACCGCCCTCTCCCTGGACCGGCTCCAGCATGACGGCGCAGGTGGTACCGGTGGTGGCGGCCTTGATGGCGTCCACGTCATTGAAGGGGACGTGGACAAAGCCCGGCGGAATGGGGGTGTATGGTTTGTGGAACTTCTCCTGGCCGGTAGCGGCTGTTGTCATCAGGGTACGGCCGTGGAAGGAGTTACGGGCAGTTATCACCTCGTAGGCACCGCCGAGCTTGAGGTGGCCGTAGCGGCGCGCCAGCTTGATGGCGCCTTCGTTGGCCTCGGCCCCGCTGTTGCAGATAAAAGCCTGGTCCAGGCAGCTGTTCTCCACCAGGAGCTGCGCCAGCTTTATCTGGGGGATGTTGTGGAACTGCCCCGATACCTGTATCAGCGTCTGTACCTGCCGGGTGACGGCATCAACCACGGCCGGGTGGCAGTGCCCCAGGCTGTTGACCGCCCAGCCGGCTACGAAGTCCAGGTACTCACGCCCTTTTTCGTCCCAGACACGGGCACCGCTGCCCCTGACGAGCGTGATGGGCACACGGTTGACGGTGTGCATCACGTATTTCTTGTCCAGTTCCTGCCAGTCTGTCATCCTTCTCTACCCCTGCCGTCTGTGTCCCGCCAAGTCCGCTACCCCGGCCTGATGGTGGTGCCGACCCCTTCGCCCGCGGTTACCCTGAGCAGGGCGTGGGGCTGGCGGCCGTCAATGATGCAGGCCGTCCGCGTACCGGACAGGGCCCTGATGCAGGCGCGGAGCTTGGGTATCATCCCGCCGGAGGCAACCCCGTTTTTGAGCAGCTCCTCCGCTTCGGGCACGGACAGCTGGCTGAGGATGTTTCCGTGTCCGTCACTGACCCCGGCCACGTCTGTCAGGAAGATGAGCCGCTCGGCCTTCAGCGTGGCGGCCAGCTCTCCTGCCAGCGGGTCGCCGTTGATGTTGAGTATTGCCGGGGCACCTTCGGGTCGGTCGATGCCGAAGAAGCTCAGGGGGGCTATCACCGGCACGAACCCGGCCCCGAGTAGCGACCTGAGTACGGCGGGGTCGACCTGCCTGACATCGCCCACGTAGCCCATCTCGTCGTTGCGCTGCCGGCTGGTGGTGAGCCGGCCGTCAACCCCGCTGATACCCACCGCCCGGCCGCCCCCGGCGTTAATCTGGGCCACGATTTCCTTATTGACCAGGCCGGCCAGGACGGCGGTGACCGTCTCCAGGGTGGGCCGGTCGGTAACGCGCTCGCCCCGTACGAAGCGCGTGGGGTGTCCCTGCCGCTCCAGCCACTCGGTCACGAGCCTGGCGCCGCCGTGTACCACCACGATGTCATAACCGCGCCGCTGCAGCTCGATGATATCCTCTATTATGGGGTCGTGGTTGCCGAAGGTGGCCCCACCAATCTTGATGACGCTAACGCCGCTTCCCAATTTCCCTGGCCCTGCCGGTTCAGGTAGTGTAATGGCTGTTGATGGCCACGTACTCTTCGGTGAGGTCGCACCCCCAGGCGGTGGCGGAAGCCTCGCCCAGGTTGAGGTTGACACTGATGGTAACCTCTCCGGCGGACAAGCGGCGGGACAGTTCCTCCCTGTCGAAGGGGCGGGGTACGCCGCCGCCGAGCACCGGCACACCGGCGAGTGAGATGTCCAGCCGCTCTTCTTCCACCTCGGCCCCGCTGTACCCCAGCGCTGCCACGATGCGGCCCCAGTTGGGGTCACGCCCGTAAACGGCCGCCTTCCAGAGCGGCGAGCCGGCGATGGCACGTGCCCCGGAAACAGCGTCCTGCTGGCTGGCCGCTCCGCTGACGGTGACCTCGATGAGCCGGCTGGCCCCCTCGCCATCACGGGCTATCATTTTCGCCAGCGCCACGCAGACCCGTTCCAGCGCCTGCTGAAAGGGGGCCGCCGCCGGGCTGGCGGCCGTGATTGGCCCGTTGCCGGCCAGCCCGTTGGCCAGCAGGAAGACGGTGTCGCTCGGGCTGGTCTCGCCGTCAACCGTCACCATGTTGAAGGACAGGCTGGCGGCACGGCGCAGGGCCGCCCGCAGGAACCCCGGCTCAACGGCGGCATCGGTCGTCAGGAAGGCGAGCATGGTGGCCATCTCGGGGTGAATCATGCCCGAGCCCTTGGCCACCCCGCCGATACTGAAGCCGGTGCCGGCCGCGGTGGCGCGGACGGCCGCCTCCTTGGGGCGTGTGTCGGTTGTCATCATGGCGCGCGCCAGGTCGTGCCCGCCGGCCGGGGAAAGGCTGATGCAACGCAACCCGGCGGCGATGCGCTCCATCGGCAGGTACCAGCCGATGACGCCGGTACTGGCGACGAGCACATCCTCCGGCGCGATTCCCAGGTCCCGGGCAACCAGGGCTGCCATCTCAGCGGCATCGGCCAGGCCCTTCTGGCCGGTGCTGGAGTTGGCACAGCCGGAGTTGACCACCACCGCCTGGGCACGGCCGTCCTGCAGGTGCCTGGAGCTGAGACGTACCGGGGCGGACCTGATGCGGCTGGTGGTGAAGACCCCGGCGGCGCTGCAGGGCGTCTCCGAGAAGAGGATACCAAGGTCAGGCTCTTCCCCGCCGGTGCCTTTTATCCCGGCCGCGGTGGCGCCGGCGTGGAAGCCGGCCGGGGTTGTCACCGTTCCGCCGTCGATTGTCTCAATCGCCGCATTCATGCGTCTAACTATAACATAGCCCCCAGGCTGAGGCAATTTGGCCTGAGCCTGCAGGTTGCGTTGCGATGCCAGGGGCGGCTACACTTGGAGGCAGCACGCAGGTTGTGCGGTTCGGGGCGGGGCCACGGTAGCCATGCCGGGGTGTGGTTGAGGCTTACCACCCATCGGCGTGCTGGGAAACTACACTGTGAGCGGGTGCTAAGGGATGCACCATGCCCTCAGGTTTTACAGCCGCCACCGTGAGGCGGCGCTGCATTTCTACATGTTCTGGGCACGCTGGACGCGTATTCCCCTCGTCGGGGGGCTGGTACGGTGGGTGGCCAACCACTGGGGGCGCAACCTTGAGGGTGGCTACGTCCTCACCACAGCCGAGGCAGAGGCGATTGTAGAAGCCGCGGAAGGGCTGGCGCTGGGGCCCTGTGCCTGCCGCCAGGTTTACCACAACTGTGATAACCCGGTGGATGTGGAGATTATGCTGGCCCCGGAGGGGAATGTCTTTGTGCATGGGCGGCCCGGTGACTACCGCCCCATCAGCCCCGAAGAGGCGAAGGCCATTCTCCGGGACTGCCACCACCGTGGCCTGGTGCACACCATCATCAGGTGCCGCGATGGCTTTTACGCCATTTGCAACTGCTGCCAGTGTTGCTGTGTGCCGCTGCGGCTTCACAGCCGCTACGGCATCGGCCAGGCGCTGCGGCGTGACCGGGATATAGTGGAGGTATTTCGCCAGCGCGCCTTGACACGTCCCGGGGGGTAGCCTATGATGCAGGGCAGTGGTGGCCCGGGGAGGCTATTGCTCAAGGAGCAGCAGGAGGCGCTGAAATGGCGGTAACGGCAGACTCAACGATTACCGAGATTCTCAACTCCCGGCCCGATGCCAGGGCCATCCTTGCCAAGCATGCCGGTATGCCTCTGGATGAGGCGCAGCTTTCGATGGCAATGGGCATGACGCTGCGCCAGGTGGCGGGTTTTGTAGGCTGGGGAACTGACAGGATAGAGGCGCTCCTCAAGGACCTCAACGAGTCCTAGCCCGGCCCCCGGGCGATACCCTCCCCCGCACTATCTCCAGTCCGAAGCGCCGGCGGCATCACTGGTGGCGCTGGCGGCGCCGGGGTGTCGGCCGGCGGGAGTGTCGTAGTGCCCAGGCGGCGTTTTGAAGCGAGGCGCACGCGCATTATCTGTACCATTGGCCCGGCCACGGCTTCAGCGGCTATGGTGGAGCAACTGGTACGGGCGGGGATGAACGTGGCACGCCTCAACCTGTCACACGGCACCAGGCAGGAGCATGCCCGCACCGCTGCCATGGTGCGGGAGGTGTCGGCACGCCAGGGTGCTCCTGTCTCGCTGCTGGTGGACCTGCCCGGCCCTAAGTACCGCACCGGGCGTATTGCCGGCGGCCAGGTAACGTTGCGCCGGGGTCGGCACCTTGTCCTGACGACGCGTGACGTACCGGGCGACGAAACGGCTGTTTCGGTGAGCCCGCCGACACTGCCCCGGGACGTCTCCGTGGGTGCCCCGGTGCTGCTGGGTGACGGTGCGCTCAGGTTGCGGGTCGTCAGCAAAACCGAGACAGACGTGGACTGCCGGGTGCTGGTGGGGGGTGTGCTGTCCGGGGGGCGGGGGCTGGTGGTGCCCGGAATGCGGGCCTGCGGCCCGTTCCTGACGGAGCAGCTGCGCGGGCTGATTGCCTTCGCCCTGACGCTTGAGCCTGACTACCTGGCAGTCTCATTTGTGGGGTGCGCTCAGGACATGGTGGATGTGGCCGCCGTGGTGCAGGAATACGGCCGGTCCGTTCCGCTGGTGGCCAAGATTGAGCGCGGTGAAGCCGTCCGTAACTTCAGGAAGATACTGGATGTTAGCCAGGCGGTGATGGTGGCCCGCGGTGACCTCGGCACGGACATCCCGCTGGAGCGTGTGCCCACGGTGCAACGTGACATAATACGGCAGTGCAACCAGGCCGGCAAGCCGGTGATAACCGCCACCGAGATGCTGGAGTCGATGGTAAGCCGGCCCCGGCCGACCCGGGCCGAGGTGACCGATGTAGCCAGTGCCATAATTGATGGCTCCGACGCCGTGATGCTCTCGGCGGAGACGGCGGTGGGGCGTTACCCCGTGCAGGCGGTGCGTATCATGGGGCGGATTGCCTGCGAGACGGAGCGCCACCTGTCCTATGAGCGGATGCTGGCGGAGCGGGAGGGCTGGCTGCAGCGCCAGACGGACGAGCTCATCAGCTACGATGCCGTTCAGACTGCCCATTACCTGGGGGCGGTTGCCATTGTGGCCTTTACCAAGTCGGGCAGTACGGCACAGCGCGTCTCCAAGTACCGTCCCCGGGTGCCGGTGCTGGCCCTCACGCCGGACCGGAAGGTGCTGGGGCGCATTCTGCTTTGCTGGGGAATCTGCCCCATCCTGGTGGGGGAGACGGAGACACTGGACGAGCTGTTCGCCGAAGGGGCACGGCTGGCGGCCGAGCTGGGGCTGGCCCGCTCCGGTGACCTGATTGTCATCACCGGCGGCGTGCCGATTGGCCAGGCAGGCTCAACCAACCTGCTGCGCGTGTTGACACTGCCCTGAGTGTGTCCCGGCCGGCTGCGGGTGTCCGGTGACTGCAGGCTGCTGGCGGCCGGGCGGCGGGGGTGTTTGTGGCGGATGGGGGAGGGCTGAGAGAGGCGCTCCGGCAGGGCACCAGTGTCCTTTCAGTCTTCATCAGGCGGGGGTGAGGCCCGGCGTAGCTTGGCCCTGACGCGGGCCGAGAGCACCTGCGGGCTGAAGGGCTTGGTCATGAAATCATCGGCCCCACCTCCCAGCGCCCGGGAGAGGCAGCTGATATCGCCCTTGGCGGTGAGCATCAGTACCGGCACGCTGGAGCGCTCCCGGATATGCTCCAGTAGCTCCAGGCCGTCCATGCCGGGCATCATGATGTCAAGAATAACCAGGTCCGGCTGGTGCTCCTCCAGGAGTTTCAACGCCTCTTCGCCGCTGGCGGCCGTTATCACGTCGTAGCCGTCGGCGGCGAGGTTGACCGTCAGGAGCCGCCGTATGTAGGCCTCATCATCAACCGCCAGGACTAATGGCCTTTTTCGCATCTGGTTTTGAGACCTCCTGGAGTGAGGATGCCTCTGGTATCAGTTGCGTGAGAAGCGGCGCAGGTTTACCGGACGGGCTGGTACCAGCCTCTCACGGTTGATGTCCTGGGTCAGGTGCCGTGCCCGGCCGCCGGTACGGTCGGCTGCCGCGCTGGCGAGGTAGAGGTAAGTGGTGTTGAGGGCCACTTCAGGGGTGAGGCCACGGTTACGGCGCCGCTGTGCCACGGCTACCGGGCGTACCGTGGCCCCGGCCGTATCGACTTCGGAGTGTGCCTGGCGGAAGGCGCGCATCCCGCGGTTGTGGAGGGCCAGGTCTGCTCCCACTATGTTACCGGTAGTTCTCTCCATGACCTGCATCTACGCTCACCTCCCCCTGTGCTTTTCCTGATAGAAACCTGGGCTATTTGATTTCCAGGTAGAATCTCGGCGAAAGCTCTCCGGCGGTTGATATGCCGCTGAAGGTGGAGATATTGCCGCCTTCAACTGCAATCTTGTAGGTAGCGCCGCCGGCCAGCTCAAAGGTGGCCTCGATGCTGCGCAGGGTAATGTAGCCCTCCTGCCCGGTGACTTTCTCCCAGCCCCCGTCGGGCGTGCGGGCGTACACCGCGATGTGCAGCACCATGTAACGGTAGGCCCTGGCGAGCTGGTGGGAGTTCACCAGCAGGAGCCGCACCTTTGTTTCGTCCCCGGTACCGGTGGCATCAACGATGAAGAGGTCACCGGCATGCACACGGCTGATGGCCCCCCCGAAGAGGCTGACCGATGGTGCCGCCGCCCCTTCAGCCGCCAGCACCTGCACCCTGTCCGGCGGGGCCGGAGTGCTGGCATAGGTGTGGGCCACCGGCCAGGTTGCCAGGATGGCCGTTGCTACCAGTGTCCAGACTAGCCAGTTCCACCCGTGGAGTAGTCCCTTCATCGCTCTCACCCCCTCTTTACACCTTCAGTGTGACACGGGGGCGCTGAACAGGGGCTTTCAGAGAGTGGGACATTTCTTAAGGTTTTCTGAAAAGTGGGGAAACAGGGTGTGAGGTGCTGGCGGGGTGGGTGGGTTATTCCTGAAGGCGGTAGCCCACCCCCGGGATGGTCACGATGTGGCGGGGGTTATCGGGGTCTGGTTCAATCTGCTTGCGCAGGCGGCGGACGAAGACGTGCAGGTAGCTGTGCTCGTCGGCGTATTCGGGGCCCCACACCTGCGAGAGGAGGTGTGTGTGGGTGAGCACCTTGCCGGCGTTGAGGACGAACTCCTGCAGCAGGCGGAACTCCGTGGGCGTGAGCTTTATCTCCTGGCCACGCACGGTGACACGGTAGCGTGCCAGGTCCACCTCCAGGTCTCCGGACCGGAATACGGCCGGGGGTGCTGGCTGCCGGTGGCGTTGCGTCCGGCGCAGCAGGGCCTTCACCCGGGCCAGTAGCTCGCGCACGCCGAAGGGCTTGGAGAGGTAGTCATCGGCCCCGGCCTCGAGGCATTCCACCTTGTCATCCTCGGCGCCGCGGGCGCTCAGCATCAGGATGGGCACGTCCGACCACTGGCGCACCCGCTTGCAGACCTCGAGGCCGCTCAGCCCGGGGAGCATCAGGTCCAGGATGACGAGGTCGGGCTGCTCGCGTTCTATCAGCTCAATGGCCTCTTCGCCGTTGCTGGCAGCAAGGTCGCCATAGCCGTCGGCCCTGAGGTTGGCACAGACGAAACGCAGTACCGCCGGGTCATCGTCGACTACCAGTATCCGGTGCTTTCTCACCATCCTGTCTTGCCTTCCGGCTGCTATTTCTCTGCCCCGGCCCCGCCGGGGGTACCAGGGGCCGGCGATTCAGGTCTGTAGAGGGGCAGGGTAAAGGTGAACCTGGCGCCTTCACCCGGCTGGCTCTCGGCCCATATTTTGCCCCCGTGTGCCTCCACGATGCCGCGGCAGATACTCAGTCCCAGCCCGGTGCCGCTGCCCCCGACCTGGCCGCGGGCGCGGTGCTCCAGCTGGTAGAACCGGTCGAAGATGCGCTCCAGCTGCTCCGGCGGGATGCCCTGGCCCTGGTCGGCCACGCTGATGGCCACCATTCCGCGCTGATGGACGGCGCTTATCTGGATTTCGGTGCCTTCCTCGGAGAACTTGGCGGCGTTCTCCACCAGGTTGGTGATGACCTGGCCGACGCGCTGCGGGTCGGCCAGCATGGCTGGCAGTTGTCGCGGTACCGACCATTTCAGATGGTGGCGGGCCGTGAGCTGCTCCAGCGTGGCGGCCACGGTCTTGCGGACTTCGTTGAGGGTACAATGCCTTTTGTCCAGCCTCAGGGTACCCACTTCGATGCGTGACATGTCCAGCAGGTCGCTGACGAGGCGGCCAAGCCGGTCGGCCTCGCGGTCGGCAATCTGGAGGAACTCGCGCCTTTCCGGTTCGCTCCACTGTACATCGGGGCGGAGCAGGGTGGAGATGAAGCCCTTGATGGAGGCGAGGGGAGTCCGCAGCTCGTGGGAGACGTTGGCGAGGAAGGTGGTCTGGAGCTGGGTGAAGCGACGCAGGGCCGCCGCTTCACGGGCCTCGGCCTCGGCCTCCAGGGCGCTCAGGGCGAAGGCAACATCACCGGCCAGCTCGGCGATGAGCCCCACTTCTTCACTGTCGATTGGGGTTTCCTGCGAGGTAACGACACCGAGCGCCCCGTACAGCCTTTCGCCATGGGCGAGGCGCGCTACCGCTACCTGGCGGTGGCGATGGAACGGGGCAAGGGGGCAGTCATGGTGCCGGGCCGGGTCAAGGCCTGTCAGCACCGGCGGGGACTCTACCCGGATGGCTTCCCGGATACAGACCGGTAGCTGGCCGTTCTGCAGGTATTGCTGCAGGCGTTCAGACCCGGCTGTCTCGCCGGCGGAGAACAGCCGGCCGGGGGTGCCGGCAGTGTCGAGCTCCACGAGCCAGGCGTGCTGGTACCCCGGCGTTTCCGCCAGCAGGTCACAGATACCCTGCTGCAGGGCCTGGCGGTCTTTTTCGTGGGTAATAAGCTGGTTCACGTCTCTCAAGACACGCAGGGCACGGTTAAGGCGTCCGAGGCGCTGCTCGGCAGCCTTGCGGGCCGAGATGTCCCTGAGGTAGACCACGTTAGCCGCCCGGCCGCGGTAGGTGGTGACGGCGCCGGTGAGCTCCACCGGGACCTCGGAGCCGTCCTTGCGGAGGAGGGTTACCTCAAATAGGCCGGGCAGGCTCTCGCCATGCATTTTCCGGCGATGCCTCTCGAGCGAGGCGGCGTGGTCATCCGGGTGCAGCAGGTCAAAGAATGAGGTGCCGAGCAGCTCTTCTTCAGAGTAGCCGGTAAGGCGGGGCCAGGTCTGGTTGCAGAAGACCTGGATACCTTCTTTACCTTCCTCGTCCTGCAGCAGGACAATGGCCTCACCTGCCTCGGCCCCGAGTTCAACCAGAGCGCGGAACCGCTGCTCGGACTCACGCAGTGCCCCTTCCGCCTGCCAGCGCTCGGTGATGTCCTGTACCATGGAGAGAACGCCGGTGATGGTGCCGTCCTCCTGTTTGAGCGGCGTATTTGTCCACTGGCAGATAATGAGGCGACCATCCTTGCGCCGGTTGCTATTTACACTGTGCGCCGTCTCATCCCCGCTGAGTAGCCGCTGCCAGATTTGGTCAACGTGGGGCTGTGCCTCGTCAGGTACAATAAACTCGTAAGGGTGCTTACCCGTTGCTTCTGCGGCACTGTAGCCGAAAATCATCTCCGCTGCCGGGTTCCACGATTGCACGCGGAACTCCGTGTCCCAGATGATTAGGCCGATGGGCATGCGCCTGATTTGCATTGCCAGGTAGTCCCTGACCTGCCTTAGTTCCTCCTCCATCTGCCGGCGCTCGGTGATATCGACGGTGATTCCGCGTACACCGACCGGCCGTCCTTCACGCACGATGGCGCTGGCGAAGATGAGGGCGGGGAAGGTGCTGCCGTCCTTTCTCAGGCCGGTGTATTCCACCCCGCCCAGTTCCTCGCCACTGAGGACCCGTTGCAGGTCCTCCCGCAGGCGGGGCCGGTCTTCCGGCACAAAGAGCTCAAAGGCGCTCGGGGGCGAGAGGACATCCCGGGCTGTCAGGCCGTGGAGGCGCATCCCCTGCTGGTTGCCGTAGGTGAAGCGTCCTTCGGTATCCACTTCCCAGACGGCCACCGGCATCAGGTCCGCCAGCTCGCGGAAGCGCTGCTCGCTGGCCCGGAGCGCTTCTTCCATCTCCATCTGCCCGGTAATATCGCGGATTGTTCCCTGGTAGCCCAGGACGTTGCCCTCGCTGTCTTTCCTGACCGCCGAACTGATGAGGGTGTGGATGATGGTGCCGTCGCGGCGGCGCAGCGTGACCGGCTCGTCACGGAGGAGCCCGTGCTGCTCGATGAGCCGGGTATGGCGCCGCCTGTCTTCCGGGTCGGCGTAGAGGTCCACCACGCTGCTCTGCAGCAGCTCCCCTTTGCTCGGGTAGCCGAACATCTCCACGGCGGCCTGGTTACAGTCCACCCACCGCCCGTCCCGGGTGGTGATGAAAACGGCGTCCCGTGCCGTCTCAAAGAAGGAGCGGTAGCGCTCCTCGGACTTCAGCAGTGCCTGCGAGTTCTGCAGTAGCAGGCCCATCAGCAGCGTGGCAACGGGGAATATCAGCACGACCGGTAACCAGATATCAGCGATGACACCCGGTGCCAGTGACCAGGGCAGCAGTAGCTGGCTCAGGAGCATGACGACGTGGCTGGTGAGGCCAATGCCGTAGAGCAGCAGGGGACTTATCTGCCCGGGCTGCCGGCGAGAGGTGCGGCGGAACCCTAGTCCCACCAGTGCGCAGAGCACGATTGTGGCCAGCCCGGCCCATACCCCGCTCCCGCCGAGGAGCAGGCGGTATGCCCCGGCCACCACCACGGCCACCAGGGTGACGGTGGGGCCGCCGAACAGGCCGGCCAGGGTCATGACGATGGAGCTGCCATCATGGATGATGCCCGGTGCGGTCTCGAACGCCAGCGTCATGCCTGCCATGGCAACGCCACCGAAAAGCAGGCCGGCCAGCACCTTGCCGAGCAGACGGGTGGGGGGATAGTAGCGCACCAGCAGCTGGTAGAGGGTGGAGAGGGCTATCAGCAGGGCCACATTCTGAATGAAAGCGTTGACCATTCACTCCACCGTGCCCCTGCAGGGACGAACACCTGCAAGACATGTTATGAGTCTGTGACGTCGCCGGGGACCCAGACTCTGGGCCCCCGGCGACAGGGCAGTGACTCCACTCGCCACCGGTCCCGGCCGAACTTCAACCTAGCATTGACCGCGGGCCGTGTCAATAGGTACAGGTGCAGGGCTTTCCGCGGGAGCCTACCTGACAGTTCCACCAATGGATGCCGGGCCCCGTCTTGCCAGCGGCGGCGCGGCGGGCTATCATTTCACTACTCTGGCACGGGGGTTTTGCCATGTTGCCATTTGAGGGGATGGTCGTACTGGACTTTACACGGGGGTACCCCGGTGCCCACGCTACCATGTTCCTGGCTGATTTCGGGGCCGATGTTATCCGGGTGGACCCCCCACCGGTAGCTGACCCCCAGGGTGACCTGGACCCGGTGCAGGTGGCTGCCTTCAATACCAATCACCGTAACAAGCGCAGCATTATCCTCAACCTCAAGTCGGGCGGGGGCAGGGAAGTGCTGAAGCGGCTGGTGCAGAAGGCGGACGTGCTGCTGGAAGGCTTCCGCCCCGGCGTGATGGCGCGGCTGGGGGCCGGCTACGAAGACCTGCGGCGGGTAAACCCGCGGCTGGTCTACTGCTCGCTGAGCGGCTTCGGGCAGGACGGTCCCTACGCGCTGCGGCCGGCGCACGACATGAACTACATCTCCCTGGCGGGTGCCCTCAGCCTCATCGGCCAGCGTAACGGCCCGCCTTACCTGCCGAGCAACCTGATTGCTGACTTCGGCGGTGCGGCCATGCACGGGCTGGCGGGTATCCTGATTGCCCTGCTGGCAAGGGAGCGTACCGGCCAGGGGCAGTACGTGGACGTGGCCTATCTGGACAGTGTCATCTCCCTGCTGGCACAGGAGGCGCCGGGTTATTTCCTGACAGGCAGGGTGCCAAAGCGCGGCGAGACGCGCCTCACCGGGGCGCACCCCTGGACGAATGTTTACGCCTGCAAGGACGGCGAGTATATCACCATCGCCTGCATTGAGCCGCACTTCTGGGACAACCTCTGCCACCTGCTGGGGAGAGAAGACCTCATCAAGTACCAGCGCGGGCCGTTCTCGCAGGAAGAGCTGGATGCCGTGACGGCCGAGCTGGCCGCCATCTTCCGGACGAAAACACGCGACGAGTGGGCCGCCTTCTTCGAGGGGAAGGAAGTCTGCTTCGGCCCGGTCTATTACCTGGACGAGACCTTTCGTGACCCGCAGGTGCGGCACCGCCAGATGGTGCTGGAGTACGAACACCCGCAGGCGGGCAAAGTCAGGCAAATCGGGATACCCATCAAGCTCTCCGGGACACCCGGCCGCGTCAGGAGCCTGGGGGTGCCCAGCGGGGCCAGTACCGGCCAGGTGCTGCGCGAGCTCGGCTTCAGCGAAGACGAAATTAGCGGGCTCTTTGTGTCCGGGGCGGTCGGCGGGGAAAAATCGGCCGGCTAGGTGTCGCGCCGCCGGTGCCAGGCAATCACCCTGGCGAGGGCACGGGCGGCCTGCCGCAGCGAGTGGAAGACCGGGAAACCGGCGGCAACCAGGGCTTCCTGCACAGCCAGGAAGTCTTTCATCTCCTCCAGGTTGAGGCCCGGGCGCAGGGCCATCAGCACCGGCTTGCCGGACGTTTGCCAGACCTGCTTCAGGCCGGTGGTGACGGGCTGCAGGAAAGACGGCTGCGCGAAGCGGCCGCCGCCCCAGCTACTGATGGGATGGAACCCCAGGTGGTAGATGAAGGCACCTATCTCCGGTACCCGGCTCAGGACCTGCACGGTGGCGGTAATCGCCTCCGGGGTGGCGAGGTTGGGGGCATCAATCGGGTTGGCGAAGATGCTGCCGGCCAGGGGCAGGGCCCGCATCAGTTCGGCGCGTACCGCCGGTGTTGTCTGTGGCATGGCAAGCCCGGCCTTTTCCACTTCATCGCTGGCCAGCACGCTCGGCCCCCCGCCGGCTCCCACTATGGCCACGCCGGTGCTGGCCGGTACCGGCCGGACAAAGCGCAGGGCCACCACCACGTCCAGTAGCTCTTCAAAATCGTCCGTGAGGATGGCCCCTGCCTGGTGGCAGAGCGCCTGGAAGACGGCCACCGAGCTGGTGAGGCTGGCAGTGTGGCCGTGGGCGGCACGCTGCCCGGCCCCGGTGGTGCCCCCCTTGTAGATGACCACCGGCTTGACCGCTGCCGCCTTTTCAAGGGCAGTGCGGAAGCGCCGGCCGTCCCTGACACCTTCAATATAGACGGCAATGATGCCGGTGGCCGGGTCGGTTGCCAGGTACTCCAGCAGCTCGCTTTCATCAATGTCCAGGCCGTTGCCGTAAGAGACAATCTTGCTGAAGCGCAGGCCACGCGGGCCGCCGTACTGGGGAAGGTTGCTGGCATGACCGCCACTCTGGGAGATGAAGGCCACCGGCCCCGGCTCCAGGGGGATGCCCGGTGTATTGGTGACACGCCGCGCCGGCACCGCCATGCCGATGCAGTTTGGCCCCAGGATGCGGAAGCCGCCCTGGCGTGCCTTCTCCAGCATGGCCTGCTCGAGCCGGGCACGCTCCGCCTCGCCGCTCTCACTGAACCCGGCGGTGAAGAAATGCACCGAGCGCACCCCCTTGGTGGCGCACTCGTCCAGCAGGGCCAGCACCGACTCGGCCGGGATGCTGACGACCACGTGGTCGACCACGTCCGGGATAGCCAGCAGGCCGGGATAGCAGGTGACACCGAGCACCTCGGCGTGGCGGGGGTTGACGGGGTAAACGCGGGGAAAGCCGGCCTCTTTCAGCGCCACGAGGACGCCGCTAGCAAAGTTGCGCCCCGAGCCGGACACCCCCACCACGGCGATGCTGCGTGGTGAGAACACCTCTTCCAGGGACGGGGGGCGTGGTGCCATGTTACTCATGTTACCAGCCGTCGCTCCGGGGGGCAAGGTGCTGGTCTTACGGCCGGTACGGGCCGGGCAGTCACCGGAAAGTTTTTTGACAGCCCGGGGGTAGTCCACTAAACTCGCGGCACCGATGGCGGAGTGGTGCCGGCCTTTTGCGGGCCGGACTGGTGCCCGGTCCCCTGCTGAGGGGTAGGTCCCGGAGCGGGGCAGGTCCGGCCGGAGGGAGGGCCGGGCTTCTGGGGCGGGCGCCGAGGCGTAGTCTTCTGCGGGCCTCCCTCTTCGGCTGGCACTACCTCTTTCTCTTCGGCCGGAGCCGTCGGGGCCGCTGGCTGTTCCACCTCGCCTTTGATGACCTGCCCCTCCTCCGGGGTGGTCGGGGTGGCCGGCTGGCAGGAGGCAAGGACCCGCGTCACCACCATCAGGCCCACCATAACCAAAACCTGCAATTCTTTTCATCATGTCCCTCGGGCCTTGTTCTGCCTGCGGAAATTGTTCCACAGGTAGGGGGATACCTGTACCGGGTTAAGGTTGTCTGCCAGCCCGCCGGGGTGGTCTCGGTGGCCTTGCCAGGAGCATGAGGGGAGCGGCGGGCAGGGTGATGAGGGCGAAGATTTGCCAGGCCATCTGGTAACTACCGATGGTATCATACAGCCAGCCGGCGATGATGGGGCTGGCAAGCCCGCCTACCATGCTGATCAGCATCATCATCCCCATTATGGTGCCGTAGTTGGCGGTGCCGAAGTAGTCGGCCTGGATGGCAAGGCGCAGGGGTATGGTTGCCCCGAAGCCGGGGGCGTAGGTCAGCAGGAAGGGGATGAGCAGCCACACCCGTTCCGTGTCGACAAACGAGAATATGAAGACGCCCAGGGCCTGGAGGGCCATGCCAATGGCAATAAGGGTGCGTTTGTTGGCAAAGTCGCCCAGGAGGCCGAAGCCGAGGCGGCCAATCAGGCTGCAGAGCGTGATACCGGTGACGGCGGTAGCGGCCAGGGTGGTGGCAATGCCAACGCTTTCCAGGTAGGGGACGATGTGGACATTGACGGCGCTGATGCCGGTGAACTGGAAGAAGAAGACGGCTGCCAGCATCCAGAAGGCCCGGGTGCGCAGAGCGGCCAGCGGTGTAAAGGAGGTGGCACCGGTCTGGTTGGGGGTATCGTTGGTGATGCTGGCGGTGGTGGCCCCGTCCGGCAGCAGGCCGTACGGCTGCGGCCGGTGCCGCATGAGCAGGCTGAGGGGGATGCCCAAGGCCCAGGCAGCAACCCCGATGCCGAGCAACGCCTGGCGCCAGCCGAAGCCTTCCACTGCCATCGCCACCAGTGGTACCAGCAGGCCGCTGATGCCAAACCCGGTGACGACCAGTGTCATGGCGCGGCTGCGCTTCTTGTGGAACCAGTTGGCGATAGTGGAGAAGATAACGGTGAAAGCGCCGAAGCTCAGCCCGACGGCAATCAGCAGGAAGGCGCCATAGAACTGCCACAGGGACTGAATGCGGCTCATGAGGACAAAGCCCAGCCCGACGACGCTCCACCCGGCCACCATCAGCCGGCGCGGCCCGAGGCGGTCCACCAGATAGCCGGCCGCCGCCTCTAGCAGGCCAGACTCGAGCCGCTGCAGGGTGAAAGCCACCGAGGTAACGGCTGCCCCCCAGCCGAAGGTGTTGCGAATGGGGTTAAAGAAGACGGTGAAGCCGTAAACGAAGGTGCCGCCGGCGAAGAAGTTGAGCACGGTGGAGGCCAGCACCATCCACCAGCCGTAAAATAGCCGCCGGTGGAAGGGTGGCTTTCCCGTCACCGGCGGCTTCGCCCCGGTTGCCGGCGTTACAACGGAATAGCCCGAGCTGTTAGCCATGTTCCGGCCGGCACGTCACGGCCGATACCTTCCTTTCCCGTACCCGGACGGTGTACCCGTCTCATTGTAGTATGTCCTGCCGCCGGACTCAAAGGGAGCTGGCCACGCGGGCCGGCTGCCTGGCCCCGTCTCCCTCCGGCCCGGCGTTTGTTTCACCCCCACGGCGGTGCTAGAATGTGGCCGTGAGGGGTACTCATGCCGCTTGATTCCATTATCGTCAAGGGCGCCCGCGAGCACAACCTCAAGAACATTGATGTGACTATCCCCCGGGACAGGCTGGTGGTCATCACCGGTGTCTCCGGGTCGGGGAAAAGCTCGCTGGCGTTCGATACCATCTACGCCGAGGGCCAGCGCCGCTACATGGAGTCGCTTTCTGCCTACGCCCGCCAGTTCCTTGGCCGGATGGAGAAGCCGGACGTGGACTACATTGAGGGCCTGAGCCCGGCAATATCCATCGACCAGAAGGGGCCGGGCCGTAACCCGCGTTCCACCATGGGAACGGTGACCGAGGTATATGACTACCTGCGGCTGCTCTTTGCCCGGGTGGGCCACCCTCACTGCCCGGAGTGCGGCCGTGAGGTCACCAGCCAGACAGTGGAGCAGATAGCGGACGCAATCCAGGGGTTACCGGCGGGGACACGCCTGATGATAATGGCACCCCTGGTGCGCGACCGCAAGGGTGAGTACCTGCAGGTGTTTGATGACCTGCGCCGGAGTGGCTACGTGCGCGTGCGGGTGGACGGCGAGATACGTGACCTCTCCGGGCAAATCCAGCTGGACAAGAACCGCAAGCATACCATTGAGGCGGTGATAGACCGGCTTGTCATTGGCCAGAGCGATAGCCAGAGCCGGGTGGCTGACTCGGTGGAGACGGCTCTCAGGCTCGGGGGAGGGGTGGTCCTCGTCTCTGTTCTGGGAGGGGAGGAGATGCTCTTCTCCGAGCAGTTTGCCTGCGTGCACTGCGAGGTTAGCCTGGGGGAAATTGAGCCGCGGACTTTCAGCTTCAACAGCCCGCACGGTGCCTGCCCGACCTGTACCGGGCTGGGGTTCCGCCAGGAGATTGACCCAGACCTGGTCATCCCTGATAAGAACCTCTCGGTACTGCAGGGGGCCGTGCGGCCGTACCAGGCCCACTTCTGGCATCTGCACCAGCTGCGGCGTACCGGTTTCCCGCTGGACCGGCCCATCAAGGACCTGACCAGAGAGCGACTCCATCTGCTGCTCTACGGGGAAGGGGGCGGGCTGGTGC
>CAZBPZ010000002.1:47976-51173 GCA_964493955.1 uncultured Dehalococcoidales bacterium | reverse complement strand
CCAGGCCGAGCGGGATGGCCGGGATGGTGTCTGTCACCAGGTTCACCCACAGAATCTGCACCGGCAGCAGCGGCGCGTAGCCGGTAAAGGCCACCCCCAGGATGAGGGCCAGCAGCTCGCCCAGGTTGGCACTCATCAGAAAGAAGACGACGCCGCGGAGACGGTTGAAGACGGCCCGGCCCTCCTCCACGGCCGCCACCACCGAGGCAAAGTTATCATCGGCCAGCACCATGTCGCTGGCCTCCTTGGCCACGTCGGTGCCGGTGATGCCCATCGCCACGCCGATGTCGGCCGCCTTCAGGGCCGGGGCGTCGTTGACGCCGTCGCCGGTCATGGCCACCACATGCCCCCGCGCCCTGAGGGCCTGTATTATCCGCAGCTTGTGCAGCGGCTCAATACGCGCGAAGACGCTGATACGCTCAACACGGCCGGCCAGCTCGGTGTCACTCATCGCCTCAAGCTCGGCCCCGGTCACGACCTCGCCGTCCAGCATGTCCAGCTGGCGGGCGATTGCCTCGGCGGTGGCACGGTGGTCACCGGTGACCATCTTCACGCTGATACCGGCCTGCCGGCAAAGCCTGATTGCCCGGCGCGCCTCTTCCCGCGGCGGGTCGGCCATACCCGCCAGGCCAACAAACACCAGCCGCCCGTCAATATCGGCCTCCTGAAGGCCGCCCCCGCCCGGTGACACCTCGGCGTAGGCCAGCGCCATGACACGCAGCGCCTGGCCGGCCATAGCGTCGTGGGCGGCCCGGATAGCGGCCGTCTCGGCCTCGCCCAGCGGCACCACCCGCCCCTCCCGCAGGAGCCAGCGGCACATCGCCAGCAAGCGCTCCAGCGCCCCCTTGACATAGACCACCCGCCGGCCGTCTTCAGCCGCATGCAGCGTGGCCATGTAGCGCTTCTCACCCTGGAATGGAATCTCGTCCAGCCGCGGCATGGTCTCGGCCAGACGCTGCCTGTCCAGGCCCGCCCGGGCAGCCGCCACCAGCAGTGCCCCCTCGGTCGGGTCACCGATGATTTCCACCCCGCCGTCACCCTCCGCCAGCCGGGCATCATTGCAGAGCAGGCCGATACGCAGCGCCTGCTGGATATCCGGGTCAGCGGTGGCGTCCACCGGCCGACCGTCACGCCGTAACTCACCCGCCAGGCTGTACCCCTCACCGATAACCTCGGTGAAGCGCCCGCCGGCATAAAGGCGGCTGACTGTCATCTCGTTCATCGTCAGTGTGCCCGTCTTATCGGAGCAGATGACGGTGGCCGAGCCCAGCGTCTCCACCGCCACCAGGCGGCGGATGATGGCATTGCGCCGCGCCATGAGGCGCATTCCCAGCGCCAGTACCACCGTGACCACCGCCGGTAGCCCCTCCGGAATCGCCGAGACGGCCGCCGCCACCGCCAGCAGCAGTACCTCCAGCCACCCCAGCCCCCTGGCAAGACTGACAGCTATCAGCACCACCACGATACCCAGGAAGAGGAACAGCAGGTAGTTACCCAGCCGGGCGATACTCTTTTGCAGCGGGGTCCTCTCCGGCCTGACCTCGCGCAGGGCGCCGGCAATCCGGCCAATCTCCGTATTCATGCCGGTACCGGTCACCACTGCCCTGGCCCGGCCGTAGGTCACAATGGTGCCCATAAAGGCCAGGTTCGTCCGTTCCGCTACTGTCGGCGTCCCGGTGAGAACGCCGGTAGACTTGTGTACCGGCGTCGACTCTCCGGTAAGAGATGCCTCGTTCACCTGGAGGCTGGCTACCTCCAGCAGGCGGACATCGGCCGGCACCTTATCACCGCTCTCCAGCAGGATGACGTCGCCGGGCACGAGCTGGCGCGCTGGTACCATCATGGCCTGCCCGTCACGCTCAACACGTGCCCGTGGGGCCGACATCTTCATCAGGGCCTCCATGGCCCGCTCGGCGCGGCTCTCCTGCACGTAGCCGACGACGGCGTTAGCCAGGAGCACGACGGCGATGACGATGGCATCGGTGAACTCGCCCGCCAGCATCGAGATAGCGGCGGCCGCCACCAGCACGTAGATGAGGGGGCTCATGAACTGCCGCAGGAAGAGCCCGAGCGACGAGGGCCTGGCGCGGGGGCGGAGCTGGTTGGGGCCATACTCACGCAGGCGGCTGGCCGCTTCGGCAGCTGTCAGCCCCGACTCCCGGGACCCCAGCGCCACCAGCACCTCATCAGGCCGGAGCGAATACCACGGCTTCACCATGCCACCAGTATAGCCGACAGGTGCCCTACTTTCATCCCCGGCCGGGGCGCGCACTTGACACTGCCACATACCTCCCAGCATTATTATCTGCAGCCAGGCGTGCTCAAAGCTACGGGGGAGGTGGGTATGTACCAGCACATCATGGTGGCGCTTGATGGCTCGGAGCTGGCCGAATGTGTCCTGCCGCACGTGGAGGCCATCGCCAGCGGCTGCCAGGTGTCCACGGTGACCCTGGTAAGAGTGGTGCCGCCTCTCAAGCTCTACGGTGGTGCCGAGACCCGCCTCAGCCCGGAGGAACGCCACCGCCTGGAGGTGGACAGCCTCGAGATGGCAGCCGGGTACCTGGAGGAGAAAGCCGAGGCGCTGCGAAAGAAAGGTGTAGCGGTGGAGACCAGGGTCCTCTTTGGCAATGTCGTTGAGCAGCTGGTGGACTTCGCTCGCAGCGCCGGTGTGGACCTGATAATCACCGCCACCCACGGGCGCTCCGGGGCCAGCCGCCTCTTCCTGGGAAGCGTGGCCGACCGGCTGCTGCGCGCCTCGCCGGTACCGGTGCTGATGGTAAGGGCACCCGGCTCCGTGCACGGCCTCTAGGCCAGGCCTGCCGACACCATCCTGAAGCACCCGCAGGGTCCCGCCCCGGTTGAAGTACGCTACCTGGTTATCATTCCTGAGACGCCGGCCGAGAGGGCCCGGCACTCACGGAGGTAAGAAATGTGGCGTCCCCGTACGTTGCTCCTGCTGGGCCTGGCGTTTCTGGTGGCCTCGGCCGCCATTTACGCCCTGCACTATGCCATCTTCCGGGACATCCACCACATCTTCATCTACATGGTGGGTGACCTGGCCTTCCTGCCGCTGGAGGTCTTCCTGGTGGTCATCGTGCTGGAGCGCCTGCTATCGCGCCGCGAGAAGCAGACCATCCAGCAGAAACTGAACATGGTGGTGGGGGCCTTCTTCAGCGAAATCGGCTCCGAGCTGCTGC
>CAZBPZ010000002.1:46159-47876 GCA_964493955.1 uncultured Dehalococcoidales bacterium | reverse complement strand
CGAGCTGCTGCTGAGACGGCGTCCCTTCCTGCTACGCCTGCTGGAGAACCCCAACCTGCTCGAGCACGACCGCTTCACCGACCTCCTCTGGGCCACCTTCCACCTCGCCGAGGAACTGGAGGCCCGGGCGTCGCTGGCCGACCTGCCGGAGACCGACCTTGACCACCTCTCGACCGACATCGAGCGGCTCTACAGCCTGCTGGTGGTAGAGTGGATAGCCTACGCCGAGCACCTAAAGGAGAGCTACCCCTACCTCTTCTCACTGATGACACGGCTGCACCCGTTCCGGGAAAGCCCCTCGCCGGTGGTGGGGTAGCAGTGAAGGGGGTCTAGTATGCAGAGGAGGTCCAGGCCAATGCTGGTACCGACGATTGTGATGGGAGTGCTGGCGGTCATCTTTATCGTCCTGGCCTATTTCAAAGGAGGTAATGCCCACATCACCGGCCTCAGGGCCGGGGGCCAGATGCTGCTCCAGATTGCGCCGCTGCTCATCTTTGCCTTTATCATCGCCGGTATTATTCCCCAGCTCATACCGCAGGGGATGATATCGCGGTGGGTGGGGACGGAGTCCGGCTGGAAGGGTATCCTGATAGGGACGGCGGTAGGTGGGATGCTGCCGGGCGGCCCGTACGTCAGCCTGCCGATGGCGGCCGGCCTGCTGCAGCTAGGTGCCGGTGTCGGCACGATGGTGGCGCTGCTAACAGGCTGGTCACTGCTGGCCTTCTCACGGCTGCCGATGGAGATTGGCATCATGGGCTGGAAGTTCACCGCCATCCGGCTGGCCTGCTCCTTCTTCTTCCCCCCAATCGCCGGTTTCCTGGCCAACCGCATCTTCGGGCACATCAGCCTCGTCTGAGCACCCGGGCACGAAGAAGCCCCGCCGCTGGCGGGGCTTCCCTTCAGCTGTCTTCTAAAGATACGGGCCAGCCGGCCTACCAGAGGCCCTGGCCGCGCTCCGGCTTTCCACGGGGACCTCCGCCGTGGTTACGGCCCCGGTGGGGCCAGGCCCGGGCGCGCTGCGCCCCGAAGCCGGCCGCCGACTCCAGGGCAGCACCCTCGCCGCTGGCAGGGTGCTGCCTGACAAAGAGTGGCGCAATGCCGGGGATGTAACCGGCCTTGACGGTAATCAGCAGGTAATGGCCGGCTTCCTCAAAGGTGCAGACCAGTGTCCCGTCGTCGGCCGTCCGGCCCAGGAACCGCCCGCCAATACCTTCCACCAGGGCTGCGTAGTCGGGTGCCTCGCCGGGCTGGTTACGCTTTTCCTTGAGATGGGCAAACGCCTCCCGCAGAGAAGCAGCGTTTTCACGGGAGAGTGCCCAGACCCCGGCGTCTCCAACCGGCTCCTGTGTCTGGCGCTGAATCACGGTCAGGGTGAACTCCTCGCCAGCCGGCACCACCCGCGGCCCCCTGATGCCGAGTGCCCGGTGAACGGGCCTGACGAATGTCAGGGTAAAGCCGGGGCGATAGCCCTCCTTCAGGGCCACCAGTACATAAGGGCCGGGCTGGTCAAAGGTATGGGTAACGGTGCCGCCTTCACCGGTGCGGCCGATGAAGTAGCCCTGCTCATCCAGGGCAGCCTGCAGGTCGGTCCCGCCCTGACGGAGCTGTTCCATCCTGGCCCGCAGGGACTCGGCGGCACCGCGCGGCAGCGCCCAGATACCCGCCCCGGCCACCGGCTCCTGGCTGCGGCGCTCAAACACACCAATCGTTACTTCCT
>CAZBPZ010000002.1:0-46059 GCA_964493955.1 uncultured Dehalococcoidales bacterium | reverse complement strand
AGACACCTGCCCCGGCCACCGGCTCCTGGCTGCGGCGCTCAAACACACCAATCGTTACTTCCTCGCCCACCGGCGCCACCCGCGGGGCACGGATACCCAGCGCCGCCGGCGGCTCACCAATCCGGGTGGCGGTAATACCGGGTCGGTAGCCAGGCTTGAAGGCCACCAGAATGTAAAGGCCTTCCTCGGCAAAGATATGGGTGATGGCCCCGTCTTCACCGGTCACACCCAGGAACTGCCCCAGGCTGTTCAGCAGGCTCTCGTGGTCAATCTCGGCCGTACCTTCGGCCTCGCGCAGGGCCTCAACCTGGCTCCGTAGCTCGGCCGCACTCTCGCGACTCAGCGCCCAGACACCTGCCCCGGCCACCGGCTCCTGGCTGCGGCGCTCAAACACACCAATCGTCACTTCCTCGCCCACCGGCGCCACCCGCGGGGCACGGACGCCCAGCGCCGCCGGCGGCACCTCCCCGGCCGAGTCAGTGCCGGTGTCCGCCATGGCAGGCACGGCCCCGAAGACCATGACGGCCGCCATCAAGACCGCCATTACTGCCAGCCACCTCTTCTTCATCCTCATCTTCTGGTCCTCCTTGGTTAGGATACTGTCTCTCAACCGCGGTTACTACTTATAACGCCGGGGCAGGTAAAAGGTTAGCGATGACCCCACCCAACCAGATTTGGTAACACCACACCGGGGCCGGTAAAGGCAGCACCAGGCTCCAGTGGCAGAATCATACCACGGGCATGCGGCCCAGGCATCGCCCCTGTACCGGGACGAGTACAACCCCTTTGCCCCGGCCCCGCCACGTGCTAAAATACAACGGGCCGTGTTCTGGCGCCCGCAGTCACCAGGAGGTGGAAATGGACAGGCGTCAACGCCCGCGCCTGACGCAGACCGTCCGCGGTGCCGGCTGAGCTTCCAAGATAGGTCCGGGTGACCTGTATCCAGCCCTGAAACACCTACCCATCCACACCAACCCGAACGTAATCCGCGGCATGGAAAGCCTGGATGACGCCGGGGTCTACCGGCTTTCGGCTGACCTGGCCCTCATCCAGACAGTGGACTTTTTTACGCCCATCGTGGATGACCCCTATACCTTCGGGCAGGTGGCAGTGGCCAACGCCCTGAGCGACATCTACTCCATGGGCGGCCGCCCGCTGACGGCCCTCAACATCCTCTGCTTTCCCGTCGGGACGATGGACGCCTCGGTACTGGAAGACATCCTGCGCGGCGGCCTGGACAAACTGGACGAGGCAGACACGGCGCTGGTGGGCGGGCACAGCGTGGAGGACACGGAGCTCAAGTACGGCCTGGCGGTGACGGGCACGGTGCACCCGGACCGGCTGGTAAGCAGCGCCGGGGCCCGGCCGGGCGACCGCCTTGTGCTCACCAAGCCCCTCGGCACCGGCATCATCAACACCGCCGCCAAGGGGGGCCAGGCCGATGAGGCCCTGGTGGAGCGGATAGCTCGCAGCATGGCCACCCTCAACCGCACCGCCGCGGAGCTGATGCTGGAGGCCGGTGCCCACGCCTGTACCGATATTACCGGCTTCGGCCTGCTCGGCCACGCCGCCCAGATGGCCGAGCAGAGCCAGGTGGGGCTGACCTTCAAGCTGGCGGCGGTGCCGCTCTTCCCCGAGGTGGTGACCTTAGCCCGGCGCGGCCTGTGCCCGGGCGGCCTCTTCCGCAACAAGAAGTACTACGCCGGGCGTGTCTCTTTCAGGCCGGGCATTGAGGAGCACCTCCAGGATGTTCTCTTCGATGCCCAGACCTCGGGCGGGCTGCTGGTAAGCCTCGCCGCCGGCCAGGCAGAAGCCTTCCTGGCCCGCCTCCACCAGGCCGGTATCCGCGAAGCCGCTATCGTCGGCGAGGTCACCAGCGGCGAGGCAGGCAAGATACGGGTGGAATAAGACTACCGCGGTAGATAAAGAAAGGCAGGACAATGCAGGAGACCTACCAGCAGCTTTGGAGGTCCGACCGCTTATGCCATTATAAAGAAAGGCAGGACAATGCAGGAGACAGCACAAGACATCAGGCACAAAGTACTGGTAGTGGGGAGTGACCCGCGGTTCCTGGAGAAGGCCGAGCAGGTACTGAACGGCCCGGCCTTCGAGGTAATAGCCGTCCCCGAGGTAGCCAAGGCGCCAGCGCAGGCCCGCGAGCTGTTGCCCGCCGTCATCGTGCTGGGCCACACCCAGCCGCCGGGCTCGGTGTTTGAGCTGTACCGCCAGCTCCGTACCGGCTGGGTGACACGCCGCATCCCCGTGCTCGCCGTGGACCTTTCCCCGGGGGAAGAGAGCGGCTGGAATGCCGAACCGGGGATGGTCACGGCCGAGGGTACCTACACCGTTCTCTCCGGTACCGATGCCATCCCCGTATCACGCCTCTTCGAACCCCCGGCCCTGGTGCCGCTGGTTGAGAATGCCATCCGGGCAACCGCCAATACCTTCCGCCAGGCCCTGCTCAGCCCGGACGTCTTCTGCGTGACCTGGGAGCAGATACCCGGCCGCGGCGCGGTGGAGAAGCAGCAGGACGACGCCCTGGCCAACGCCCGGCGTGCCGCTGCCGACGGTAAAATCCATGCCATCAGCGTTACTGACAACCCCGGCGGTAACCCCGCCCTCTCCACCGGCATGCTCTGCACCGAGATAAAGCGGCTCGGCATCGAGCCGCTGGTGCACCTGGCCTGCCGTGACAAGAACCGCAACGAGATGGAAAGCACCCTTCACGGGCTGGCGGCGGCCGGGGTGCGTAACCTCCTCATCCTCACCGGTGACTACCCCTCAAGCGAGGGCTTTACCGGCAGGCCCAAGCCGGTATTTGATATTGACGCCGTGCAGACCCTCCAGCTGGTAACGGCCCTCAACGGTGGCCTGCCCCACCCCGTATCCCGCCGCAAGACCGCCCTCACCCCGACCGACTTCTTTGCCGGGGCCTGCGTCTCCCCCTTCAAGATTACCGAGGCCGAGCTGCTGGGCCAGTACTACAAGCTCAAGAAGAAGATAGAGGCCGGGGCCGCCTTCATCATCACCCAGGTAGGCTACGACGCCCGCAAGATGCACGAGGTGCTGCAGTGGCTCCGGCTCAACGGCTACCGCATCCCGGTGATGGCCAACATCTACGTACTGCCGCTCGGGGCCGCCCGGCTGATGAACTCCAACCAGATACCGGGCTGCGTTGTCACCGACAAGCTGGTGGCCGAGCTGGCGGCCGAAGCCAAGGCTGAAGACAAGGGCCGCCAGGCCCGGCTGCTGCGGGCCGCCAAGATGTACGCCCTTGCCAAGGGGATGGGTTTCGCCGGGGCGCACATCGGGGGGCACGGCATCACCTACGAGCAGGCCAGCTTCATCATCACCAAGGGCGAAGAGCTGGCACCCGGCTGGCAGGAGCTCGTGGCGGAGTTTGACTACCCGCAGGAGAGGGGCTTCTACTTCTTCCAGCCGGACCCGGCCACCCGCCTCAACCGCGAGGTACCCGCCGAGCGCCCCTCCAGGCCGGGCAAGCCCCTGATGTACCGCTTCAGCCGGCTCGCCCACCACCTCCTGTTCAACGATAAGAGCCCCCTGTTCCCGGTACTGCGGCCGGTGGCCAGGTTCTTCGACGCCGGCCGGCGGCGGCGCCACTTCTTCGGCTTCTTTGAGCACCTGGTCAAGGTGGCCCTCTTCGGTTGCATGAACTGCGGTGACTGCGCCCTGATGGACGTGGCCTACCTCTGTCCGATGTCCCAGTGCCCCAAGAACCAGCGCAATGCTCCCTGCGGCGGCAGCTACGACGGCTGGTGCGAGGTCTACCCCAACGAGAAGAAGTGCGTCTGGGTGAAGGCCTACGAGCGGCTCAAGGCCTACGGCGAGGAAGATACCATCGGCTCGTACATCGTCCCGCCCTGTAACTGGGAGCTGTGGCAGACACCGTCCTGGTTGAACTTCTACCTGGGGCGCGACCACTCCGCCAGGCGCCTCGGCATCAAGCCGCCGGAACCGAAGACCAAGGGAGGGTCCTGAAGGTAGCGGCGGGAGCGGGAACGCCTTTTCCTGCCACCAGCGGCGAAACGGCCACCACCGGGCCTTGGCCCCGGCGCGCCGCCGAGCAGGTATGCCCTCCCTGCCGGGAACGGCGAAACGGCCACCAGCGGGCGTTGGCCCCGGTGTACCGCCGAGGGGTATACCCTTTTGGCCGCCAAAGCCAGACGGGGGTGCCGCTAACCGGCACCCCCGCTCCATGCCCTGCAACCTATCGGGGTGAGAGGACTCGAACCTCCGACCTCAGCGTCCCAAACGCTGCGCGCTAACCAACTGCGCCACACCCCGTCACCAGGCCAGCTAGCCATAGCCGGGCCGAGCTAGTGTGCCCTGGCCCGCAGGACCTCGTATTCCCGGGTGACCCTCTGCTGGATTTCCTCAATCAGGTCATCCGAGAGGTGGCGGAACCGCCCCTGCAGCCTGAGGTACTCTTTTACCGGACGGGGGCTCTTCACGTCAAGGTTGAGCTTGAACTTCCCGTCTTCAATCTCGTAGAGGGGGAAGATGCCGGTCTGTACCGCCAGACGCCCCAGCTTGACGGACAGCTCCGGGGCGGAGCGCCAGCCGGTGGGGCAGACGGAGAAAACATGCAGGTAGGCCGGGCCCTTGATGGCGGCGGCTTTGGCCACCTTACGCATCAGGTCCTTGGGGTAGCTGTGGCTGGCGGTGGCCACGTAGGGAATGTTATGGGCGGCCACGATGGCGGGCATATTTTTCTTCCAGGTATGCTGGCCGATGTTGTTACGCCCCGCCGGCGAGGTCGTCGTCGCCGCCCCGTAGGGCGTAGCCGAGGAGCGCTGGATGCCGGTGTTCATGTAGGCCTCGTTATCGAAGCAAATATAGACGAAGTCGTGCCCGCGTTCCAGTGCCCCCGAAAGGGCCTGCAGGCCGATGTCACTGGTGCCGCCGTCACCGGCCATGGCCACCACCTTGGTGCCATCAGGCCGGCGTTTACCCTTTCGTTCCAGCACCTTCAGGGCCGACTCTATCCCCGAGGCCACCGCCGCCGTGTTCTCGAACAGGGTGTGGATCCAGGGGAGACGCCAGGCGGTGTAGGGGAACTGGGAGGACACCACCTCCATGCAGCCGGTGGCGTTGGCCACGATTACATTCTCCGGCAACGCCTGGCAGACCAGTTTGACCGCCAAGGCCTCACCACACCCCACGCAGGCCCGGTGGCCAGGGGCAAAGCGCTCGTCATCCGGCCCGCGGCGGGGTACGCGCGACGGCCTGCTTTGCGCTGTCATTCCCTCACCCCGTAGAACTCGTACTCGGCCGCCGGGCCCCCGGCGGCAATCTCCAGGCCGCGCGTCACCATCTCGGTGAAACCGCCGATGGTAATGTCACGCCCACCCAGGCCGGCCACAAAGCCTACCACCTGCGGGCGCTGCGCCTGGCCGTAAAGCGCCGACCTCACCTCCGAGGCCAGCGGCCCGCCCGGGCCGCCGAAGGAAACGGCCCGGTCCAGCACCACCAGCACCTCCGCCTCACTGACAGCCGCCCGCAGCTCTTCAAAGGGGAAGGGGCGCCACAGGCGCAGCTTCAGCAGGCCTACGTCCCTGCCCTCGTCCCGCATCCTGTCCACCGCGGCCGCGGCCGTCTCGCTGAAGCTACCCATCGTCAGCAGCAGTGTCCGCGCCCCCTCGGTACGGTAGCGCTCAATCGGCTCGTAGTGCCGGCCGAAGACCCCGGCAAAACGCTCCCAGTACTCCTGTATCACCGCCCGTGAGGCGTTAATGACGTGGTCCTGCGCCTTCTTCACCTCCGCATACACTACCGGGGGGGCAAAAGCGCCCATGGTCACCGGCCTGGCCGGGTCGAGCGGCAGCGGGTACCGGCTTACCGGCAGGAAGCGGTCCACCTCGTCCTTGTCAGGTATATCTATTGGCTCTATCACGTGGGTAAGGTAGAAACCGTCCACGTGTACCATGACCGGCAGCAGCACGCGGTGGTCTTCTCCGATGGCAAAGCCGCAGAGCACGTTGTCCAGCGCCTCCTGGCCGTTGATGGCCACAATCTGAATCCAGCCGGTATCGCGCACCGACATCAGGTCAGACTGGTCACCCCAGACGCTGAGGGGTGCCGACAGTGCCCGGTTGGCCACCGCCATCACGATGGGAAACCGCATCGAGGATGCCACGTACAGTACCTCGTGCATCAGTTCCAGGCCCTGCCCGGCCGTGGCGGTGAAGGTGCGGGCACCGGTGGCAGCCGCGCCCAGGCAGGCGCTCATGGCCGAATGCTCCGACTCCACCGGTATGTACTCGGCATCCAGTTTTCCGCTGGCCACCAGTTCCGCCAGGTGCTCCACGATGTGGGTCTGGGGGGTTATCGGGTAAGCCGCCACCACATCAACACCGGCCAGCCGGGCGGCCTCGGCAATCGCCTGGGAGACCTCAATCCCTACCCGCTGGCCCATTAGCCGCCCTCCTCCAACATGGTGATGGCGTCGGTGGGGCACTCAACCGCGCAGATACCGCAGCCCTTGCACCAGAACAGGTCAGGGGTGAAGTAGCCCTCGTCATTTTGCTCAAAGCAGCCCTCGGGACAGTACGTCTGGCACAGGCCGCACTTGATGCACTTCTCGAAGTCTATCTCCGGGCACTGCGAGCGCCAGTCACCCGTCCGGTACCGGGCCGTGTTACCCGGTTCCGTGACAATGGCCCCGATCTCGACATTCTTCCAGGTAATGTCTTTCTCGCTCCTGACCAAGTCAGCTAATCTCCTTTATCACGGTCTCGTTGTAGGCCCGCTTCATGGCGCTAATGTTCCGCTCTGCCAGCCGCTCGAAGCGCTCCTGGAGAGGTACCAGCAGTGACTCGAGCGCCACCACACCGGTCGCCCGGATGAGCGCCCCCAGCATTGTTGTATTGACGATGGGTACGCCCAGCTCCTCGCGGGCAATCCGGGTAGCATCCACCGTTGCCAGCCGCCAGCGGCTGTCATAGCGGGTGCGGGCCTCATCAGCGCTCATCGCGGTATTGATAATCAGCAGACCGCCGTCCTTGAGGCCCGATGTAACGTCCACCACGCCCAGCAGGGTAGGGTCCAGCACCACCACCACGTCCGGCTCGGCAATCTCGGCACGCACGCGAATAGGGTTCTGCGCATCAATGCGGTCAAAGGACTGCACCGGAGCCCCCCGGCGCTCGGGGCCAAAGCTCGGGAACGCCTGGGCGTACTTCCCCTCGTTGATGGCGGCCTTGGCCAGAAGCTCGGCCGTGGTCACGGCGCCCTGTCCGCCGCGGCCGTGCCAGCGGACTTCAAGCAGCCCCGGTCTTCCTGCCACTTTTCCCTCCGTATAAATAGAAACGCCACGGCGGCGGGATTACCTGTTTGAAATACCCCTGGAGCGACTCGAACGCTCGCGCCCAGCTCCGGAGGCTGGTGCTCTATCCACCTGAGCTACAGGGGCACGCTCTATAGTGATGCCACTGTGGCGTCCTGTGCTGCTATTCTACCGCACCTTACCCTGCTCACGCAAGCTAACAGGGCCAGCCGGGGCCTCAAAATACGCATACTAGGCATAACGCAGTATCAGGTAGAGCCAGCAGAGGCCGATGACCATGACGGTGGCCGGGATGGCAGCCCGGCAAAAACGCCCCCAGCCAATGCGGTAGCCCTCGCGCTCGGCCACGGCCGTACCCACCACGTTGGCCGAGGCGCCTATCGGCGTGGCATTACCGCCGATATCCGTACCCAGCGCCAGGGTCCAGGCCAGTGTTGGCAGGGGTATGCCGGTGCTGACAGTCAGCCCCCGCAGCACCGGAATCATGGTGGCGGCAAACGGGATATTGTCCACCACGGCCGAGGCAACGGCCGAGACCCACAGGATGATGGGTATGACAAGCATGATATTGCCGCCGGAGATGCTGGCAATGAAACGGGCCAGCACCTCCAGCACCCCCGTCACCTCCAGGCCACCCACACAGATAAAGAGCCCGATGAAAAACAGCAGCGTACGCCAGTCCACCCGCTGCAGGACATAGCCCGTCAGCCTGAGGGAGCTAAACCACCTGGCGATACCCCCCGCCATCGGGCGGGGCACGCCAGGCACCAGCCGGCGGGTACGGCGGTAGACACTCCGCCGGATGTAACCCGGCCTCCTGAGGGTGGCCAGCAGGGTGAGGGTTGCCGCAATCACGCCTATCAGTGCCACCGACATCCCCGTCTCGGCGTGTGTTACCAGCAGCACCACCGTCAGCAGAAAGATGCCGGTATTCACCCGGAACATGGCGGGGTTGGTGATGGCCTCCCGCGGCTGAGGGTACCGGGCGTCCGGGTCACGTTCACCCTGCGAGGAGCGCAATGTACGGCGGAAGATGAAGTAGAAGAATACCAGCGTGGCTATCATCCCTATCCATGCAATCGGGCCGGTATCCACCAGGAAGTCAGTGAAGCTGTAGCCGAAGGCGGTGCCGATGATGATATTGGGCGGGTCACCGCTCATGGTGGCGCTCCCCCCCACGTTAGAGGCGAATATCTCGGCAATGATGATTGGCACCGGGTCAAACTTGAGCAGGCGCGCCAGCTCCACGGTAACAGTCGCCAGGAAGAGCAACACCGTGATACTGTCAATAAACATCGCCAGGAAGCCGGAAAGGAGCATGAAGGCCACCAGGATGGGAACGACCCGGTAGCGCACCAGCCGGGCCACCAGCAGGCACAGCCAGCGGAAAAAGCCCACCTCGCCCAGCCCCTCCACCATCACCATCATCCCGCCGATGAAGATAATAGTCTGCCAGTTGACCCCGTGCGAGGCCACGTGCTGCTCGCCGGGCCACCAGAAACGCCACCCGGCAACCTGGCCGAGGTTGAGCACGCCGGCAATGGACCCGGGGCTGCGCAGGATAACAAGGAACAGGAGGACGATGGTAAGGCCAGCCCCGGCCAGGGCGGGGATGTAGCGGTGCCACCTGTCACTGATGATGGCAGCAAACATGCCAATAAAGATGACAAGCGCAACTATCTGGCTGGCTAGCTCCATCTCAGCAGGGGTCCCAATCTCCCGGGGCGGTACAACAGTTCTAGATTATAGCAGGCCCGGCCCGCCCAAACCAAGCCGAGAGGCAGCCATTATCTACCCCCCGCCAGCAGTGAAGAGCGCGTAGGCCCCCCCCAGGTAGATAGCCACCAGCACCACCGCGTACCAGTGCACCAGGCGGAAAGTCTTGCGCCGCGGGCGGAAATAGAGGCCGGCTACCACCACCAGCGTCATCACCAGCACCGCCAGGGCGGTGATGAGGTGTGAGCCTGAAGCCAGGCTAAGCAGCGGGCCATCAGTGTAGAAGAGGTCCAGGGTGAGCAGGTTCGCCAGGTCAAACATGTTGGCACCAAGAATATCAGCCACCGCCAGGTCAATGGCCCCCATGCGGAAGGCGGCAATGGCAATGACCACCTCCGGGATAGAGGTGGCCACCGCCAGGAAAAGACTGCCAACGAAACTGGCCCCCCAGCCCGTAACGGCATCAATCTCCTCGGCGACGTACGAAATCATGATACCCGCGCCGATTACGAAGAGCCCCGCCAGCGCCAGCTTGAGCCAGGCGCTGGCTACGGCCACCTTCGCCGGGGCATTCTCCCCGGCCGGGGCCTGCTGCGCCTCCGCCCGTGATATCCACCACAGGCTGGAGAGGTAAACGGCCCCAACCAGCAGGGTGGGCAACCCCACCCACCCCAGGGCCAGGCCATCAAGGCCCTCGCGAAAGCCGATTGCCAGTGCCACGATGGTCAGGAGGGCACACCCTACCAGGGCCAGCCGCAGGTTCCGCCGGCTGGCCGCGTTGAGCACGGGGCTACGGCGGTAGAACACGTCCATCAGGGCAATGATGGTGAGGTTGAAGAGGCAGCTGCCGACCAGTGTGCCCACCCCGAGGTCCGGCTGGTGCACCAGCGTCACCGAACTGATGCCGGTCACAAGCTCGGGCATGGCGCTGATGAACGCCAGCAGCAGCAGGCCGACCCGTATCCGGCCCAGCCCGCTCCCGACGGCGATGACCTCACCATACCTGGCCGCCTTGGTACCAGCGACGACAATCACCAGGGCCAGGCCGATGAACTTAAGCCAGACCAGTCAGGGGCCTCCTTCACCGGTGGACTTGGTTACCACGCGCCAGGACAGAGCGTGGCGGGCCGGAGCACAAAGACTACCGGCCCCCATTATAAAGCATCCGGCACCCGCCGGGGAAGGTTACACATCCGGCCGGCCGCAAGACCCGGAAACAGCGGAACCGGGCACACCCTCCGGCGGGCCGGCCACCCCGGCAGGCCTGGCAGGTGCTATACGGTAAGAGCTACTCGATGGTGCCAGCCAGCACCATCTCCGCCACCTCCTCATCGCTGAAGCCGAGCACGTCCTTGAGGACGTACTCGTTGTGCTCACCCATGAGCGGGGCGGGGCGGATGTCCGGCTCCACCTTGGAGAGGCGGTAGGGGGGTGCCACCGTGAAGTACTTGCCCATCTCGGGCGGCTCAATCCCGGCAAAGTAGTTGCGGTGCTTGAGCTGCGGGTCGTCCTCAAAGAGGTCTTTTCCGTCCTGTACCACCCCGGCCGCCACCCCGGCCGCCTGCAGGGCCTCCACCACCTTTTCCGGGGGCAGCGTCAATGTCCACGCCTCCACCAGCTTCTCCAGCTCGTCCTCGTTCTCCTTCCGGCCGAGGAAAGTGGCAAATTTGGGATCCTTGCTCCAGGCGGGGTCACCCATGGCCCGGCAGAGGGCGGCCCACTCCTCGTCGTTACTCACCGCAATCACGCACCACCGGTCCTCGCCCCGGCAGCGGAAAGCGCCGTGCGGAGCGGCCGCGACGGAGCGGTTGCCCATCCGGCCGGGGACACGCCCGTTGACGGTGTACTCCAGCACGAGGGGGGCCATGAAGTTGACACACCCTTCAAACTGGGCCATATCAAGGTGAACGCCCTTCCCCGTACGGCGGCGGTAGTCCAGGGCCGCCAGGATAGCCAGCGCGTTGTAACGCGGCGCAATGAAGTCCGTATAGTGCCCCAGGTCAGCCGGGTCATGGTCCGGCCAGCCGGCCACGTGGGTGAAGCCGGTGAGTGCCGTGAGCTGGGCACCGAAGCCAGGCATGTTCATGTAGGGGCCGCTCTGGCCCATCATGGCGGCACTCATCAGGATGATATCCGGCTTTATCTTCTTCAGCTCCTCGTAGCCGAGGCCGAGCCGCTCCATTGTCCCGCCGGCGAAGTTCTCCGTTACCACGTCCGCCCAGCGGACGAGCCGCCGGACAATTTCCATCCCCTTCGGCCTGGAGATGTTGAGGCTGAGGCTCTTCTTGCTGGTATTGATAATGTTGAAGACGGCCCCGCGGTTATAGCCAACCACGCCGTCCTTGAACGGCGGTGACACCCGCCAGACGTCCGGCCGGCTCTTGCTCTCAATCTTGATGACCTCGGCCCCCTGGTCGGCCAGGGTCTTGGTGGTCATCGGGCCAACCCACACCCAGCAGAAGTCACAGATTTTCACGCCTTCAAGCAGTCTCTTCCTCATGGCTTCGCTCCGTCTCTCTAGATAACGCCGGCCTGCTTCAGGGCCACGAGCTCCTGGCGGTCCATGCCCAGCTCCTGCTCGTATATCTCCCGGTTGTGCTCGCCGATGAGGGGAGCCCGGCGGGCAATCTTCAGCGGCGCGCCGATGATATTGGCAAAGGGACGCGGATAGGTGATGGTGGTACCCAGCTCGGGGTGCTCGACCTCCGTCCAGAAGCCGCGGGCGGCCAGCTGCGGGCTCTCCACGATGTCCTTCACCGTGGAGACGGGGTAAAGCAGGATACGCCGCCTCACGGCACCTTCAAACAGCTCGGCCTTGGTGTGGGCCATGAAGAACCGGGCGGTTGGCTCGGCCATGCGGTCAACCGCCTCCTGCCCGGCCTCCCTCAGGTTCAGGGTGTCCCAGTCGATGCTCTTGAGGTAGTCGTCGGCAAAGCCCTCCTCTTCCATCCACTCTACCAGCGGCCGGCTACGGCGGTTGCCCTGCGCCCCGGCGGCGTAGAACCACATTACCAGGCCGTCCTTGCAGGGCCACAGGTACCTTGTGTTCAGACCGGCGCCGCCGGCCAGCCGCAGCTCCTGCTGACCCCTGATTTTCAGCATCACCCAGCCTATGGGCGGGGAGCCGCGGCCGCCGGCCTCGTGGGCCGAGACGTCAACCTGCTGGCCCTCGCCCGTCTGCCAGCGGTCATAGAGGGCCAGCATTGCCCCAACGGCACCCTCAATCCCGGCAGCCACGAATGTCTGGGCGTGGTGGCTTATCTGCACCGGCCCCCGCTCGGGGTCCCGGCGGGGGTTCATGAAGCCGCACATCGCCCAGGTGACGAGGCCCGTGTCCTTGTAGCTGCTGTAAGGGCCGGTCTGGCCGAACGGCGTGATGGACACCATGATGAGACGGGGGTTGATTTTCTCAAGGTCACGGTAGCCGAGGCCCAGGCTGTCCATGTAGCCCGGCGCAAAGCTCTCGACCACGAAGTCGGCCGTCCGGGCGAGCCGCCTGAAAATCTCCTGCCCGTCGGCCGTCTCGATGTTAAGCGTGATGCCGCGCTTGTTGGTGTTGAAGGCGAACCAGAAAAGGCTGCGCTCGGGGTGCGGCTCGTCGTGATAGAACGGGCCGTGGTTACGCACCGGGTCACCGCCCGGCCTTTCCACCTTGATGACGTCCGCCCCCAGGTCCCCCAGCAGCTTGCCGCAGAAGATGCCCTTTTCATCGGCCAGATCCAGCACCCGGTAAGGGCTCAGCAGTCCAAAGCTTTCTGTCTCCATCCCTTCTCCCTTTCAGTCCGGCCCGTGGGCCAGGCTCAATGGTGGCATGCGCCAGCGCACCCTTCTATATCTTTCTGGCCACCTCGTTGGCTGACCATATCGCCTCCTTGATGTCCCTGACCTGGAGGCAGTCGCCAACCCGGTACATTTCAAAATCATCCTTCAGCTCGTCAAAGAGGGCACCGCAGGCCTGGCGCTCGCCGAACCGCTGCGAGATGATGAGGGTGTCGTACGGGAGCAACTGCTCCCGGGCGGTGTTATCGCTGCAGGTCAGCCGGATACCCCCCGGGCCAATCTCGTGCACCGTCACATTGTAAAGCACGCGCACGTCGTCGCGGCGCTGCGCCTCGGGTGATTCCCGTACGACGTTCACGTCCGTCAGCTGGCGCTGCAGCCACCACCGTCTTGACCGGGGCAGGTCACTACCCAGGGAGCTCTCCCCGGCACGGCCGAGCAGGGTCACGTCCTTGCCCTGCATGGCCAGGGAGATTGCCAGCTCGGCCCCGAAGAACCCCCAGACCACCACCCTCTGCCCGACGGCCGCCCGGTGCCTGAGGGCCTCTTCATGGGTCATTACCCCCGGCTTCCCCCGGGCAACCTCCGGGAGCCGTGGCACCGAGCCGGTGGCGAGGATGACCACCTCGGCCCCGCTCTGCCGGACGAGCCCGGCATCCGCCTCCCGGCAGAGGACGACGTCTACCTTCAGCTTCCTCAGCTGGGTGGCGAGGTACGTAACGATGTTGCCGAACTCGGCCATGACGGGGTCAAGCGCCAGGGCCGCCACAACCCCGCCGAGGGCAGCTTCCTTTTCCACCAGCGTCACCCGGTGACCCCTCAGGGCGGCTACCCGGGCCGCTTCCATGCCGCCCACCCCGCCACCAACCACGAGGACATTCCTGGAACGCTCCGCCTTCGTCAGCGGAATGGGGTCATCCTGGATATCGTAGTTGATGGAGCAGGGCCGCCCGCACTCACCTTCGCGAGTGGCCTTGCAGGCAATGCAGACCCGGATGTCTTCGGGGTGCCCCTCAAGGTACTTCTTCGGTGTATCGGGGTCGGCGGTGAGCTGACTGCCCATGTAGATGATATCGGCCTTGCCCTCCTGCAGGAACCGCTCCGCCATGTCCAGGTCAACAATCCGGCCCACCCCAATCACGGGAACAGTGGCCACGCTCTTGACGGCGGCGGCATTGCGGATATAGAGCCCCCGCGGGTAGTAGAGCGGGATGGTAATCCCCTCCATGGAATGAATGATGGAGCCCTGCGAGACGTCCAGGCAATCGACCCCGGCCGCCTCCAGCGCCGGCACGGTGTGCCGGAGGGTGTCCTCCAGCGTGATGCCACGCCGTCCCAGCAGCTCCTCGGCATCAATGCGCACAATTACGGGGTAAGCATCCCCAACTGCCTTACGCACCTTCTGCACCGTCTCCACCGTCATGCGGAGCCGGTTCTCCCAGCTCCCCCCGTACTCGTCCTGCCGGCGGTTATAAAAGGGCGAAATGAACGAGCAGAGCAACGTTGCCCCGCCGTGGGCCGAGTGAATCTCAACAAAATCAGCCCCGGCCTCTTTGATGCGAGCGGCCGCCGCCGCAAAGGCGTCCTGGATACGGTGCAGCTCCTCAACCGTGAGCTCCCGTACCGGGATATTCATCCCGAACAGTGTGGCGAAGAAGTCCTGCTTGGGGTGCAGCTCGTCCGGGAAGGGCGAGGGCGAAGGGCCGATGCCCGCCATCGGCCCGCCGACACCAATCTGCACTCCCAGCCTGGCCCCGTGCGAGTGGACCGCCTCGGCCAGGCGTGCCAGCCCGGGGATATACCGGTCGTCGTAGATAGTGAGGCGGGGGGGTGGCGGGGGCCGGCCGGGGGCCGGGGGGGGGGGGGGGGGGGGGGGGCGGGGGGGGCGGGGGGGGAGGGGCGGCATAATCCCGAAGGTGCCCGTTACTATCAGGCCGGCCCCACCCCTGGCCCTCTCCTCGAACCACTTGATGGTCCTGTCGCTGACGCTGCCGTCGGGGGCTGACGGCATATTGAGGAAGGGCGCAAAGCCAATGCGGTTCTTGACCTCCACCCCCCCTATCCTGATTGGCTGGAACACCAGCTTGTCCATGGTACCCCCCTACTCCCCCCGAAACCGGGGCTCGCGCTTCTCGACGAAGGCCTGTGCCCCTTCCCGGTGGTCCCGGGTGCGGTTGAGTTCCTGTACCTCGCGGCTGACGTAGCGTAGCGTCTCGGCCAGGTCCATCTCAAGGCCGGCGTAGACGGCGCGCTTTATCTTCTGGATAGCCAGCGTTGGCCCCCGGGCCAGTTTCTCGGCCAGCTCCAGGGTGGCCAGCTCCAGTTCGTCGTGGGGGACCACCATTGTCACCAGGCCAATCCGCAGGGCCTCCTGCGCATCTATCATGTCGCCGGTCCAGCACATCAGCAGGGCCCGGTCAATCCCCACCTGCCGTGGCAGGTAGTAGGTGCCGCCGGTGGCCGGCATCATGCCGCGGCGGATGAAGGCCTCGGTGAAGCGTGCCCGGTCGGAGGCGATGCGTATATCGCAGGCACAGGCAAAGTCGAGCCCGCCACCGGCGGCCACCCCGTTGATGGAGCCGATGATAGGCTTGGGGCAGCGTTGCATCAGCAGGTGCAGAGGGACGCGGCCGGGCTTGTTCTCAAAGTAGGCCTTCTGGGCGGCCGGGTCAGCGAAGCGGGCGGCCATTGCCTTGACATCAGCCCCGGAGCAGAAAGCACGCCCGCGGCCGGTGATGATAACCACCCGTACGTTGTCGTCCCGGCTGCAGTCTTCAACGGCACGGTAGAGGCTATCTGACATTGCCGGCGTGTAGGCGTTGAGCTTATCGGGCCGGTTAAGTGTGATGGTGGCAATGCCGTCCTTCTTGGTGAAAATGATGTCCGGGTAGCCCGGCTCTTCATGTCCCCTGTTCATGCTTGCACCCCTCCATGTCCCGGGGGAAGGCAACCCGGTCCCGGTACGATTCCAGCGCCTCCTTCAGCCCCTGGAGGCCTACCCGCCGCATGCGCAGGTAGACCGGCCGCCGGCCGATTTCTGCGGGGCTGTGTGCGTCTGACCCCTGCACGCAGGCCCGGGGCACCGGGTACCCCAGCATGCTGCCTTCTTCCCACCTGGGCCTGTCTTCGGCAATGGTTATCTCCAGCCCGCTGAGGTAAGGGCTGGCGTGAATGGCACGTTTCTCGGTGCGTGGCAGGTTGGTCTGGGTGAAGCCGCTGGGCCAGCGTTCCACGTGGGCCGCCAGCGCCAGCCCACCCCGCGCCACCACCCGGGCCAGGACACCCGCCGTGTCCACCGCCGCCACGGCGGTGCCATCACCCCAGCAGCCCGGCCCCAGGCCAAGCTCCAGAAGCAAGGCTTCCACCTCCTCCACCGCCGCCGCCGGGTCAAAAATTGCCAGAAAATGCCCGCCGTGAGTGGTAATCTCAACCCCCGGAAAAACAACCAGTCCACTATCCTCGGCCGCCGCCTGTACCTCGCTCACGGCGGCCACGCTGTTATGGTCCGTTACGGCAACCGCGTCCAGGCCGGCCGCCAGGCTGGCCCGGACTATCTCTGACGGGGTAACTCCAGGCACGCTGTAACACGCCGACCGGGGGGTGTGGATGTGCAGGTCAAACTTACGGTAGGGTAGTAACTGCCCGGCTCCGCTCACTGGCCCAAGATGCACGCCGCTGGGATGTCTGACATGGCTCTGCCTAAGGTTAGCAAGTGGCCACCGGCAATGTCAAAGCGCCGGGGCGTTGCCCCCGGGCCTGCGGCGTCAAATTGACAAAGCCGGAGCACGGATAATATGATTTGCTAGCCGGCCGCCGACCGGGTAGCTACCGCAGAAAGGGCCGGCCAGCCGGCTGGCGCACTACTCGCAGACTGACAGGCACCAGCAAGGAGTGTTGCTGATGGCACACGGGGAACCCGTTTACAACATAGATGAAGACAAGCTGATGCCGGCCACGATGGAGCTGGCCGCCAAGATTGCCAGCAAGCCGCCGATACCAGTCCGCCTCGCCAAAGAGGGGTTGCGGCGCAGCCTGAACATGCCGGTGGAGCAGTGGAAAGACTGGCACTCCTTCGCCATGCGCTTCTGCTTCACCTCCGAAGACCACCAGGAAGGCGCCCGTGCCTTCGTGGAAAAGCGTGAGCCGCACTTCAAGGGCAGGTAGCCCGGCCCGGATGGAGGTTACCCGATGACCATCTCGCGCCGTATCGTGCTGCATTTTCCCCGCCGCCTGGTGGACAGGCCGATTGTCTACCGTCTCATCAAGGACTTCAACCTGGAGTTCAACATCCTGAAGGCCTCCGTCACCCCCGAGGAAGAGGGCCTGATGGTGCTGGAGCTCAAGGGTGACCCGGCCGACTATGAGCGGGGCGTCCGCTACCTGACAGAGACCGGCGTGGTCATCCAGCCGCTCAGTCAGTCGGTCACGCGCAACGAGGAGCGCTGTACCCAGTGCGGGGTCTGCGTGACCATCTGCCCCACCAATGCCTTCGTGCTGGACCCGGCCACCCGCCGTGTCATTTTTGATGACAGTAAGTGCCTGGCCTGCGCGCTGTGTATCAAGTCATGCCCCCCGCGGGCGATGGAGCTTCACTTCTAGCGAGGAGGAGTAGATGAGCGCCACCGTCCACCTGCCGGCCTATCTGCAGCAGTACACCGGCGGTGCTGCGGAGGTCCGGGTTGAGGGCACCACCGCCGCCGAGTGTCTCCGGCACCTGGTGCAGCAGTTCCCGGACCTCACCAGGATGCTCTTTGCCAGCGAGGGCCGCCTGCATGACTACGTCAGCGTCTATGTCAACGAGCAGTTCGCCTTTGGTGAAGAGCTCTCCCGCCCCGTGAAGGACGGTGACAACCTGCACATCCTGTACATCCTCGGGGGCGGCTAGGCTGGCCCCGCCAGATTGACATCCTGCCACCCCGAAGATAACATAGGCAAGCAACGGAGGAGGCTGACCCCCATGCTGAAGACCCGCATCACCGAGCTGCTCGGGATTGAATACCCCATCCTGGCCGGACCGATGGCCTATCTCTCCAGCCCGGAGCTTGTCTCGGCCGTGTCCAACGCCGGCGGACTGGGCATCATCGCCTCGCTGAGCTACCCGGAAGTGGATGACCTGCGGGCCGCCATCCGCCGCACCCGCGAGCTGACAGATAAGCCGTTTGCCGTCAACGTCACGCTGCTGCCGACCGCCCGGCCGGTCAACTACGAGGACTACTTCCGGGCAGCGCTCGGCGAAGGCGTGCGCATCATTGAGACCTCGGGCCGTAACCCCGAGCCGTATGTCAGGCTCATCAAGGAAGCCGGGGCAGTCCACCTCCACCGCGCCACCCGCACCCGCGACATTGTCAAGGCCGAGAAGGTGGGGGCCGATGCCGCCACCATCCTCGGCACCGAGGCAGCCGGGCACCCCGGCCAGGAAGAAGTAACGACCATGGTGCGGCTGCCGATTGCGGTGGATGCCGTGAAGATACCCGTCATCGCCGCCGGCGGCATCGGCGACGCGCGCGGCTTCGTGGCCGCCCTCGCCCTCGGGGCCGAGGGTGTCCTCATGGGAACGCGCTTCATGGCCAGCCAGGAATGTGCTGCCCATGCCAGGGTCAAGGACTGGATGCTGGCCCTCTCCGAGGCAGACACCATCCTGATTCAGAAGTCCATCAAGAACGCTTCCCGCGTGGCCCGCACGGAGCACACCGAGAAGATTCTGGAGATGGAGAACCGCGGGGCTACCCTGGAAGAGCTCCTGCCGCTCATCAGCGGCCAGCGCGGGCGCAACGTTTACGCCACCGGCGACATCGAGTCCGGGGCCGCCATATCGGTGGGGCAGGTGGTTGGCCTCATCCGGGACATACGCCCCGTCCGAGAGATTATCGGCGACATCATAAACGGGGCGCGGCAGGTAATGCAGCGCCTCAATGGCATTGGCCTGGGTGCCTGAAGACTCTCCCCACCCCCCACCCGCCATGACCGGTTGACCGGGTATTGTCGGCGCTGAGCGCCGTCAGATAAGACTAAGGAGGCTAGACCGTGAAGACGAGGATGACAGAGCTGTTCGGGATAAAGTATCCCATCATGCTGGCGGGGATGAACTGGTTGACCACTCCCAGGCTGGTGGCCGCCGTCTCCAACGCCGGCGGGCTGGGGATACTGGCCGGCAACCACCAGACCCCTGACGGCCTGAGGCAGGCCATCCGTGAAATCCGGGAACTGACCGATAAGCCCTTCGGTGTCAACCTTACGCTGGGCATCGGCTCGGCCGAACGGGTGCCGGTGGTGCTGGAGGAGAAGGTGCCGGTGCTCAACTACGCCCTGGGCCGGCCGCCGGAAATCCAGCCGCTGATAGAGGCCGTCCATGCTTACGGCGGCAAGGTAATCGGCACCATTGCCATGCGGCGCCATGCCCTGCGCGCCGAGCAGCTCGGGGCCGATGCCCTGGTAATCACCGGCTACGAGGCTGCCTCCCACTCGGGGAACGTTGGCGCACTGGTGCTCGTGCCCACCATCGCCGAGGCCGTCAAGGTGCCGTGCATCGGGGCGGGGGGCTACGCCGATGGCCACGGACTGGCAGCCGCCCTGGCGCTGGGGGCCGAGGGCATCTCGATGGGGAGCCGCCTCGCCTGCACCCGGGAAGCCGAGGTGGCAGACCCCGTGAAGGAGACCTGGGTCAAGGCCACGGAAGAAGACACGATTATTGACCCGGCCTTTGACGGCATCAACTGCCGGGTGCTGCGCAACGAGGCGGCCGAGGCCCTGCTGAAGAAGAAGACCCTGCCCTTCCTTGATGCTATCTCGGCCGGCCTTTACATGAAGAACACCCTGAACATGTCCTGGGGCGAGGTTATCCGCACCGCCAATAACCTCCGGAAGCAGCCGACCGGCATCGGCAGCGGCCAGCGCGGCCTCGGCTCGGCAATGCGCTTTGTCGTCGGCAGCCGCCTCTTCGTCAAGGCCCTAGAGGACCCGCAGAGGGGCATCCTGATGATGGGCCAGACCGCCGGCCGCATCAAGGACATCCCCACCGTGGCCGAGGTCATCGAGCGCACCGTGCAGCAGGCGAAGGAAATCCTGGCCAGGATGAACGAGCAGCTCGCCGACTGACCCTGGCACCCCGGGCAGACCCGGATGGGCACCCTGGCGATCGAGGGTGCCCATCTTCGTATCCGCAATGGCGGGGTAGCTAGCTGCCCGGCCGCCCCTGATTTCTCCGCGCCTCCAGCCAGCGCCGCTTCTGCTCGCGCCGGACCGCTTCGTTGCTGGGGTGGTACTCAGCCTGAAAAGCCGCCCGGAACCGGGCGAACGTTCCTTCCTGGATGGCGGCCCGCAGCCCCTCCATCAGCCGGGCCATGAAGCGCAGATTGTGAATCGTCGCCAGCCGGTAGGCCAGCAGCTCCCGCGCCTTGAACAGGTGGTGCAGGTAGGCAGTGCTGAAGGTACGGCAGGTGTAGCAATCGCACCCCGGCTCCAGCGGAGCGTCCACCCCGGCACAGGCAGCGTTGAGGATGTTCACCCGCCCCGCCGGGGTGTAGAGGCCCCCGTTACGGGCAACCCGGGTGGGCAGGGCACTATCAAAGACGTCCAGGCCACAGGCCACCCCTTCCACCAGGTCCTCCGGTGAGCCAACGCCCATCAGGTAGCGCGGCCTGTCCTCGGGCAGGAGCCGGGCCGTGGCCGCCGCCACGGCAAATGTCACCTCCTTTGGCTCCCCCAGGCTCAACCCGCCGATGGCATAGCCCGGGAAGTCCAGGGCCACCAGCGCCCGGGCAGACTCCTGCCTCAGCCCCATGTCCAGCCCACCCTGGACAATCGCCCAGAGCTGCTGGTCCGCCCGCGAGTGCACCCGCCGGCACCGTTCCGCCCAGCGGGTTGTCCTGTCCACCGCCCGCCGCACCGCCCCGGGTGAAGCGTCAACCGCCACGCACTCGTCCAGCACCATGGCCACGTCCGCCCCCAGCGCTTCCTGATAGGCTATCACCTGCTCCGCCGTCAGGACGTGGGTGCTGCCGTCGATATGCGAGCGAAAGGTTATGCCCCCGTCACCAACCCGGCGCAGGCCGGCCAGGCTGAAGACCTGGTAGCCGCCGCTGTCGGTGAGAATTGCCCCCTGCCAGGACATGAAACGGTGCAGCCCCCCCAGCTTCTCAATTGTTGCGATTCCGGGGCGCAGGTAGAGGTGGTAGGTATTTGCCAGGAGCATGGCAAAACCGGCCTGGCGCACGTCATCGCCGCTGAGGGCCTTGACCGATGCCTGGCTGCCGACCGGCAGGAAGACCGGGGTAGGAACAACCCCGTGCCCCGTCACCAGCTCGCCGGCGCGGGCACCCGTCTCCGGGCACCTTGCCACCAGCCGAAAGGTACCGGCAACCAACTGCCCGCTCCCGCTAGGGTACCCGCCGTGCCACGGCCCGCGGCGGCTTGCCGGCCACCACCATGGCATAGGCCCTCAGGATGTCCTCGCGCCGCAGCACCCCGACCAGCCGGCGGCTGTTGTTCCGGTCCACTACCGGTATCCGGCCCACGTCCGTCCCAGCCAGCCGCATGAAAACATCGTGCAGGGTATCCCTGGGGTAGGCCACAATCGGTGACTTTGTCGCGATGTCATTCACCGTTAGCCGGGCGAAGTTCCCCTGCGACATTGCCGCCTGCACGTCCGCCAGGGTGACGATACCCTGGAACTCCCCGTCTTCCGATACCACGGGGAAGCCGTTCTGCTCTCCCTGGCGCAGCATGGCCATCAGCTTCTCCACCGAAAGCCCCGGGTCCACCACGGGAAAATCTGTCCGCATGATATCGGCCACGCGCACCTCGCGCAGCGGGCCGACATGCTCCAGGTGGCTGATGTCAACCCCGCGGCGGCGCAGCTTGAGGGTATAGATGGACTCGCGGCTGAGCCGGCGCGAGACAATCAGGCTGACCACCACCGCTATCATCAGCGGCAGTATCACCCGGTAGTCCAGTGTCATCTCGAACAGCATGATAATCGAGGTGACCGGCGCCCGGGCAGCACCGGTAAAGACAGCCGCCATGCCAACCAGGGCATACGCCCCGGCCGGGGCGGTAATATCAGGGAAGAAGTGGTGGGCGATGGTACCGACAGCCCCGCCCAGCATCGCCCCGATGAAGAGCGACGGCGCAAAAATACCGCCACTGCCACCGCTGCCCAGTGTCACCGACGAGGCCACTATCTTGAGCACGCACAGGATCAGCAGGGACGCCAGGGGAACACTGCTGGCCAGGGCCTCATCAATGCCGAAGCGGGTTGCCCACTGTGCCTCCCCATAGCCCACCCCGAAGAGGTCCAGCGAGTACAGCCCCACCAGCCCGAGCAGCAGACCACCAACGGCCGGCTTCAACCATTCGGGAATGCGCCAGGCATCGAAGCGGTCCTCCGTGAAGTAGAGCGTCTTCGTGAAAGCCACCGCCCCCAGCGCCGCCACCACGCCCAGCACCCCGTAGGTCAGGAGTTCCCAGTTGCTTGTCATCTCGTACTGGATGATGCCAAAAGCCGGCTCCGCCCCCAGGAAGCCCCGCGAGATGGCACTGGCAACCACCGAGCTGATGACGACGAAACCCAGCCGCGGGCCGGTTGACCACCCCAGGATGATTTCCATTGCAAAGAGCACGCCGCCGATGGGGGCATTGAACGTGGCCGAGATGCCACCGGCCGCCCCACAGGCCACCAGGGTACGTATCCAGTTTTCCGGTAGCCGCAGCACCTGGCCCACGGTGGAGCCGAGTGACGACCCTATCTGCACAATCGGGCCCTCCCGGCCAACCGAGCCACCACTGCCTATACAGACCGCCGACGCCAGCGCCTTGATGAACGCCACCCGTGGCCTGATGCGCCCGCCCCGGATTGCGACGGCCTCCATCACCTCCGGCACACCGTGTCCCTTCGCCTCACGGGCACCGTACTGGACAAAGAGGCCCACTATCAGCCCGCCCACAACCGGGATTACCAGCACGTAGAAACGCCCCAACCCGGAAAGCAGCCGCGCCCCGTCCTGGAAAAAGAACCGCTGCGCCACGTCCATCAGCCAGCTGAAGCCAATCTGCCCCACGGCAGCCAGCACGCCAACCGCGGCGGCCGCCAGGAAACCTATCAGGAGCTCATTCGACCGCGCCCACTCTCCGAGCTTTCTGAAGTAACTCACCGCAACCTGTGTCCTCTGGCTCGCAATGTTATGTTCAGTAGCCACCGCGCCAGTACGCCCGGTACTGGCCTGATGAGTCCGCCGGAGGGGCTACCGGTTACGCCCCTCCTCCAGGTACGCCTGCAGTATGACCGCCGCCGCCGCCGCATCGTAGCGGGTCTTTCGCTGGCGGCGCCTGCGGCCCTCTGCCATCATGCGGCGGGCCGAAACGGTGCTGAGGCGCTCGTCCCGGTACTCCAGCGGCAGGTCAGTCTGCTGCCCGAGGCGCTCCACAAACGCCCTTACCCTGGCCGCCTGCCGACCGAGACGCCCCGTCATCAACCGTGGCAGTCCCACGATAATACGCCCCACGCCTTCCTTCCCGGCAATTTCCAGAATAGCACGCACGGCGCTATCGGGGTCCGGCACCTCGATAATGCTGTGCGGGCTGGCCAGGATACCGCCCGGGTCACTGAGGGCCACCCCTATCCGCCGTTCCCCTACGTCCAGCGCCATGATACGCATACTAGTTGCCGGAAGCCACCCGGCCGTACCTTACCGGTGCTCTTCCAGAATACGGGGCACCCGCCGCAGGGCCTGGTGCAGTTTACCGGCCTCACGGCCTCCGGCCTGGGCCAGGCCGGGCCGCCCCCCGCCGCCGCCACCGGTAACCTCGGCCACTTTCTTGATTATCCTGCCAGCATGGTAACCCTTCTCCACCAGGTCAGGCGTCACCGCCGCCAGGAACGCCGGGCGGCCGTCCCGCACCGTCCCCAGCACCACCACGGCGCTCTTCAAGCGGTCACGCAGGTAATCGGCCATCTCGCGCAGTACCTCGTCCGGGAAGGGGCGCACCTCGGCCGCCACCACCCGTACGCCGCCCGCCTCGGCCGCCGTGGCCACCAGCCCCTCGGCCACGCGGCGGCCCAGCTCACGCTCCAGTGCCAGCGAGCGCTTCCGCTCGGCCTGGAGCTCGGCCACCAGCTCGGCCACCCGGCCTTCGGCCCTCTCGGCCGTGGCGTCAACCAGCCGGGCAATCCGTTCCAGCTGGCCGAAGCGCTTCTCCACCAGGCGCTCCGCCGCCCGTCCCGTTACCGCCTCAATGCGCCGCATGCCGGAACCAATACTGCTTTCAGACGTAATCAGGAACAGGCCAATCTCCCCGGTGGCCGTCACGTGGGTGCCGCCGCAGAGCTCGGCACTGACCGGTGGCTCACCGCTGCAGACGACACGCACCCTCTCCCCGTACTTTTCGCCGAAGAGGGCAATTGCCCCCTGCCTGATGGCCTGCTGGTACTCCATCTCGCTGGCTGTCACCGGCAGATTGCGGCGGATGTTCTCGTTGACGATGGCCTGCACCCGGGCAAGCTCTTCCGGGAGCAGGGCCGTCAGGTACGAGAAATCAAACCGCAGGCGGTCCGGGGCCACCAGGGAGCCGCGCTGCTCCACCTCCGGCCCCAGCACCCGGCGCAGGGCGGCCTGCAGGAGGTGGGTGGCAGTGTGGTTACGAGCGATATCCTGGCGGCGCCCGGCATCCACCAGCGCCTCAACCTCGTCCCCCACCGAGATAACCCCCTCACTCACGTAGCCGCGGTGGGCAATGATATCCGGGGTGGGGCGGACGGCATCGGTTACCATGAAGCGCCCGCCCGGGCCTGCAATCTCGCCGGTATCACCCACCTGGCCGCCCATCTCACCGTAGAAGGGGGTCTCCGCCAGCACCACGCTGCCTTCCTGCCCGGCCTCAAGCGATGCCACGCTGTCCCCGTCAACCAGCAGCCCGATGACCCGGGACGTACCCCCGGTCTCCTCGTAGCCGGTGAAACGGGTCGCCGGCAGGCTGGCCAGCCTGGCCGCATCGGCGGCCACGCCCGCACCGAAGCGGCGGGCCTGCTTGGCCCGCCGGCGCTGGGCCTCCATCTCACGCTCAAAGCCGGCCATGTCCACCGAGAAGCCGCGCTCGGCCGCCACCTCGCGCGTCAGCTCCACCGGCAGGCCGTAGGTATCATAAAGCCGGAAGGCGTCCTGGCCGGATATCTCGTTGCCATCGGCCTGCTGCTCCAGGATGTCCTCCAGCACCTCCAGGCCGGAGCGCAGCGTGTCACCGAAGCGGGCCTCCTCCAGCTCGACCACGCGGGCCACGAAGCCAGCCCGGGCCTTAAGCTCGGGGTAAACATTCCCCATCTGCTCCACCACCACCGGTACGATGCCGGCCAGGAATGGCCGGTCCAGCCCCAGCCGCCGCCCGAAGAGGGCCGCCCGCCGCAGCAAGCGGCGCAGCACGTAGCCGCGGCCCTCGTTACCCGGCATGACACCATCGGTAATCAGGAAGGTAACGGCACGGCCGTGCTCGGCCACCACCCGCATCGCCCGGTCGGTCTCCGGGTCGTGGCCGTAGGTGTGTCCGCTCACTGCCGCCACGTGCTCCATCAGGGGAGCAAAAACGTCGGTCTCGTAGACGGAGCCCTTCCCCTGCAGGACGGCCGCCATGCGCTCCAGCCCCATGCCGGTATCAATGTTCGGGGCCGGCAGCGGCGTGCGGTTGCCCGCCTCGTCCTGGTCAAACTGGGTGAAGACCAGGTTCCATATCTCGGAGAACCGGCCGCAGTCACAACCCGGCCGGCAATCAGGCCGCCCGCACCCGGCCTGCGGGCCGAAGTCGTAGTGTATCTCGCTATCAGGCCCGCAGGGGCCGGAGCTACCGGCCGGCCCCCAGAAGTTGTCCTCCTCGCCCAGGCGGACGATACGGTCGGCCGGGGCACCCACCCGGCGCCAGTGCTCGTAGGACTCGGCGTCCTCCCGGTAAACGGTAAACCAGAGGCGCTCCAGCGGGACACGCAGGTGATTGATAACGAAGTCCCAGGCCCACTCAATCGCCTCCCGCTTGAAGTAGTCACCCACGCTGAAGTTCCCCAGCATCTCAAAGAAGGTGAGGTGGGTGGCATCACCCACGGAGTCAATGTCCGTGGTGCGGAAACACTTCTGGCAGGATGCCAGGCGGCGGGACGGCGGCGTCTGCTGGCCGGTAAAGTATGGCTTCATCTGCACCATCCCGGCACTGGTCAGGAGCAGGGTAGGGTCACCGTGGGGAATAAGCGAAGAGCTCGGCACTACCAGGTGGCCGCGCTCTTCAAAGAATCTCAGGAAGGCACGCCGGATGTCACCGCTCTTCAATGCATGCTCCAGGTGAAAGTCAGGGCTGTTTTGATTGTAGTTCACGCTTGGCCGGGTGTCAACGAGGTCACGGCCGCCCCCGCCGGTGGTTTGACAGCCACGGCGCTGTTGCCTACAATCCGGCTATGCTTACACTGGAAGAAGCCGCCGAACAGCTCGGCCGCCTCTTACGCCAGCAGCCAGCCGACTACGTTGAGGCGCGCCTCAGCCAGGGCGAGGCCACCCACATCAGCTACCGCGGCCGCCAGCTTGAGTCACTGGGCCGCACCAGCGTTACCGGCGGTTGTGTGCGCGCCCTCGTCCGGGGCGGCTGGGGGTTCGTCAGCTTCAACGACCTGAAAGACCTGCCGGAGAAGGTGGCCCTGGCAGTGCGGCAGGCAGGCTTTGCCGGCCGTGAGGAAAGCCGGCTGGCCCCGGTGGAACCAGCTATCGAGACGGTAGGCCCCGCCATTGGCGAGGACCCGGTGGCGATACCGCTGGCCACCAAGAAGGCGCTGCTCGACGAGTACAACGCCATCATCACCGGCACCGAGGGAGTGCAGACCTCTATCGTGGCCTACGGTGACAGCCGCCGTCGCAGCATCTTCCTCAGCTCCCTGGGCAGCCGCATCGAGCAGGAACGGCGGGACGTCACCCTGAGGCTGGCGGCAATAGCCGCCAGGGATGGAGACGTGCAGCAGGTCGGTATCAGTGTTGGCGGGCGGGACGACTTCGGCCCCGTGCGCAACCTCCATGCCGAGGCCGAGGGCCTGGCCCGCCGGGCCGTCCGCCTGCTCTCGGCCCCCAGGGTCAAAGGCGGTGAATACACCGTGGTGCTGGACCCCGTCCTGGCCGGCGTCTTCGTGCACGAGGCCTTCGGCCATCTCTCCGAGGCTGACTTTGTTTACCAGAACGACCGCCTGCGCCAGATAATGCAGCTCGGCACGGTGTTCGGCCCGCCCCACCTGAACATTGTTGACTCGGCCCAGGTCCCCGGGCTGCGCGGTAGCTTCCGGTACGATGACGAAGGCGTCCCGGCGGCACACACCTACCTCATCCGCGAGGGGAAGCTTGTCGGCCGCCTGCACTCGCGCGAGACCGCCGCCCGCATGAACGAGACCCCCACCGGCAACGCCCGCGCCCTCAGCTACCGCCACCCGCCCATCGTGCGCATGACCAACACCTTCATCGAGCCCGGTGAGGCCACCTTCGATGACCTGCTGGCCGGCGTTGACGAGGGGGTCTACGCCTGCAACTGGTACGGCGGCACCACCAGCATGGAGATGTTCACCTTCTCCGCCGGTGAGGCCTTCATGATACGCCACGGCCGCATAGCCGAGGCCATCAGGCCGGTGGTCCTCAGCGGCAATGTCTTTGAGACCCTCAAGAACATCGACGCCATCGGCAACGACCTCAAGATGAACCAGGGTGGCGGCTGCGGCAAGGGCGGCCAGTCACCCCTGCCGGTGAGCAACGGCAGCCCGCACATCCGTATCCGGCGCTGCCTGGTGGGAGGCGGCTAGGTGGACGAAATCCTGGAGAGGGCCCGCCGTGTAGCCGAGGAGGCCGAGGTCTTCATCAGCACCCTGGAAGAGACGCCGGTGGAGTTTGAGGCCGACCGCCTCAAGCACCTCCAGAGCCGCCAGAGCAAGACGGTGGCCCTCCGCATCATCAAGAACGGCCGCCTCGGCTACGCTACCACCACCCGCACCGATGACATCGGCCGGCTGGTTGACGATGCCGTGGCCACCGCCGAATTCGGCACGACCGCCCGCTTCACCTTCCCGGCCACAAGCGACTACCCCGCAGTAAACGTGTATGACCCCGCCATTGAGGATGTTACCCTGGAGCAGATGGTGGCCCTGGGGCAGGGCATGATTGACGCCCTGAAGCGGCACACCCCGGAGCTGCTCTGCGACGCCAGCGTGTCACGGGCCGTCTGCCACGTCAGCATCGCCAACTCACGGGGCGGGTACTCCAGCTTCCGGCAGAGCATCTTCAGCCTTTTCCTGGAGGGCCAGCTCGTGCGCGGCACCGATATGCTGTTCGTGGGCGACCACGCCAGCTCCTGCCGCCCCCAGCTCGACGGTAGTGACATTATCGCCAGCGTGCGCCGCCAGCTTGAGCTGGCACGGCAGAACGCGGAGGTGCCGACCCGCTCCATGCCCGTTGTCTTCACACCGCGCGGCGTGGCCAGCACCTTCGCCCGGCCGCTGCTGGCCGCCTTCAACGGTAAGGCCGTCCTCGAAGGTGCCTCACCGGTGGGCAACCGGCTGGGTGAGGTGGTATTCGACCGGCGGCTCTCGGTAGTTGATGATGCCACCCTGGACTTCCGGCCCGGCAGTGCCCCCTGCGACGATGAAGCCGTACCCGGTCAGCGCACCGCCCTCGTTACCGCGGGGAAGGTCACCGGCTTTCTGTACGACCTCCAGACAGCCGGCCAGGCCGGTACCAGCAGCACCGGCAACGGGCACCGCACCCAGGGCGGTCAGCCCCAGCCGGGACCGAGCAGCGTTATCATCAGCCCCGGCGATACCAGCTTCGAAGAGATGGTGGCCGGTATTGACGAAGGGCTGGTAGTGGACCAGCTCATGGGGGCCGGCCAGGGCAACACCCTGGGGGGTGATTTCAGCGGCAATGTCCTGCTGGGGTTCAAGGTGGAGCAGGGCCGCCTGGTGGGGCGTGTCAAGAATACAATGGTCTCCGGCAACATCTACCAGGCGCTCGGGGAGATTGCGGCCATCGGCAACGACACCCGCTGGGTGGCAGGTATCGTCCAGACCCCGTCAATCCTCTGCCCCGCCATCGCCGTGGCCAGCCAGTAAGCCCGGCACCGGCCCGCAGCCTCCCCACCACACCCTGCCGCCAGCCAGGCCGCTTGGCACCCCGCCCGACGGTGCCTATACTCCAGCACACGCCATCCGGGGAGGAGCCCATGGTACCGGCAAAATGGCAGGACATCACGGCCGACTGGCTCACCGAGGCACTCAACGCCTCGGGGGCCACCGGCAAAGCCAGAGTCACGTCCGTTACCCTGACCCCGATGGGTGTCGGCGAGGGCTTTGTCAGCGACATGGTGCGCCTAGTCCCGACCTACGACCACCCCGGCCCCACCCCACCGGCCACCATGGTGGCCAAGATGCCGGTCTCGTACGGGCCGGCCCTGGAGGTGGCCCGCCTCTTCCGGCTCTACGACCGTGAAATCCGTTTCTACTCGCCGGTTGCCCCCGGCAGCCCGATACGGGTGCCCCGCGCCCTGTATCCCGCTTCCGAGCCGGAGATGGAGCGCTACATCCTGATTATGGAGGACTGCGCCCACTGCCGCCCGGGCAACCAGGTCAGGGCCTGACCCGGCCAACCCCGAGCAGCCGTTCATCGTCTTCGACTGGGGGTCAGCCGTGGTGTACCGCGGCCCGATTGACCTGGCCTACATGTTCGGCGGGAGCCTGCCGGTCAAGATGCGGCGTGAGCTGGAAGGAGGACTTGTCCGGCTCTACCACCGGAGGCTTCTGGAAAAAGGTGTCACCGGCTACAGCTTTGAGGAATGCTGGCAGGACTACCTGGTGGGTACGCTGCTGTACGCCTACATCCCGCCGCTGGCCTTCGCCAGCCTGGACACCAGCGACGAGCGGGGTAAAGAGCTGGGCGCAGTCCTTGCCAGGCGCCACTTCACCAGCATCGTGGACAACCGCGCCACCGACCTGCTTCCCGGTCTCTAGCCCCGGCGGGCGGTCTCTCAGGCGGTGCCGGTGGGGCGCGGGCCCCGCCGGTCGCGCCGCAGCAACTCGTTGAGAAGCTGGCGCTTGCTACCGGCCCGGGCCAGTGCCAGCCGCGCCGTCGGCAGGAAGTTTACGATGAGCAACGCCATCAGGATGAGGCTGAAACCCACGTAAAGCAGGTTCCCCTCCAGCAACCAGGAAGTCACCGGTACCGAGAAGAGTGCCAGGTTCACCGAGAACACCAGGTTGTGGGTCAGCAGCGTGAACAACAGCAGCAGGCCGATGACAATCAGGAGCTCCCACGGCAGCAGCACCGCCAGGCAGCCGATGGTAGGCCCCAGCCCGTTACCGCCCTTGAGCCCGATGTAGGCTGACCACATGTGGCCCGAGATGGCGGCCAGCGCCGCCAGGAGAAGATAGACGTCTGGCTCGCCGACGGGCACACCCAGCAGCCAGGCAGCAATGCCAACCGCACCGGCCCCCTTGCCCACGTCCAGCAGAGCAACAATGGTGGCTGCGGCCAGGCCCGCCTGACCGTATGTGTTGTTGGCCCCCACGTTACCGCTTCCCAGCCGGCGGATGTCCTGCCCCGTCAGCAGCCGCACCACCAGGTAAGCCGAGGGGAACGAGCCCACCAGGTAGGCGATTACAATGCAGATGATGCCAGTAACCACCGGGCTGACTATCACTTCCGCAACACCTCCCGGCTGCAGGCCACCCGCACCCACCAGAGACCGGCAGGCGGCAGCGGGCCTGCGCTCTCCAGCACCGGCATATTAGTACCGCCTGCGCCGGCTGTCAAGACGGTACCAGCCTCCCCCGGTACCCAGATTCCCGGCCCCGCTCCTTCTGCCTCCCCGGTCGCAAGCCACGGGAAAGTCTGCCCGCCCGGACCGGCCTGCCCGGGGCAGCGGGGTGTTGCCGGGCCGGGTGGGGGCCCCGGCTGTCCCCATCGGCAAAAGCTGCTATAATCAACCCTGATGGATGTACTGACCGGCCTGAATCCTGCCCAGAAGGAAGCCGTTGAGGCAATCAGGGGTCCGGTCCTCATCCTGGCGGGGCCGGGCAGCGGCAAGACCCGCGTCATCACCCACCGCATCGCCTACCTCGTCACCGTCTGCGGTATCAGCCCGCGCCGCATCATGGCGGTCACCTTCACCAACAAGGCCGCCAGCGAGATGCAGGAGCGGGTGCGCCAGCTCGTCGGCGGCTCGGTGGACGAGCTGACGATGGGCACCTTCCATGCCATCTGCGCGCGTTTCCTGCGGCGCGACGGCCGGTCAATCGGCATTGACCCGCACTACGTCATATACGACGCCGACGACCAGACAAGGCTGGTGAAACGGGCCATGCAGGAGCTCCAGATTGACCCCGCCCAGTATGCCCCGGCGGCGCTCCTGGGGGCCATCTCCGCCGCCAAGAGCCGCCTCGAAGGGCCGGCCGAATACACCCACCGTGACAGCTACTTCGACGAAATAGTGGTACGCGTCTACGAGCGCTACCAGCGCCTGCTCGAAGAGAGCAAGGCGCTTGACTTTGACGACCTCCTGATGCGCACCGTCCACCTTCTTCACCGCGATAAGAGGGTGCTTTCACGCTACCAGTCGCGCTACCTCCACGTACTGGTAGACGAGTTCCAGGACACCAACCTCGTCCAGTACGAACTCATCAAGCTGCTGGCCGGCCGCCACCGCAACATCTGCGTGGTGGGTGACCCGGACCAGTCCATCTACTCCTGGCGCTCGGCCGACCTGCGCAACATCCTCAGCTTCGAGAAAGACTACCCCGACGCCCGGGTGGTACTGCTGGAGCAGAACTACCGCTCCACCCAGAAGATACTGGATGTCGCCACCAGCGTCATCTCGTCCAACGTGCAGCGCAAGCCCAAGGAGCTGTGGACGGAGAACGAGCCGGGTGAACCGGTGCAGGTCGTCGAGGTCTACACCGAGCAGGAAGAGGCCCAGTTCGTCGTCAGCGAAATCGAGCGGCTGGTTGATTCCGGCCAGGTCCGGCTGGACGAATGCGCCGTCATGTTCCGCACCAATGCCCAGTCGCGGGTGATTGAAGAGGCCTTCCTGCGCTACGGCCTGCCCTACCGGCTGGCCAACGGCACCCGCTTCTACGAGCGCCGCGAGGTCAAGGACCTGGTAGCCTACCTGCGCCTCATCCACAACCCGCAGGACAGCGTTAGCCTGCTGCGCATCATCAACGTACCGGGGCGGGGCATCGGCCAGCAGACGGTAGCCAGACTGAGCGAGTGGGCACGCTCACTGGGCGTTTCCCTCTGGGAAGCACTGCAGCTCCTGGCCGAGCCGCCGCCGGGTGGTGCGCTGGAGCATCACCTCACACCCCGCAGCGCCCAGGTGCTGACCTCTTTCTACCGGTTGATGGATGGCCTCATCACCGGCAGCCGCGTGCTTGACCTGCCCACCCTGTTTGACCTGGTGGTGGAGAGTACCGGCTACCGGCATTACGTGCTGGAGGACCGCCAGGGTGAAGAGCGCTGGGAGAACGTGCAGGAGTTGCGCGGTGTGGCCCAGCAGTACGCCGACCGCGGGCCGGCGGCGGGGCTGGCGGAGTTCCTGGAGAACGTGGCGCTGGTGAGCGATACCGACAGCCTGGCCGAGGGGGACAACCGAGTCACCCTGATTACCCTGCACCAGGCCAAGGGGCTGGAGTTCCCGGTGGTCTTTATCGTCGGCACCGAGGAGCGGCTACTACCCCACTCCCGCTCCTTTGATAACCCCGCCCAGATGGAAGAGGAGCGCCGCCTCTTCTACGTGGGTATCACCCGCGCCAAGAAGTACCTTTACCTGGTACGGGCATTCCGGCGCACCCTGATGGGCAGCCGGACCGTCAACCCGCCCTCCCGCTTCCTGGAAGACATCCCCCGCCACCTCATTGCCTCCCCCGGCTGGCCGGATGCCGCCGGCCGCCACGCCTCCGAGGTCATAGCCACCTGGAACAGCCGCACCTACCCGACAGAGGTAACCGGGGGCGGAGCGGACGCCCCACCACCCGCTCCTGTCCCCGAGCTGAGGCCCGGCGACCGCGTCCGGCACAGCCACTTCGGTAACGGCGTGGTTATCTCCTGCAAAGCGGCCAGGGATGACCGCGAGGTAACGGTGGCCTTTGCCGGCCAGGGCGTGAAAAAACTGCTGGCGAGCTTCGCCCGCCTGGAAAAGCTGAGCTGACCGCCACGAATGGGCTGGCGGCAGGCCGGAAAGCTGCCCGGCCGGTCAGCTTCTCCAGACCGGGTGTGCCGGTACCAGGGTTTTACGGCAAGCCGGCAACAACTTCCGCCCTGATGGCCAATAGTGTATAATTGCGCCGGTCCGACGGGTGACCGGGGGTCATGCTCTACTTTGCCTACGGTAGTAACCTGAACCGCCTGCAGATGATGCAGCGCTGCCCGCGCAGCCAGCCGCGGTTCCGCGCCGTCCTCCCCGGCTACAAGCTCATCTTCACCGGCTGGTCACGCCAGTGGCGTGGCGCCACCGCCAGTATCAAGCCGTTCCAGGGAGAGAAGGTGTCCGGGGCGGTCTACGAGGTCCCGGATGAAGACCTGCCACGCCTGGACCGCGCCGAGGGCTACCCCGCCATCCATGACCGCCTGACGGTGCGGGTTATAGACGAGGATGGCGCCACCCACCGGGCCATCACCTACATCAAACGTGACCAGTCACCCGGGGCCCCGTCACGCGAGTACATGACCCTCATCAGGCAGGGCTACCGTGACTGGGAAATAGAGTGAGACGGCCCCGTGCCCGGGAGCATGGCCGGTCCCTGGCCGGGCTAGTCCCCGCCTGGTGCTTCTTCGTGCCGCACCGGCAGCAGCCAGAGGGTACCTGCCGCCTCTTCCCTGATGCGCTGCCAGTCCCAGAGCATCGGCCAGTACTGCAGGCTGAGCCACGGCGCGATACCATCGCGATAATGGGAGCTGCCGGGGTGGCCGGACTGGCCCGGCGGCAGCACCCAGACGGCACTATTCAGGTTGGCAAAGTCCAGCACCATGCGGAAGGAAACACCCACCCGCACCTCGAAGTCACGGAAGTAGGCGGCCCCGGCGTTGAAGACGGTCGAGGCGTCGCCGCCGATTTCCACCGGTGGCAGGTTGAAGAGTGCGTCGTACGGGGGAGTCCGCCCCAGGTTGTGGACGAAGGTCTGGCGGTGCAGCTTCCCCCACGACCAGCCGGCCGGGTCGGCCCCCTGGTGCTCCGCCAGCCAGGCGCTGGCCTCGGCCAGCGCCGCCGTCAACACCTCCGGCCATGACTTTCCCCGCGTGCTCTCGTTCAGGGCCAGCAGGGCGGTGTCGCCCGCCTCTATCTGCAAAATGAGGCGCGGCAGGTAGCAGGTCAGCCAGCGGTCCAGCGCCAGCGGTGCCCCCGGCAGGTCCCGGGCAAAGGCGAAGAGCCGGGCGTATAGCTTCTGGAGGAAGACCTCGTAGAGGGCGGCGGCGGGTGATTCCGGGGCAAGCACGCCGTCCCAGCCACGCAGCAACCGCCGGGCACGGGCGATACCCTCGTGCGGCGGCAGGCCGAGAAGAAGCCTGGCAAAGGCCGCTGCCGGCCGGGAGAAGCGGTCCCCCTGGACCGCCTTCATGTCCTCCGGCGTGAGGCCGGTGCGCCCCGCCAGCAGCTCTTCAATACGCCAGGCCCGGTAGGGCACCACCATGTCGTTGACGTGGTAGGGGAAGTCGGCCGGCGCCACCCGGTTATTGGCGCTGACGATGAAGCCCCGCGGCGGGTTCTTCGCCCAGGGCAAGTCTTCAAAGGGGACCATGCCCACCCAGTCACACTCACCCGTCCAGCCGGGCACGGGGACGGGGTTGGGGCCGCCGTGACGCCGCATCGGCACATCGCCCAGCAGCTGGTAGGCAATGTTACCGGAACTATCGGCCGTAATCCGGTTCATCGGGGGGCCGGCCCAGTTGCGCTGCGACTGGCGGAACTCGTCCACGTTGCGTGCCCGCGCCATGCCGGGGATACACTCGAAGGTGGTAACGACCCGGTGGCCCGTCCACTGCCAGGCCAGCGGCACGCCCGGCCCCAGTGGCCCGCCACTCACCAGCGGCCCGTGCACGGTGACGGGTATCTCCTCCACCACCGGCTCCACCTTCCCCCTGACCCGTATCTCCTCGCGGCGGACCTCGCAATCGACCCAGCGGCCGCGGTAGAAGTAACGGCGGCCGGTCTCATCGAGCCTTTCGACGAACAGGTCCGCAATATCTGCCATGGCATTCGTCACCGTCCAGCCGACGTGACCATTGTGGCCGTAGAGGAGAATGCCGGGTACACCGGGCGTGCTGACACCGGTCATCTCCCACTCCGGGGTGCGCAGGTGGTTCAGGTACCACACCGGTGCTATCTGGATGACAGCGTGGGGGTCACCCGCCAGCAGCGGCTTCCCCGAAGCGCTCAAGCGGCCGCTTACCGCCCAGTTGTTGGAGCCGCCCTCAGCCGAGACCGGCGCATACCGGCTGGCCAGTGCGCTCAGGCGCGAAATCTCTTCGCCCAGGCCACCAGCCAGCGTCCCCGGCGGCCAGACCACCGGTGCCGGCGCCGGGTACTCCGGCTCCAGGAGGCGCGCCGTCTCCGGCCCCAGCTCACGCGCCAGGGCCGCCCGGAAGAGCTTGAGGTTGAAGTCCGCCGTCTGGGTGAGGAAGATGACCTTCCAGAGGGCAATGCTATCGGTGGGCGTCCACGGCTCCGGTACCAGCTCCAGCACTCTGAACTCGGGGGGTAGCTGCTTCATCGAGGCGATGGCGGCGTTGACACCGTCGCTGAAGGCCTGGAGGATGAGGCGCGCCTCGTCGTTGAGCTGGTCCCAGTCCCGCACCGAGACCCGCTGGATACCGAGGCGGCGGTAGTAACGGTCAACCGGCACCAGCGGCTCGCCGAGGATTTCGGCCAGGGTACCGCGGGCGAAGCGCCGCGTCCGCTCAAGCTGCCAGAGCCTGTCCTGGGCATGGCAGAAACCCTGGGCAAACCAGATATCGTGCTCGGTGCGGGCGCTAATATGGGGGCAGCCGTAGCGGTCACGCACCACGGAGACCGATTCTTCCAGCCCATCGGCCCGGATGCGCCCGTGCGTCTTGGGCAGGCCCACCTTCCGGAGCCTTTCAAAGTCAAGCGCCACGCCTCACCTCACAGGTAAAGCCTTGCGGGGCGGCCAGGCCACTCGGGCCGGGTCAGGACCGCCCCAGACCGGTGGCGAAGAAGTCGGCCACCAGCGCGGCCAGCTCGTCCTCGCGCCCCAGCCAGAAGTGGTCCGCCCCCACCAGGCTGCGGTACTCGTCCGGGTTGCGGGCCGCCTCGGCCAGCTGCTGGAACCGTTCCAGACGTATCACCGAATCAGCCCCGCCCACCACCACCAGCTTGGGCCGTGAGAAGCGCTCCAGCTGGGCCCAGCCTGCCTCGGACAGCGCCGGCGAGACCAGGGCCAGCCGCTGCACCCGCTCGTCCTCAAGGGCCACCGGCAGCGCCACCCCGCCCCCGAAGGAATAGCCGGCCAGCCCGAGGCGTGCCGCATCAACCCCCTCATCGGCGCTGACGAAGCCAAGGGCGGCCGCCACGTCCTGCCGCTCGGCCGTACCGCCGCCGAACTCACCGCCGCTGCCGCCCACGCCGCGGAAGTTGAAGCGGAAGGCCGCCAGGCCGCGGGCACAGATTGCCTCGCAGAGGGCCAGCACCACCACGTTGTGCATGCTGCCACCGTAGAGCGAGTGGGGGTGGCAGACCACCACCGCCGCGAAGGGGGGCTCGCCGGGCGGCCAGTGCCAGGCCCCTTCCAGGGTAATGTCCCCGCAGGGGAACCGAACGCGTTTCTCAGCCACGGCGGCACGCTCCTTTCGGGTCGGCCCCGGCCCGGAGGGGCGCAGTTTCTTCAGCCGGGCCGCCACCTGCTTCTCGTAGCCCTGGTCGCCGGGGGTGTAGAACTTTCTACCCACCAGCGAGTCCGGCAGGTGCTGCTGCACCACGAAGTGCTCCGGGTAGTCATGGGCATACTTGTAGCCCCGGCCGTAACCAAGCCGCTGCATGAGGGGCGTAACCGGGTTACGCAGGTGAAGGGGCACGGGGTCATTCGAGCCCTCGCGGATTTCGGCCTGCACCGCCGAGTACGCCCGGTAGAGCGAGTTGCTCTTGGGGGCAGTGGCCATGTAGACCACTGCCTCGGCCAGGGCCAGGTTGCCTTCCGGCAGGCCGATGAAGTGAACGGCCTGCTGGGCAGCCATGGCCACCACCAGTGCCTGGGGGTCGGCCAGGCCGATGTCCTCGGTGGCAAAGCGCACGATGCGGCGCGCGATGTAGAGCGGCCCCTCGCCCGCCTCCAGCATCCGCCCCAGCCAGTAGAGCGCCGCGTCCGGGTCTGAATCGCGCATTGACTTGTGCAGGGCGGAGATGAGGTCGTAATGCTGCTCCCCCGCCTTGTCATAGCGCAGCGCCCGCTGCTGCACGGCGTCCTCCACAATCGGCAGGGTGATGTGACGCGTGCCGTCGGGCCGGGGCGGGGTGGTCATCGCCGCCAGTTCCAGCGTGTTGAGGGCCACCCTGGCATCGTGCTCGGCCGACATGATGATGTGGAGCATCGCCTCCTCGTCAATCTCGATGTCCATCTGGCCGAGGCCGTTGATAGGGTCCTTGATGGCCCGCAGCAGGATAATGCGCAGCTCCTGCTCGTTGAGCGGCTTGAGGACGAAGACCTTGCAGCGGGAGAGGAGGGGGGCATTCACTTCAAAGGAAGGGTTCTCGGTGGTGGCGCCGATGAGGGTAACTGTGCCGTCTACAACGTAGGGCAGCACGGCGTCCTGCTGCGCCTTGTTGAAGCGGTGTATCTCATCAATCATCAGGATGGTGCGCCGCTGGTAGAGCTTGCGGCGCTCCCTGGCCTCCTCGATGATACGGCGCAGGTCGGCCACGCCGGCCGTCACGGCGCTGACGGCGACGAAGTGTGAATCGGTCTGGTTGGCAATGACGTTGGCCAGGGTGGTCTTGCCGCTGCCGGGCGGCCCCCAGAGAATGATGGAGGGGAGCTGGCCCGACTCGATAGCCTCGCGCAACACGTGCCCCTTGCCGATGATGTGCTCCTGGCCAACGTAAGTATGAAAGCTGTCCGGCCGCATGCGGGCGGCCAGAGGGGCCTCCATCCGGCGCTGCTTCTCGTGCCGCTGCTCGAACAGGTCCATCCTCTTCTCCAGGTGCCGCCCCGGCCTACACCTGCTCCAGCAGGTGCTGGTGGAGCTTCACCATCGCCAGGGTGTCCTGCCGGCAGTACTCCAGCAGCTGGCGCCGCGTCCGGGCCGGGTCGGCCAGCCTGCCCCAGGCCATGTAGGCAAAGGCGGCCGCGGCTGTTCCCCCGTCCCCGATTGCCAGGCCCTCGTAGGACATGTCCGGCACCAGTGCCGGCAGGGTACGCTTGATGGAGGTGCTGCCGCGGAAGTCCGGGTGGTAGTAGCCCCGCCTGATGATAGCCTCGAGGTCCACCAGGCGCGCCACCACCCCGGCCAGCCGGCCGGCCAGGTCAGGGAAGCGCCGCATCAGCCCGCGCACAATGTCACCCTCGAACCGGGAATAGACAATTATGCTCCCGCGGTCTCCCAGGTCCCGCAGGAGGTTTTCCGCCAGCTCGCGCCGGCAGTCGCGCCAGGGCTCGGCCAGATACTGGCGGTGGTCAACCAGCACCCCGGGGGCGGAACAGGTGTGCAGCGAGTACTGCGTCACCACCGGCTCGTAAGGGGCCACCTCGGGATAGAGCGGGATGGCCGTCATCACCGTCTCAAAGTCCAGGTAGCGGGCCGGCCACTCCACCGCCGCCAGGTCTTCACGGAGCGTTGGCCCGATGTAGGGCCGGCCGCGGCGCACACAGTCCCTCACCATCCGCTGGTACTGCGTCAGCGGGAAGCTGTCCGGTATCTCCTCTATCCGGCTTATGCCGAGGGCCTCCAGGCTCCGGAAGCGGGCCGGTGTCAACCGCGGCAGCTCAATGACATGGTGGCGTGCCCTGTCTTTCAGGCACTCCGCCGAGATGTCACAGCTCCGGCAGGCGTAGCGTACCTGCGGCGCCGGCATCTCCGGCTGCCGGGTTATTTCGTCAACTTCCTCCCGGAGCTGCTCGAACTCCGGCAGACGGGCCAGCACCTCGTCGGTATGGTCAATCCGGACAAAAAGCTCTTCATCCGGCATACCGAGGCGGTAATCGCGTGACACCAGCACCAGCTCCAGCCCGGTAAACTCCGTGCCGCCGGCGCGGGCCACCATGGCGGTGTAGGCCATGTCGTCCAGGTGGCCGTCCTTGCCGCTCAGGCCGGACTTGACCTCCACCATGTGCCAGCCGTCAGGGCGGCGGTAGATGATATCCGGCCGGGCCACGTAGCCACCGGCAATGAAGGCAGCCTCAAAGATAGCCGGAGGCGAAGGGGCAGCCAGCGCTTCGTCCGTCCACCGCGCCGCCGCCTGCGGCTGCACGGGCGAGATGAGCCGCCCCCCGGGAAAGAGTGCCCGGGCACGACGCCCCACCTCAAGCCCCTGCTCCAGGCGGAACCTCTCGGCCAGTGACGGTACCCGGCGGCCGTCATTGCGTGCCAGCCAGCCTAACGTCGGGCAGTTAAGGGCACTCAGGAAGACATTCTTGGAGACATTTCTCATCGCCCCGCCCCGCTAGCTGACAATTATATCCTCCAGCCGTCGTTTCGGCACGTGGTGCACACCGTCAGCATCCCGCCAGTAGCGGTGGTCACCACCGGGGGGCAGCTCTTCCAGCACCACCTTCTCCTTCGGCCAGCCCAGGGCCAGGACGAGCAGGACTTCCAGGTGGGGCGGGATTTCAAGCTGTCGCCGCAGGTCGTCCCTCTCCACCGAGGCAATCATGCAGCCCCCCAGGCCAAGCTCGGTGGCCCCCAGCAGGATTGTCTGGGCGGCAATCCCGTGGTCCACCCCGAAGGACTTACTGATAGTGGTATCGCCCAGGACTATTATGTAGGCCGAGGGCCGCTCGCCCTCGGCCGGCCCCGGCCAGTCGGGCAGAGCCCCCGCCCATGACAGCGTAGCAAAGACCCGGGCTCGCTCCCCGGGCGTCCAGACCAGGCGGTACTTGAGCGGCTGGCGGTTGGCCCCGGAGGCCACGTAGCGCGCCAGGTCCACCAGCTGGCGCAGCGTCTCCTCCGCCACGGGTTCTGCCTCATAGAACCGGCGGTAGCTCCGGTTCTTCAGCACCAGGTCTCTCAGCATCTTCTCCTCCTCCGACCGCCCGGCCCTAGCGGTACCTCTTGACCTCGAAGCGATAAAGCCTGACCGGCTCGTCCGGGCCTATTCCGGCCTTCTGGCGGCAGATCTCAAGCTGCTCCTTCACGGTGTTGACACCTTCAAGGTCCGGCAGCAGCAGGCCCCGCCGCCAGCCTGATTCCACGATGACCCCGTACCGCTTCGGGTCCAGTGCCTCTGGCCCGTCCACCGGCTCCGGGGGGGTCAGCACGTCAACGCTGTACTCCAGGGCACCCAGCTCGTCCGGCCGGACGGGCAGGAACCGGGGGTCGTGCGTCGCCGAGCTGATAGCATTGGCCACGATTTCTTCCGCCACGCTGGCCTCCTGCGGCTCGAACGTGCCGATGCACCCCCGCAGGCTACCGTTCTTGTGCAGCGAGACGAACACCCCGGCCCTGGCCTGCATCTCGGGCGAGGTTACCACCGGCTGCAGGCGCTCACCCCTCAGCACAAAGGCCTCGACCGCGTCACGGGCAAGGCGGGCAATCTCCGTCTGTGGCGGCTTCCTGACGATGATACCGGCATAGCCCACCACCGCCGAGTAGTCACCGGTAACGTCGCCACTGGTGGCATAGCCTACCAGCTCCGCCCGGGTAGCCCCTGCCTGCCGGGCCGCCGCAATCAGCACCGCCGCCGGCCCGTAGGCACACATTGATATACCCAGGGTACGCACCCGGCGCAGCAGCTCCTCGTCATCCAGGGCCAGGATGGCCTCTATCCCCTGCCTGTCCTTGCGCTCGGCTGTTTCCCTCGGCTCGTAGTGGGTCATATCACCGGAGGCAAGCAGGGTAACGCTGCGCCCGGTTGCCTCAATCGCACCTACCAGGGCGCTGGCAATCCGGCGGTAGGTTGGCACCTCGGCGTGCGAGAGCACGAGCGGTACAATGCGGACATCCGGCCTGAAGTACTGGAGGAAGGGTAGCTGCACCTCCACGGCGTGCTCGCGCAGGTGGGCCAGGTCATCGTCCCGGAGCACGTCCGAGCGCTCCAGTATGGCCGCCGCCAGCTCGGTATCAATCTCCACGTCACCCAGCGGCGTGCGCCAGGTGCCGGCCGCCATCAGGCTGAAGGGTGCCCCCAGCCCGGTGTGACTCGGCCCCATCACGACGAAGCTGTCCCCGAAGCGGAGGCGCGAGATGGTAGCCCCGGCCACACGCCCGGAATAGACGTAGCCGGCGTGAGGTACCAGCGCCCCGATGGCCGCCACCCGGGGGGCTGCCTCGTCCACCAGCCCGGATATCATCTCCCTCAGGGCGGCCGCTGTCCCCGGGTAGAAGGCACCAGCCACCGCCGGCTCTCTAAGCGTCATCTCCGCCTCCTTCCGTGGCCGGCCTGAAGTTCAGCTCGGCCCCGCAGTGAGCGCAGCGCGAGCCGTCCAGGCCAACCACGTCCGCCTGGTAGCCGCTCCGGGCCACCACCAGCCGCCCGCACGAGTAGCAGAGCGTGCTCTCCGAATGGTGTCCCGGCACATTACCCAGGTAGACAAACTTCAGCCCCGCCTCCCGCCCGATTTTCCAGGCCCGCTCCAGCGTTTCCACCGGGGTGACCGGCAGGTCCTGCATCCGGTACTGGGGGTAGAAACGCGTGACGTGCCACGGTGTCAGCTCGCCCAGGCTGTCACGTATCCAGGACGCAATCGCCCGGATTTGCTCATCGTCATCGTTCACCGTCGGCGTAATGTTGGTGACCACCTCAACATGCATGCCCCAGCGCCGGCGGGCACGTACCGCCACCTCCAGTATGCCCCGCCAGTGTACCACCCCGCAAAGCCTCCGGTACACCTCGTCCGAAAACCCCTTCACATCCACCCGCCAGGCATCCAGGTAAGGCCCGATGGTATCAAGCGCCTCCGGGCTGAGGTAGCCGTTGGTGACATAGACAGTATAGAGGCCTTGCTCGCGGGCAATACGGGCGCCTTCCAGGGTGTATTCAAACCAGACGGACGGCTCATTGTAGGTCCAGGATATCCCCCGGCAGCCATACTGCTGCGCCAGCGCCACCGCCGCCGCCGGCTCGACCTGCCGGCTACCACGCCAGGACTCCTCGTCACGCGCCGCCGAAATCTGCCAGTTCTGGCAGCCGGGACACCGGAAATTGCAACCCCACCCCCCCAGCGAGAAACAGAGGGTGCCGGGGTAGAAATGAAAGAGGGGCTTCTTTTCTACCGGGTCGGCCGCCATGGAGGAGACCCGGGCATAGCCGAGGCTGAAGAGCTTCCCGTCCAGGTTGCGGTACATGCCGCAGAACCCGGTACGGCCGGGGGCGATGCTGCAACGCCACTGGCAGGTACCGCAGCGGACAAAGGCACGGGGGCGTTTCTCATAGAGCAGCGCTTCACGCATCGCTGGCTCCCCGGCGGGGGCTCTCCGGTCAAATTATAACACTGCCGCGCCGGCATTGGTATGCCGGGGCGTGGCACCACTACACCAGCACACGGGCCACGCCCTGCCCGCTCTACCCCGGGGCACCTACAAGGGGTGAAGGCACAGGGGCGCGACGAGGTGGGTACTCTGGCCCGGACACCGGACGAGATACGCGTTGAGCTGCCCGAACCAAACGGCTACGAACTCTGCCAGCGTACCCGCCAGTTCACCACCACCCCCCATCATCAGGCTGACCACCCGGGGCAAGGACGCCGACAAGGTGAAAGGCCTGAAGCTGGGGGCGGACGACTATTTCACCAAGCCCTCCAGCATACCCGAACTGCTGGCCCAGCTGATGCGCAACATGGGCCGCGTCATGCTGCACCGTGACCTGCTCACGCGGGTGCGGGGCGCCGAGTACCAGGACGAATTCGAATACCGGCGGGCCTGCATCCTGCACCTGCGGCGCAAGCTGGAAAGACCCCCACAACCCCCGTTACATCATCACCCAGCCTGGAATCGGCCACATGCTTGTTGACCCTACCAGCCGCCACGGCTCCTAGCGGGCCTCAAGCTCCGCCAGGACGCTCTCGTCCATGGAGAAGCTATGCTCCCTGGTGGGGAACCGGCCGCTTTTTACTTCCTCGTAGTACTGGGTGATGGCCGATGTCATGGCATCGGCCAGCCGGGCATACTGCTTGGCGTGGCGCGGCACGAAGTCAGTGAAAAGCCCCAGCAGGTCATTGATGACCTGTACCTGGCCGTCGCAGTCCGGCCCGGCCCCGATGCCGATGGTAGGTACCTTCACCTTCCGGGTGATAAGGGCTGCCAGCGGTGCCGGCACGCTCTCCAGCACAATGGCAAACGCCCCGGCCGCTTCCAGGGCAAGGGCATCCTCCAGCAACCTTACGGCCGCCTCCGGGCTCCGCCCCTGGACACGGTGCCCCCCGAGCTGATGCACCGATTGGGGTGTCAGGCCAATGTGCCCCATCACCGGGATACCGCACTCCACCAGGCGCTTCACCTTGTCGGCCACGGTCACGCCGCCCTCCAGTTTAACGGCCTGTGTCCCGGCCTCCTGGATGAAACGCGCCGCATTCTTCAGGGCCTGCTCGGTGCTGAGGTGGTAGGTCATGAAGGGCATGTCACCCACCACCAGGGCCTGCTCGGTGCCACGCACCACCGCCCGGGCGTGGTGCAGCATGTCCTCGAGCGTCACCGGCACGGTGGACTCGTAGCCGAGGACCACCATCCCCAGACTATCGCCCACCAGTATCAGGGGGATACCCACCCGGTCAATAATCCGGGCGGTGGCGTAGTCATAGGCAGTGAGCATGGTAATCTTCTCGCCCTTCTCCTTCATCTCCCGGACCTGGATGACAGTGGTGCGCATCATGACCTCCTAGACAGGAGCAGTCTCTACCGCGGGTGAGCCGGGCTTTACCCGGTTCCTCTCATCGACAAGTACCAGCCGGGGCCGGTACGAAGCGAGCTTCTCCTCGGGCAGGTGGCAGTAGCTAAGGATGATGACAAGGTCTCCCGGCGAGACCAGCCGGGCGGCTGCCCCGTTGATGCAGACCTCGCCCGGGCCGCCCTCGATGGCGTAGGTGGTCAGGCGAGAGCCGTTGTTGATATCGAGCACCTGCACCTGCTCGAAGGGCAGGATATCGGCGGCCCGCATCAGTTCACGGTCAATCGTGATGCTCCCCTCATAGTGGAGATTGGCCGCGGTGACGGTGGCGCGGTGTATCTTGCTCTTGAGCATGGTGCGCACGGACTTCCTCACCCCCACGATGTCGTGCCTGGCATCACTGGGACTGCGATACGGCATCCTCCATCTGGCCGGTCAGCAGCAGGTGCAGCACCTGGGCATAGGAATAGGAAAACCACTCGGTGCCGAAGACGACCCCGTCCTCGAACAGCACCGCCAGGTACTCCTTGCCCGGCTGGTTTGGACCCACAATGATAACCACGAAGGGGGCATCAGTATCCCCCTCTTTACCGCCCGACTTGGCGGTAAACTCCCAGTTACCGGACTCTTGCTTGACGATGTTGCTGGCCGGGTAAACGACCGCCTGGGCCAGGAGATGGGGCGTCATCAACGCCTTGACCTGGTCAATGGTCTGGCCGACGGCAACGAGCTCCTGCAGTTTTACGTTGTCATCCACCGGGGGCCTGGCGGCGCAGCCGCCGAAGAGCAGCCCGGTCATCGCCAGGGCAGCCAGGCCCAGTATGGCACGGTGTCTCATTTATCTGCCTCCTCGTGCATTTCCTGGAGGCCGCCACCGGCCTCCGGCGCCAGCAGGGCCAGAAGCTCCCGCGCCTGGCGCTCCCCTATTCTACCCTTTGCAACGGCAACAGGTACAGTCTGCCTTCCCAGCTCGCAGTAGACGGCGAACAAGCCGGGCGCCCGGTGCCGCAGCGCCTCGAGGTGCTTGCGAATGGTACCGGTATCACCGCGGGCAATCGGGCCGGTCAGGCAGCCAGGGATGCCCACCCGCTCGATGTTCGCCAGCGTGCCACGCAGCAGCGGCAGCAGGGCCGCCGTAGCCTCATCACGCTCCACCCCGAACACCTGCCAGAGGTCGGTCGCCAGCTTCACCAGCGTGACGAGGTAATTACAGGCCACCACCGCCGCGGCGTGGTAGAGGACCTTGGCCCCGGCCTCCAGCCGGATGGCATGCCCTGCCAGGGCCTCCGCCATCCCGACCAGCGTGGCCGCCAGCGGCCCTTCCGCCTCCACGGCAAAGGTGGAGCCGGGGATGTTGGCGATGGCCTGCTCCACGCTGGCAAAGGTCTGCAGGGGGTGGAACCCCCCGACCCGTGCCCCGAGGCGGCGGGCCGGCTCCAGAATATCAACCGAGTCAGCCCCGCTGCAGTGGACAACGCCCTGGCCTTCGTGCCAGCTCACGCTGCTGGCAACGGGTGCAATGGCATCGTCCGGGGTGGTAATGAAGACCAGGTCAGCCCTGTCGGCCACCGCCTGGGCGCTCCCGACCGCCCGGCAGCCCGGCACACTTTCCGCCAGCCGGGCCGCCGAGGCCGGCCTGCGGCTGGCAGCCGCCACCACCGGGTAGCCCTGCTCCGCCAGCCTGATGGCCAGGGCAGAGCCCACCGTTCCGGCCCCGATGAAACCGAGCTTTGGTTGCGGCCTACTCATGTCCGGCACCTCGCCCGAAAAAATTTGCCCTCTCCGGCACGACCGGAGAGGGCACTCTGGACCTTCAACCACTGCCGTCTCGGTCGTGTCCGATCCAAGCGACTAACGCTATGCTCGCTTTGCCGGGGCTTACCACCCGCCCGAGGCAGGTTGGTAGCCTCTCTCTACCCGGCACCAAGATGCTAGCACGGTGGTGCCGGCCTGTCAAGGTTCTGGAGGCCACAGCGTGGAGCCCAACGGGAGGGACCGGCGAGGCGCAAAGCAGGCGCCCCCCAAACCCAACCACCGCCTGGACCGGGGGCCACCGGCACTCGCTACTTGCGCGCGGCGGCCTGATTGACACCCCCGCCGCTGCAGGGTTAGCATACGTTATCCAAGGACCCGAGGAGGGGTAAGGTGGAACTGGTTGAAGCCATCAGGACGAGGAAGAGCATCCGTGCCTACAAGCCGGACCCGGTACCGAAGGATGTCATCCG
>CAZBPZ010000001.1:0-57752 GCA_964493955.1 uncultured Dehalococcoidales bacterium | reverse complement strand
CCACCGAGAACCGCATCAGCTTTGCCCGGCAGTACTACAACGATGCCGTGTTGCAGCTAAATAACAAGGTGCAGATGTTCCCCTCAAACATCGTGGCCGGCCTGACCGGCTTCCACATGGGGGAGTATTTCGAGGTGGAGGCCCCGGCGGAGCGAGAGGCACCCCGGGTAAGCTTTACCTAGGGCTACCGGTAAGGCTTTATGTGGGAACAGATTCGCTCCAACCGCATCCGCTCGGTCGTGCTGGTGGCTGGTATGGCAGGTTTGCTGCTGGCCATCGGCTATTTTCTGGGCGAGGCTTTCCTCGGTAGCCCGACCGGTGGGATTATCATTGCCGCCATCGTGCTGCTGGTGATGAACCTGGTGGCCTACTTCCAGGGCGACAACATCATGCTGCGTATTGCCGGGGCGCGCAAAATCAACCGTGAGGACCACCCCCGGCTTTACAACATCGTCGAGGAGATGAAGCTTGCCTCCGGCCTGGAATACCTGCCGGACGTCTATATTATTGATGACCCTGCCCTGAATGCCTTTGCCACCGGGCGCGACCCGAAGCACGCCGCCGTGGCAATTACCTCCGGGTTGCTCCAGAAACTCAACCGTGACGAATTGCAGGGCGTGATTGCCCATGAGATTGCCCACATCAAGAACCGCGATGTCCTCCTGATGGCATTTGCCGGCGTCTTGCTGGGCACAATCGTCATGCTTTCCTGGTACGCCTCGCGGTTGATGCTGTTTGGCGGGCTCTACGGCGGCCGCCGCCGCTCTTCGGCCGGCGGGGGGCAGGCCCAGCTCCTGATTATGGTGGTGGCCATTGCGCTGGCAGTCCTGGCCCCCATCTTTGCCTACCTGATCTACTTCGCCATCTCCCGCCGTCGCGAGTTCCTGGCGGACGCCTCGGCCGCCCTCTACACGCGGTACCCGGAAGGCCTGGCCTCTGCCCTGGAAAAGCTGGGAGCCTCGCGCCTGCCGGTGAAGCGGGCCAACCAGGCCACCGCCCCGATGTACATCGTCCACCCCATGCAGGCCCGGGGCCGGCAGGCAGGCAGCCTCATGAGCACCCACCCGCCCATTGAGGAGCGTGTCCGGATCCTGAGGTCCATGGGCGGGGCCTCGCTGGCCGACTACGAGCAGGCCTATCGCAGTCTTCACCGGGGCCGGGGCAGGCTGTTTTCTCCCCGCACCGTGGCGGCAGCGGGCACCCCGGGACTGCAGGCCGTGGAACGGCCCAGGGACACCGGAGAGCCGTCACGGCTGGAGCGCGCCCGCGAGGTGTCCGACCTGATGTGGCGCCAGGCCAACTTCCGTACCGTTGACTGTGAGTGCGGCACCAGGCTGAGAGTGCCACCCGAGTACCGTGGTGACAGTGTCAGGTGCCCGCACTGCGGTCATGTCTCCAGGCTACAGTGAAGACGCCGGTCCCGGACAGGGGTACGTCGCGGGGCTACCGAGGCTAGAAGAAGTTGAGCCAGCCCAGAACGCCACCGGCCCGTCCCGGTGAGAGGGGTACCTTCACCGCAACCTGGCTGCAGCCACCGCCAGCCGTTTGCGCCGTTGGCGTGCCCGCCGTGGCCACCCTCTTTGGCCTGGAGCTCCTGCGCGTTTTCATTCCCGGGCTGACGTGGACCCTGGGAGACCGGCTTGGCCTGGATGCCTCTGTGCTGGGCGGCATTGCCCTGGCCATATTCGCGGCGGCCTTCCTCAGCGGGATACTCTGGCGGCGGCTCGGCCCGCTGCGCTCGGTGGTGGTTACGGCCGGCGGCCTGGCCCTGGCCCGGTTGCTGGTGCAGCCCTGGTGGGGCGAGCCGCTCGTAAACCTGGGAGTTGCCGCACCGGGAGTAGCCCTGTTCGTTCTGTACCTGCCGGTGGGCCTCATGACCAGCCTCAACCAGAAGAGCCCCGAGGCCCCGGCCCACTATGCCCTGGGCATCATTACGGGGTTGATGCTGGACACCACCATCAGCGGCGGGCTGCTGACATATGACCTGGCCTGGCGGACCGAATGGCCGTTCCTCCTGCTTACCGGCCTGCTGGTAGTGGCGCTCTGGACAATGCTGATGGGACTGGGCGGGGTGAGGTCTGGCCAGACACACCAGCCGGTGGGTAGCCTGGCCGGCTGGTCATGGGCCGGCGTCGGCCTTTTCCTGTTCCTGGAGCTGGTGGTGTTTCAAAATGCGGCGCGCCTGGCAACCCTGAGCGGCTGGCCGCTGCCGCTGGCATCCGGCTGGGTCCTGCTGGCCGAGCTGGTGGGGCTGGTAGGTATGGTACGCCTCTTCAGGGCGGGGCCGAGGCCACTGGGACCGGTGGCGGTGGTGAGTGGCCTGCTGCTGATAACGGCCGTGGTGGTGCCCGGTTACGTGGATGGCTACGCCACCATCATGAGTTTCCTGGGCCAGGTGGCCCTGGTGGTCCTCTTTGGCGTGCTGGTGGCTGCCGCAGCCGGCGCGGCGCGCCCGACCAGGCACGGGGTAGTACCACCGGCTGCCGGCACGGGTATGGTGCTGCTGGTGGCGCTCCTGCTGGGGTACTACGTCGTCTATCAGGTCAACCTGCCTTACGAGAATACCGCGCTGGAGACTGCCGCCGGTACCGGCCTGGCCCTGCTGGGTGGCCTGGCTGGCGTCTCCTGTCGCTGGCATATCACGCTGGAGGTGCGCGGCTGGCTCATACCTGGCCTGGCGGGCCTGCTCCTCCTGCCGATGGTCGGCGTACTGCTTGCCTGGCAGGCCCCGCCACCGGTGACCGGTAGCGGCCTGCCGGTGCGGGTCATGAGCTATAATTTACATAACGGCTTCAGTCCTTCCGGCCGGCTGGACATGGAGGCCCTGGCCCGGGTCATCGAGGAAAGCAACCCGGATATCGTTGCCCTCCAGGAGGTATCACGGGGCTGGCTTGTCAGCGGCCGCCTTGACATGCTGGGCTGGCTGTCGCGCCGGCTGGGGATGACCTGCGTCTTCGGGCCAACGGCCGGGCCGTACTGGGGTAATGCCATCCTGAGCCGTTACCCCATCATCTCCAGCGAAACGGTGGAGCTGCCACCGCGTGACCTCTTTCTGCCGAGGGGTATAACCTCGGCCGTGGTGGACATCGGCGGGGGGCAGCGTCTCCGCGTGATTGCCACCCACTTCCACCATGTCCCGGCCGATTCGCAGGTACGGCTCATCCAGGCACCGGTGCTGGTAGGGTACTGGGCCGGACGCGGGATGACGGTGCTGGCCGGTGACCTGAACGCCGAGCCGGACTCCGCCGAGATAGCCGTGCTCCGGCAGGCCGGGCTGGTGGACAGCGGCCGGAACAGTAACACCCTGACGTTCATCTCGACCGCACCATACCAGCGTATTGACTACGTCTGGCTGTCCCCGGACCTCAGGGCCCTTGAGTACTACGTGCCGGTAACAACTGCCTCCGACCACCTGCCGGTTGTCACCGTGGTTGGCCGCTAGCCTTCCGGTAGCTCCAGGCCGGTAGCCAGCTCTTCCAGCCCCAGCCGCCTGAGGAGGCGCCGGGTCGGCAGGCCGGTGGTAAGGTCATAGCCCCGCTCCCGGTAGTAATCGTCCAGGTACCTCTGCAGGTCGGCCGGGGTGAGCTCGGTGGTGCCGGCGTAGTCGTGAATACGCAGGGTCTCGCCGCCCCGTGCCAGCGGCTCGAACCAGGCATCGGGCACGCTGTCATGCCGCCGGTCAAACCCCTCGCGCACGTTGAGTAGCTTGCCCAGCGTCCAGGCACGCTCGGCGGCAGCCATCAGGTCACGGGCCCCGGCCTCCACCCCGGTGACGGCCGTGTAGAGCTCGGCAATGGTATCAACATGGTAGAAGCGGTTCACCTGGGCACGGTTGCAAAGGCCCAGGCAGTTGAAGAGGGCGTACCAGTCCTCGCTGAAGCGGCTGTACAGGCCGGGGTTGAAGCGCCCCTCGGATTCCAGGCGCGCCAGTGACCCGGGTGGTGCGCCCATGCGCTCGCCGTGGCGCAGGAAGTCGGCAAAGGGGCGCCCCGGCTCGTACGACGGAGAGCCGGCAGCCGCCACGTGGGCACCACGCGGCATTGTGAGCTGCTCAAACTCCATCGTCCCCAGTCCGCCAAGCCGCGGGTCCTGTACTATCCCGTTGCCCTTGATGTGGGCAATGGCCCGTCCCCTTTCGCCCAGGGCCCCGGCCACGGCAGCCGGCCCCCGGGCCAGCAACTCACCGAATCCCTGGCGGCAGGACGTGAGCCGTACCAGTTCAAGCGCCGTCTCAATATCAGGCTTGAGGGTAATACCGCCAGTGTCCCGCGGCCCGATGATGCCTCTCTGGAACAGCTCGACCAGCGTGAAGAACAGCCCGGTGAAGTTAGTACCGCCGATGCCGTGGCGGTTGAGGGCGTCAATAAAGCGGATGGAGTGTTCGTACTGCTGCCGGGGGTCACTGGCGGTGAAGGGGTAGATGGAAAGGTGCGGCATGTAGGTACGCAGGCCAGCGTAAGGGCCTTCGTCAAGCCGCACCATGAGCTTATCGGCCAGGGGACAGGTGGGGCAGGCCAGCGGCCGCCGTGTCCGCCGGTGAACCTCACTCATCTCCGGCGGGGCCGGAAAGAGTCCCTGCTCCACCACCGGCAACCGCCCCGGCCAGTCCATCATGCGCTGGTGGAGGCGGTTGACGATACGCTGCAGGGCAACGTGGTCTGCCACCCCGGTGGGAACGCCTCCCCGCACCACCACGATTGCCTTCAGGTTCTTGCTAGCGAGTACCGCTGCCAGGCCACCGCGCCCCACCGTCCCGGCGCGGTCCACGAAGGCAATTGAGCTTGCCACCAGGTTCTCACCCGCCGGGCCGATTGCCACCACGCTGCACTCACCGTACTTTGCCCGCAGGGCCTCATCAGTGGTGTAAGTGTCCTGCCCCCAGAGGTCATTTGCCGCCTCGCAGGTGGCACCGCCCTCAGAAATCAACAGCACCGATGGCCGTGGGACGCGGCCGGCGATGACAACGTGGTCGTAGCCGGCTGACTTCAGGTAGAGGGGAAAAGCCCCTCCACCGGAGGCGGTGGCGAAGGCCCCGTTGATGGGAAAGCGTGTCGTTACCAGAAGCTTGGCCGAGCCGGGGATGATGGTACCGGCGAAGAGCCCGGCCCCGAGGATGACGGGGTTCTGCGGCGAGAGCGGCGGTGTCCCCGGCGGGACAAGGTCAAACACCAGCCGGTTGTTGATGCCGAAGCCGCCGATGAGACTCTCTGACAGGGCCGGGTCGAGCCGGGCAGGGCGGCTGGTGCCGGCCGAAAGGTCAACATAGAGCACGCGGGCGGCCCGGGACACCATGGCTACGGCTCCTCCTGCTGCAATGCCCCGTAGGGGCAGAAGCGCACGCAGATGCCGCAGCCGTCGCAGTTGTCCCCGAACGTGATGGAGAACTCACCCGGCGGGTCGGTAAAGCGCACCGCTATGGCGGCCCCGGCTGGCCGGAAGCTGCGCTCGAAGCGGAAGGAGCAGCGCAGCTCGCAGATGCGGCAGCCGGTGCACCTGGCAGCATTGGTGGTTATGGGGGGTCCCGTCCTGGCTGGCATACCTGTCCCGGATGCTACCGCGCCGCCGTTCTCGCTGTCAAACAGCGGGCCCTGCTTGACAGCGAGAGCAGCACCCCCTAAAGTGTCCTTTGCCCCGCCCGGAGGGCGGGGCATACCTGCAAGGAGAGTGGTAGCGGCAAGATGGCTTTCAAGGTTGTGTCTGGTATCGGGGGCGGGGCGGATATCGAGCGGCAGCTGGCCGGGGTGGAAGCCGAGCTGGTGCTGGCGCCGGTGTGGACGGAGGAGGACATCATCCGCTCTGCCTGGAATGCGGACGCCGTCATGGTGGGTGCCACCGAGCCTTACACGGCCCGCGTCATCCGCGAGATGGTGAAGTGCCGTGTCATCAGCCGTACCGGGGTGGGCTACAACAACATTGACGTGGCGGCCGCCACCGAGGCCGGGATTCCGGTGGCATTTGTTCCCGATGCCAGCGTTGACGAGGTATCTGACCATGCCATGGCGCTGCTGCTGGCGCTGGCCCGCAGGCTGGTGCCGGTGGACCGCCTTGTCAGGCAGGGGGCCTGGCAGCTGGGCCGCCGCGAGATATTCGAGGTCCGGCGGCCTGCCTTTCGCCTCAGCGAGCAGACCTGCGGCGTCATCGGCCTGGGGCGCATCGGCTCGGCTTTTGCCCGCAAGGCGGCGGCCTTCGGCCTCAGGCTGCTTGTCTACGACCCTTACGTGTCCGAGGAAGAGGTGGTACGGCAGGGCTACGAGAAGGTGGAGCTGCCATACCTGCTGGCAGAGTCCGACTACGTGGCGCTGCACTGCCCGGTAACCGCCGGGACGAAAGGCATCATCGGCGCGGCCGAGCTCAAGGCAATGAAACCCACCGCTTATCTTATAAACACCTCGCGCGGGGAACTCGTCGACGAGAAGGCCCTCTACCAGGCACTGGCCACCCATGAGATAGCTGGCGCCGGGCTGGACGTGACCGACCCCGAACCACCCGACCCGGCCAACCCGCTGCTGCAGCTTGAGAATGTGCTGGTGACGGCCCATTCCGCCTACTACTCGGAGAAGTCGCTCCAGGTGCTGCGCCAGCGCACCGTCGCGGCGGTGGTGGCCGCCCTGAAAGGCCAGTGGCCGCGCGACCTGGCGAACCCGGAGGTGAAAAAAAGGCCGAACCGGCGTATCAAGTAGGCCCGGTAAGACAGGCTGAGGAGGGAAACATGGCAAAGACAAGACTCGGTCCCACCACCCTGATATACCCCATGCCCGCCACGCTGGTGGGGGCGGTGGTGGACGGACACCCCAACTTCCTGGCGATTGCCTGGTGCGGGGTGGCGGCCAGCCAGCCGCCGATGCTCTCCGTCTCGCTCCAGGGGCGCCGCTACACGATGAAGGGTATCCGCGAGCATGGCCAGTTCTCGGTCAATATCCCCTCGGTTGACCAGGTCCGTGAGGCTGACTACTGCGGTATCCGCTCCGGGGCCACGGTGGACAAGGTGGCCGTCTGTGGCTTCGATGTCTTCTACGGCCAGCTTGATAGAGCACCCCTCATTCGCCAGTGCCCGGTGAACCTGGAGTGCCGGGTGGTCCACATGCTTCACCTGGGCAGCCACTGGCTGGTGGTGGGCGAGGTCGTGGAGACCCACGTCTCCGAGGAGTGCCTGACGGACGGGCACCCCGACGTGGACAGGATACGCCCCTTCATCTTCGTGACCCGGCCGCAGGCCCGCTACCAGGCCTACGGCGAGGTCATCGCCCCGGCGTTCCGCGTGGGGCTTGAAATGGAAAAACCGGGCGGCAAGTAACCAGGAGGCAGCCGATGATTTCGCTCAGCCCGACCGAAGAACAGCAGATGATTGTCAGCCTGGTCAGGGAGTTTGTGAACGACCACGTGCGCCAGGCCTACCGGGCAGCCGACGAGTCCGGCAGCATTCCGCAGGAGATAGTGGACACCGCCTGGCAGCTCGGCTTTACCAGCAGCGGCATACCCGAGGAGTACGGCGGGCTGGGGGGTGACCGCTCGGCCGTGACCGGGAGCATGGTCTGCGAGGAGCTGGCCTGGGGGGACCTCTCAATGGCCCTGCACATCCTGGCACCGGCGCTGGCGGCCGTACCGCTGGTGGAGTTCGGCACACCATCACAGAAGGAGAAATACCTGCCGTACCTCTGCGGCAGCACCTTCCCGGCAGCCACTGCCGCCCTGGTGGAGCCACGCTTCGGGTTTGACCCGAACAGGCTTGAGACAACCGCCCGCCGCGAGGGTGACGGGTACGTCCTCAACGGCCATAAGTGCTTCGTGCCCCTGGCAGCCGGGGCGGAACTGATAATCGTCTATGCCAGCGATGACGGTTGCACCCAGGCCTTCATCCTTGAAGGCGGCACGCCCGGCCTGACGGTGCTGGAGCGTGAGAAGAACATGGGTATTAAAGCCCTGGCCACCTACGAGGTTACCCTGCATGACTGCCGCATACCGGCGGCGAACCGCCTCGGGGGCGAGGACGGCTGTGATTTTGCCCGGCTGATGAACCTCTCCCGGGTGGCGCTATCCGCCATGGCGGTGGGTGTGGCCCGGGCCGCCTTCGAGTATGCCCGTGACTACGCCAAGGAAAGGCACGCCTTCGGGGAACCGATTGCCTCGCGCCAGGCGATTGCCTTCATGCTGGCGGAGATGGCAATTGAGATTGATGCCACCCGTATCATGACCTGGGAGGCCGCCTGGAAGCTCGACCGGGGTGAGGACGCCACCAAAGAGGCGTCACTGGTGAAGATGTACGCCGATGACATGGTGCTGATGGCCACCGACCGCGCCGTCCAGATTCTGGGCGGCCACGGCTACATCCGCGACCACCCGGTGGAGCTCTGGCTGCGCAACGGGCGCGGCTTTGCCAGCTTTGACGGGATGGCAATGGTCTAGGAGGGCAGGCAGGATGATTGACTTTGAGCTGACACCCGAAGAACAGGAAATCGTGGCGCGTGCCCACCAGGAGGCCGAAGAAGAGATGCGGCCGATTGCGCGTTACTACGACGAGCATGAGCACGAAAGCCCGGACGAGTTCATCCGGGAACAGTGGGAGAAGCAGCGGCGCGGCGAGGCCGGCATGCTGGGTATCGGGGTGGCCACCGCCCTGCGCATTGAAGAGACCTGCTGGGGAGACGCTGGCCTGATGCTGGCAGCCCCGGGCTCGGGGCTGGGTGGCGCCGCCATCCTGATGAGCGGCACCCGCGAGCAGCAGCAGAGGTTCCTGGGCCGCTTCGCCGAGGGGGAACCGAAGTGGGGGGCCATGGCCATGACCGAGCCCGGCTGCGGCTCCGATACCTCGGCCATCCAGACCACGGCCGTGCGGGACGGTAACGAGTGGGTCCTCAACGGGGAGAAGATATTCATCACCGGCGGCAAGCGCGCCCTGGAGGAGTCGGACGGGCTGATTGTCGTCTGGGCCACGGTTGATAAGTCGGCCGGCCGGGCCGGGATGAAGCCGTTCGTGGTCGAGGCCGGTACGCCGGGGGCGCGTATCGAGAAGGTGGAGAACAAGCTCGGCATCCGGGCCAGCGATACCGCCACCCTTATCCTGGAAAACTGCCGTATCCCGTACGAGAACATCCTGGGCGACCCCGAGGTGCGTAAGGTTGAGCCGGGCCAGACGGCCGGCTTCAAGCGGGCCATGGCCACCTTCGACGCCACGCGCCCTATCATCGCTGCCATGGCGCTCGGGGTGGGCCGGGCCGCGCTCGACTTCGTCCGCGAGGCGCTGGCAAAGGAAGGGATTGTGCCGCGTTACGGGGCACCGCGCACCAGGCTGACGGCAGTGGAGCGTGACCTCATGGAGATGGAAGCCCACTACAAGGCGGCCCGGATGCTGATGCTGCGGGCCGTCTGGCAGATGAGCCAGCTCCAGCCCAACAGCCTGGAGGCCTCCATGGCCAAGGCCAAGGCCGGCCTGGCGGTGACCCGTATCACCCAGAAGGCGGTGGAAATCATGGGCCCGCTCGGCTATTCGCGCCGGTACCTGCTGGAGAAGTGGATGCGGGACGGCAGGATAAACGATATCTTCGAAGGGACGGGCCAGATAAACATGCTGGTGGTGGCCCGGCGCATCCTGGGCTACACCCGCGAGCAACTGAAATAGACCCGGCCGCCGCCCGAACAGACTACTACGCCCCCTGCCTCAGGCAGGGGGCGTAGTTTTTGGGACTGGTATCTGCGGGTACCGAGGCAGGTCTTTACTATTGCTGCCTTGCCTGGTACCGTTTCTGCGGGCCGGCCAGGGCCGCCTCAAGTGCGCCGGAGCTGCCCGGGGAGATGATGTTGTAATAGTCGGTCAGGCCGTAGGCCTCGAGTTTGACCTCGTTGATGGCGGCACACTGCCAGCCGATGATGCAGTTGTAGAAAGCGCCTTTGGAGGGGTCCTCCGGGTCCTGGAACAGCTCCCAGTGGTCTTTCATATCAAAGATGGTGTTGATGTTGTACTTCTCGTGTACCCACTGCGGGATAATGAAGAACTGCGGCCCGCCCTCGTAGGTCATGCCAAGCTCTTCGATGGTGCCCTTGGCAATCTGCTCGTTGAACCAGTCCTGCAGGTTCTGCTTCCAGAGTTCAAGCTGGACGTGGATGTCACCCTTGGGGAGGGCTACCTGCCAGACGACGGTCGTCATCTGGACACTCTCGGCCGGATAGCCGTAGCCATACTTCACGATGTACTCGGCAATGGCGTTGTTTATCCAGATGGACTCAAACTGTGCGTCGCCAAACAGGATGGTCGGCTTCTCCGGTGAGGGGGCGGTCGGGTTACCGGCCAGCGCTGCTTTGACCTTTTCATAGGCCTCGGGGGTGACCCACTGCTTCCAGCGCTCCTCGAAGTTCTGCAGGTACCAGATGGCGGCATCCTCCCAGTTCTGCACCTCGTGCGCCTTGGCCCAGGCGGCCGTCCTGTTGATGGGTTCCAGGCCGATGACCATCTTCTTGAGCATCTCGTACACGTCTGGTGCCATATCTTTCAGGCCGGACCACACGCCTTTGGTAATCGGTACCGTCTCGTAGGCGCAGGCCTCGCTCAGCGGCCTCAGGCTGGGGTCATCCTTGGCGGCTGTGATTTTTGCCCAGATATCCGGGTCGTACTCTGGCTCTTCCAGTATGTACCAGTCGTACATACCCATCAGGGCCGTCGGCGCCCAGTAATAGCCGAAAACGGCGGCCGCCTTGTCCTCGGGCGGGTATTTCTCGGTGGTCTTGGAGGTACACCCGGCGAGCAGGGTAGCCAGTACCAGGCCGGCCACCATCACCCAGAGCCACCGTTTCCAACCTTGTTTCCTCAGCATCTGTATGTAGCCTCCTCTTCAAATTGCCTGTTTCACGTTCTTTCAGGTGTGGTGCTTCTTCCCTAGCGGCCGCCGCCAGGGAAGAGCGAACTCCTCGCCTATCTTTCACCCCCCTTCGCGGTGTCGGCTCTCAGAGTGTAGCCGGACACGGCGTATTGGTATATCAGCCAGCCCTGACAGGTGCGAGTCCCGGCTGACGCCGGGCAAACGCCTGGCTAACGCGGTCCAGAACAATTGCCATGAAGACAATGGCTATGCCGGCAATGAAGCCACGGCCTGGCTCGACACGGGCGATGCCGTTCAGTACCTCCACGCCGAGGCCACTGGCACCGATCATCGAGGCCAGCACCACCATCGCCAGGGCCATCATGACTGTCTGGTTAAGTCCGGCCATGATGGTGGGCATGGCCAGGGGAATCTGCACCCTGGTGAGAAGCTGCCAGGTGGTGGTTCCGAAGGACCTGGCTGCCTCGACCACCCGTGCGTCTACCTGCCGGATGCCCAGGCTAGTCAGGCGGATGATAGGTGGTATGGCATAGATGCAGGTTGCCATTACGGCCGGTACCATACCCAGCCCGAAGAGCATGAGGGCCGGTATGAGGTATACAAAGCTGGGCAGTGTCTGCATCATGTCCAGGATGGGCCGGATGGTGTTCTCGAACCGGTCGCTCTTGCCGGCAAAGATGCCGATGGGCACACCCACCACCACGCAGAGCACGGTGGAGGTGAGCACAATGGCAAGCGTCATCATGGAAAGGTCATAGAGGCCCATGAAGATGTAATAGACAAAGAATGCTACCGTCAGTGCCCCGAACCAGAAGCCAACGGCCCGCCACGAGATGAGGCCTACCACCAGCATCACCAGCCACCACGGCAACCACAGCAGAAAGTTACGGAAGGGGCGGAGCATTCCAATGACCACCGCATGGATGGCGCCAAAGAAGGCGTCACCCTCGATGACCAGCCAATCAACACCCTTGTCGATTACTTTGATGACATCCCAGCCTTTGTCCCACTCGCGCGGGATGTCAAGGGCAGGCCCGGCAAACTCGCCTGGCTTCACGGCACTATGCAGGGAGACGCTGATGGCAATGAAGCCCGCCGTCAGGATGATAGCCAGTGACCATTTGAGGACACGCGACCTGCCCGTACCATTGCCAGTAAGCCTGTGCCACATCTGCAACAGGCGGCCGCTCTCTTCCAGCGGAGCAGGGGTAGAGATGTCTTGTTTCACTTGAGTCTCACTTTCCTGTCAGGCCTCGCCGGTCATGCCGGGCAACGGCAGCACACTAGCTGCCGTTGCTACCGTTCTCAGCGCCACCGAGCTGCATGGCATTGATGATGTCGGTCCGGGTGACAATTCCCAGCAGGCGCCTGCGTCGGTCTACTACCGGCAGGGGGGTATCATCCTCGGCCACCATTGCCAGACATTGGTCCAGACGCGTGTCCGGCAGGCACGAGCTGTACTCGAGGTTCATGGCGTGAGCAATGCTGTCCATGCCGCTCTCGGCAGCTTCCCGGGCCACCTCGAGCAGAACGGTGCCCTGGACACGGCGGTACTGGTCGATGACGTAGGCGGCCGGAGCGCCGCTAGCCTCCAGCATACCTATCACCTCGGTTAGGGGCTTCTCTGGTGTTACCACCACCTTCGCCGGCCGCATGATGTTCTCCACCGGGATGACCTGGCCGCGCGGCACATCTTTGACAAACTCGGCCACGTAGTCATCGGCCGGGGCCGTTACAATTTCCTGCGGCGTGCCGAGCTGCACAATCTCACCGTCACGCATGATGGCAACCCGGTCGCCGAGGCGGAGTGCCTCCAGCAGGTCATGTGTGATGAAGATGACAGTCTGGTTGACGGAGTCGCGTAGCTTGATGAACTCGTCCTGCATCTGCCGGCGGATGAGGGGGTCAAGCGCGCTGAAAGGCTCGTCCATGAGAAGTATGTCGGCCCCCCCGGCCAGGGCACGCGCCGGGCCAACCCGCTGCTGCATGCCGCCGCTGAGCTCATAGATGTGGCTGCGCTCCCAGCCCTTCAGCCCCACCATTTCCAGCGCCTGCATGACCTTCTCTTTCTTGCTCTGGCCGTGCTCACCGCGGATCTCCAGCCCGAAGCCGACGTTTTCTTCCACGGTGCGGTGGGGCAGCAGGCCAAAGTGCTGGAAGACCATGCTCAGCTTGTAACGGCGCAACTCGCGCAGCTCGGCCTCGGTCAGCGCCAGCATGTCAAGTCCGGCCACCATTACCTCACCGCGCGTGGGCTCTATCAGGCGGTTGAGGCAGCGGATAAGGGTAGATTTACCGCTGCCGGAAAGTCCCATGACCACGAATATCTCACTCTCGTACACCTGGAACGAGACATCCTTGACGGCAATGACATGGCCTGTCTCTTCGAGGATTTCATCCTTCGTCTTGCCGTTGCTGGCAATGTCGATGACGCTCTCTGGAGAAGGTCCAAAGATTTTCCAGAGGTGCTGGCAGGTTATCATGACTTCATTTTCGGACATAGTGCTCCTCTCCGAATGTAGCACACAATCCGGGAAGAAAGCGGGGGTATGGAGATTTCCCAGACCTGGCTGGGACGCGGGGACTGGAAGGCCCGGTCAGTCGAAGCAGTACTGGCGCGACAGGGAATGCGTCCCTGTATTACCGCTTGTCTTGCGTTCCTGCATTCTGATTGGCTGACTCGCTCCTCAGCAGGGTGCCACTTCCGGGGCGCAGTGGTCCTCCTGCTGCTTCGTTGGACAGTGGCAGTCTAGCAAATCGGGAGGCGGGTGTCAAAGTGGCTGAAGCGGCTATTTTTAGAGGTTAGCTGACTGAGCCGGGTTCTCACAGGGTATACGGAGTATCTTTGAGCATCGTCAGTTTGGGAACTTGTGGAAACTCGCTCTTACGGCGCCATACGCCCTCGGACGAGCGTAAACGGTGCTCAAAAGGGGCCGGGGTTGACCCGAAGCAGCCGGTGTCCTACCGGCGGCGGCCGGTCCGGGCCAGCCGCCGCCTGACCTCCAGGAAGCTGGCAAACACCTGCTGGTACTCCTTGACCAGCTCCAGCGAGGACTTGGGGCGGAAACGGCGGGTGGCAGGGTCAAAGTCGGAGTGGTGCACACGGGCCGTGTACCAGCTCGCCAGGGCACGGCGGCAGTCCTCGCAAAGGCGGAATGTCTGGGGCTGGCCGATGCCTCCGGCCCTGGTGACCTCTGCGGGGATAATCGGGTGGTCCTGGATGCTCCCGGGTGCAACCTTCTGGTGGCAGGCCGGGCATTTCTCCCTGGCCACGCTGCCCCCTCCCACCGGCGAGTCATCGCAATGTTAGGGCGTTGTGGGGGCGCTGTCAACTGCCTGGCCCGGCGGGGAACGGGACACCCGGGCCTACTCTTCCGCCGGGGCAGCTTCAAAGAGCTCTTCCCGGCGCAGGCTCTCCATGAGTTCAAGGTACTGCCGCCGGGTGAGACGTGGCTTGTGCCGTGCCAGTACCTCGTTGCCGGCGGCCGCCCCGTCGGCCAGGAGGTCCACCACGGTGGCCGCCATTATCTTGGCCGGGTTGATAACGGCCAGCTCGTGGTCCTCTATCACGTAGTCATCCCCGTGGCTGGTACCCCTGGCCCCGGCTGCTACCGGCTGTATGGCGGGCATCAGGTGGCTTATATCGCCCATGTCGGTCGAGCCGGTGCTATGGTACCCCGGTGGGGCTACCCGCCGCTTGCCTACCAGGGCCTCGGCGTTGGCACGGAAGACAGCCTGCAGGCGGCGGTCGTTGAAGAGTGGCAGGTACCCCGGCAGGGTGTTGATACGCACACGGCTGCCCACCGCCAGTGCCCCGGCGCGCAGGCAGCGGTCCACCTTCTTCTCGGCATCACGGATTGCCTCCAGGCTACGGCCGCGCACAAACGTCTCCAGGCGCACATCGGCCGGCACGATGTTAACGGCTTCGCCGCCGCGGGTGATGATGGGGTGCACACGCACCGTGTCCGCGTCCTTGAAGGTCTCGCGCTGGGCATGGATGGCCGAGAGGGCTATCATGGCGGCGTTGAGGGCATTGATGCCGGCGTGGGGTGCCCCACCGGCATGCGCCCCGCGGCCCAGAAACTGCACCCGCTTGACGACACAGCCGTTATTGGTGCCGCCCACGCCAATGGCCAGCCGGCGGCGGGTCGGCATGGTGTGGGTCAGCATTGCCATGTCAACGTCGTCGAACTCGCCGAGGCGGACCAGCTCCGGCTTGCCCCCCAGGTAGGCTATCTTGCCTTCAGCACGCAGGCCCTCGCGGTACTCGACCTCAATGTACTCCTCGGCCGGGACGGCCATGAAGACGACACGTCCTGCCAACCCGGAAAGCACCCCCGAGCCGACAAGACCGGCGGCGGCACCAAACATCATGGCCACCTGGGCGTTGTGGCCGCAGGCATGGGCAGCCCCGGTGGTCGGGTCGGCCCGAACGTGGCCGGGCACAATCAGGGCATCCAGCTCGCCGAGGATGGCCACCGCCGGGCCCGGCCCATAGCCGCCGGCGGCCACCGCCTTCACGCCGGTGAGGGCCAGCCCTTCACGGACCGCCAGCCCGAGGCCCCGCAGCTTCCCGGCAATCAGGCGCGAGGTCTTCACCTCGCGGTAGCCCGGCTCCGGTATATCGGCTACTGCCTCGGCCACGGCCACTATCTCGTCGGCACGGCTATCAATCTCGCGGTAGACTCTGGACTTGAGTTCGTCCTTTGAAAGTGTCATCTTCTTTCTCACGAAAAGATAAATGTCCCCGGGTCAGGCTGGTGTCCCCAAAGCTTTCCACGTGGCATCAGTCCCCTTCCTCACGAAGAGACAAATGTCCCGTCACTCAGGCCCAGCAGGCGGGTGGCGAAGTGGCTGGCGATGGTGACATCGTGGCTGGCCACAATGATGCCGACATCCTCCTGCTGGACCACTGTTTGCAGCAGGCCGAAGACGGCCGCCCCGGTCCTGGAGTCAAGCTCGCCGGTAGGCTCATCGGCCAGGACGAGCGACGGCCGGTGGGCAATGGCCCGGGCCACTGCCACGCGCTGTTGCTCGCCGCCGGACAGCTCGTAGGGGCGGTGGTTCATGCGGCCCTCCAGGCCCACCATTGCCAGCACCTCCCCGGTGCGCCGGGCGCGGTCACGCCGGCCCCAGCCGGCGATACGCAGCGGTAGCTCCACGTTCTCGTAGGCCGAAAGCAGGGGCAACAGCCCGAATGACTGGAAGACAAAGCCTATCTTACGGCGGCGCAGCTCGGCCAGCTCGGGCTCGGAGAGGGCCGCCAGGTCCCGCCCCTCAAAGTAAACGTGGCCGGAGGTGGCCGTGTCGAGTCCGGCCAGGAGGTTGAGGAGAGTGGTCTTGCCCGAGCCTGAAGGGCCGGTGATGACCAGGAGCTCGCCGCGGCGGGCTTCCAGGTTGATGCCGTGGAGGGCCCGCACCTGCTCGTCACCAATCGTAAAGATACGTTCCAGGTCCCGGGTGGTGATGAGGGGCTGCTCTGTCATGGCGTTTTCCCCTCGTCGTCTTTGACCGGCCACACGGTGATGTGGTCACCCTCCAGCCACACGCGGGCACGCCGCCCGAGGGCAATCCGCTCGGCAATTTCGCCGGGAATCTGCAGGCGGCCGACACCATCCACGATAACAAATTCTTCGTGGGTGGCACCGGCTTCTCCGGAGGGGCGGGCAAAGCGTGGCCGCCGGACGGCCTCCAGGCTGGTGCGACCATCCCGGATGGTGACCACCCGGTCCACCTTGCCGATGACACTGGTATCATGGGTAACAATGACAACTGTCACCCCGTAGCGCTCGTTCACGGCCCGGAAAACGTCCAGGATTGCCTCCGAAGTGTGGCTATCGAGCTCACCGGTGGGCTCGTCGGCCAGCAGGAGCGGCGGGTGATGCGCCAGTGCCACCGCAATAGCCACCCGCTGCAACTCTCCCCCGGAGAGGCGGTCAGGACGGTGCTCCATCCGGTCTGCCAGCCCCACCGCCTCCAGCACCTCCTCGGCCCGGGCGCGGCGCTTGCGTGGGGGCCAGCCGAGCAGTACCAGCGGCAGCTCCACGTTTTGCCGGGCCGTCAGGTAGCTGATGACGTTGCGGCTGCCCTGCTGCCAGACAAAGCCTACGTCCTGGCGGCGGTAGGCCACCAGCTCGCCGGGGGAGAGCTTGAGCAGGTCGCGCCGGCCAACGACCACCTTGCCGGCTGAAGGTACGTCCAGCCCGCCCAGGATATTGAGCAGGGTGGTCTTGCCCGAGCCGCTCGCCCCGACGATGGCCATCAGCTCGCCGGTGCGCACCCTGAGGTCGAGCCCCCGCAGGGCCACCACCTCAAGCTCGGCAATCTTGTAGATTTTGAAGAGGTCTTCGCAGACTATGTAGTAACCGTTCTCTCTGTCCATTGGCCGCCTAGGTTTCTCCAATTCTCAGAGCGCGGTGAATGGCCACGCGGGAGAAATAGACTATCACCAGGGATATGGTCACCACGAAGGCCACTGCCAGCACGAGGTAGGCCGTGCCGATGGTGAGCCAGTCCACCACGGGTACAAACGGGGGCAGGACCTTCTGGCCCATCTCCGTTAGCTGGAGGAAGGGCATCATCACCCTGCTGAGCTGCAGTCCCAGGATAGTGCCGATGCCCATACCGCTGCCGATGACAAACACCTGCTCCAGGCAGATGAGGCCAATAATCTGCCGCCGGGAGAAGCCCAGGGTACGCAGCACGGCAAACTCAAGCTGCCGCCCCAGGGCCGAGAGGTAAGCATACACAATGAAGCCAAGGGCACTCACCAGGACAACCCCCAGAAAAGCTAGCAACAGAATGCCGCCCCAGCCGGCCGCTACCAGCGGGTCGTTCCTGGCCCTGGTTGTCATCTCAAGCTGGTCGTAGAACTGGCGGGCACGGTACTTCGGGGTCTTCAGCGTCTCCACCACGCCTTCCCGCAGCTCGGGGGCATCGGTCACGGAGAGCCATATTTCATCGGGGTAAAAGCGGCTGCCTCTCCGGAGCGTGATGTTACGCAGGCTGCTGAGGCGGTTGATGTTGGCAATGGCAAAGCCCCGGCCCTCCGGGTCGAGCGTGGGGAAATAGTCTGCCCTGTCAACCACCACGGCCGATATGTACTGCCCCGGCAGGCGGATAGTGAGGTACTGGCCAACCGAGGCGCCGGCGGCATTCAGCAACGACCGGCTGGCGATGAGTGCCAGCGGCGCGGTATCCAGGTTGGGAAAGACACCGCGGTAACCGAAGGTACGCTGCGGCGAAAACGAGTAACGTGCGGCATGCTCCCCCTCGTAGACAAGGGTATTGTCACGGAGGAAGGCATCACCCGAGCCTCCCGGGATTCCGGCCCCGGAAGACTCCTCGGCCACGGTAACCCATTCACCCGGTTCTTCAAAGCCGTCCAGCAAAACGGGCGCAGGCGAGGAGGCAACCCTGGCCTGCAAATTGTCCAGGAAAACAGCCTCCGGAGGGCGCCGGGGAGCATCAGAGCCGGTGCGGCGGATGTAGAAATAAATGGCCTCGAGCGTCAGGGGTGAAGGCGGCAACGTCTCAAAGATGGGCCGTACCAGCGAGGCCTCCAGGTACTGCCAGTCTTCAACGCCGGGTGTTCCCAGCTCGTAGTCATAGTAGCTACCCTGGCCATCCCTGATGCGCACGGAAAGCACCAGCCCGGGGTGAACGCTGGTGGGGTGCACCCAGAGGCCAAGGCTCTCCGTGCCCTCCGGTAAGGGTATCCCGTGCTCCCGGGGGGTGTCTTCGGCCAGTACCTGCATCAGCTCGCCGAGCGACTTCTCGGAAAAGTCTGCCCGGTACCAGCTCACGTCGGCGAAGGTGGTGGGGTCAACTGCCAGCAGCTCAAAATCAATCTGGGTGAACAGGCTCCCCATGGTGGCACTGCTGCGCGCCCCCACGGTAACCTTCTCAACGCCGGGAATGGAGCCGTATAGCTGCTCCAGCGCCTCCTTACCGGAGCGGTACTCATATATGCCGCTCAGCCGGATGTCCCCGCCGCTGAGGTAGTAGGCCCGCTCGTGGTAGCTGCGCTGCAGGGTGCCGAGGAAGCTGGCGGCAAACATGCCGACACTGGCCGCCAGCATCAGCAGCAGTATCAGCCGGCCGTAATGCACCGGGTTGCGGGCCATGTAGCGCAGGCTCAGTACCACCGCGGCGTTGGTGGCGTAGCGGCTCAGGCGCGAGACCAGGGCAACCACCAGCGGAAAGAGGCGCAGAAAGATGATGGCGGCCGCCACCATAAAGAGCAGCGGGGTAATCAGCAGCAGGGGGTCAACCTCCACGCCCCCGAAGAGACCGCGGCTGGCCAGGGTACCCTGGCGTTCCAGCTCCCAGTAGAGGACACCCCCCACCACCAGCAGGATGACATCAAGGTAGTAGCGCTGCCAGAAGGGTGCCCGTGCCGGCCGGCCGAGGGACTGGCGCTGCAGAACGATACCTATCCGGGCGGCCCGCAGGGCAGGGAATACCAGGGCCAGCAGGCACAGGAAAGCGGCCGCCGCCGCGAGCATGAAGACCGCCCCGGAGAACCTGACATCCAGCAGTCCTCCCCCGGTAAGGGGATGGAACGGGGCCGTCAGGCCGAGCAGGCTGAACGAGGCTGCTCCCAGAAACGGCCCGACGGCCCCGCCCAGGACAGCAATCAGGAGCCCCTCCAGCAGGTACACCCCCACGATTTGAGGCGTACTGGCGCCCCGGCTGCGCAGCAGGGCAATCTCACCGGCCTGCCGGTCCACCACCATGTTGGCCACCGTCACCACGTAGTAGAGTACAATGGCCACAATCTGGAAGATGAGGAGGAAGAGCGGTATCTGGGTGTACAGCAGCTTCTGCTCGTACTCGCTGATGATACTATCAAGCGCCGTCAGGACAGAGGTGCGCGGCAGCTGCGAGATAATCTGGTTCTCCAACCGGTTAACCCCGGCCTTCACCTGCCGGGCATTGAGGGACGTCACCTCTGACTGGTCAACATAGTAGTACCAGTTGAAGGTAGCCTTGACCTGCGGGATGAGCCGGGCCACCACGTTGAAGAGGGTCTCCTCCGGGATGAAGAGCGGGGCGGTTGCCCCTTCTTCCTGACCGCTGCCGGTCACGTAGAAGATATCTGTCATGAGGAACCAGAAGTCCTCGTCCGGGTCTATCGGCTCGATGATGCCGGTAAGCTTGATTGTTAGCTCGGTCGGGATGGCTCCCCAGGCATGGAGGAAGACGAGGCGGTCCCCCACCCCCACGTCAAACAGGTCGGCGGCGCGGCGGCCGATTACAGCCTCAATCTCGAGCGCCGTGTCCAGCAGGTCTTCGTCCTTCATTTCACGAGGGAATGTCCGCGGGAAGCGCCCCTCCAGCAGCCGCACGTGTTTCTCGAGGTTGGTGAAGAACTGAAAATGTCCCTTGGGGCGGTCGGGGCCGGTGGGGATCGGGCGGTCGGCCCAGCCGGCCCAGAACGTCTGTGACCTGATGTAGCGCTCCTCTTTGTAGATGACTGTTCCGAGATTAGCCGCTACCTGCTGCTGCACCATGGCCCAGTCGTCCTCATACTGCTCGCGCTCCACCGCGGCTGTCGGGGCGTACACCTGGAGGTTGACCATCTCCGGTGTCTTGTCTCGCAGGGCGCGGGCCAACCCCAGGTCGGAAAGCGTGTTAGAGTAGAGCGGCGTGCTGGAGATAAGTGCCACCGCCACCAGCACGCCGACAATGACACTCGAAAGAAGCTTCCAGTTGGCCAGGCTACGCCGCAGCACGAGCTGAAAAGCGGAGAGCACGAGCTGCATGGGCGGAGTATAGCACAAAGCCACGGCTGCAACAACGAGGCCAGCACCGGCCCCGGTTCGAGGCCATTGACGCCCGGGGCCAGGCGGCCTATCATAGGTCAGGTCAGGTGATGGCCGCAATAGACCAGGCCCGTCCCCGGGTATGGGTGGGGGGATATGGGAGGAGGAGGCGATAGTCTTTATCTTCGCCGGCTTTCTGCACAGCCGGGAGGTCTTCGGCCTCTACCGTATTCCCCTCGTCCACGGTTTTGCCCGCGTGGAGGCTGAATAACTTACCGCAGTAGCGTACCGGGGTATTCCGCCGGTAGGATGGCCGTATAGCCCGGACGGGGAGAGGCTTTTTTGGAAACAATCGTCTCAAGCTCAACAGATGACGTCATAATTGCCGGCGACCGCCCGACGGTGCTGATAGGAGAACGCATCAACCCGACCGGTCGCAAGAAGCTCGCCGACGCCCTGATGCAGGGGGACATATCCATGGTACAGCAGGAGGCCGAGGCCCAGGTGTGGGCCGGGGCCGACATCCTGGACATAAATGTGAAGGCCAGCGGGGTTGACGAAGTGGCCATGCTGCCCCGGGCAGTTGAAGCCGTGCTTGAAGTGGTGGACGTGCCCCTTTGCCTTGATAGTGACAACCCGGAGGCACTGGCAGCCGCCCTCAAGGTCTGCCGCGGCAGGCCGATAATCAACTCGGTCACGGGCCGGGAGGACTCGCTGGAGAAAGTGCTACCGCTTGTCAGGGAGTACGGGACGGCTGTAATCGGCCTCACGCGTGACGATGACGGCGTGCCCGGCAGTGTCGACGGCCGCCTGGCCATCGCCGGCAGAATAATCGAGCGGGCAGAAAAGCTGGGGATAGCCTGTCAGGATGTCATCATAGACTGTGTGACTTCGCCGCTTGCCATCGACACCGGGTCAGCTGACATAACGCTGGAGGCGGTGCGCCGGGTACGCGAGGAGTTCGGTGTCAACCAGACGCTTGGCATCAGTAATGTGTCCTACGGCCTGCCCGACCGTGATATCATCAACAATACCTTCCTCGTGGCTGCCATCATGGCGGGCGTGACCTGCCCCACGGTGAACGTTGCCACGGCACGGGCCACGGTGCTCGCCACCGACGTGCTTACCGGGCGTGACCGCTTTGCCGTGCGCTACATCCGTGCCTGCCGCCAGGGAACGGCCTGAACCTGGCTGGAAATTATCCTGCTAAGCGAGGGACAACATGAGCGACACTGACATCACCCGTCTGACAGCGGTAGAGCTGGCAGCCGCCATCCGGCGGAAGCAGCTTTCACCGGTGGAGGTGGTGGGCGCCTTCCTGAAGCGCATTGAGGCGGTGAACCCGGTGCTCAACGCCTACTGCACCGTGACCGCCGGGGCGGCCCGGCAGGCGGCCCGGGAGGCGGAGGCGGCCGTGGTGCGGGGGGACAGCCTCGGCCCGCTGCACGGGGTACCGGTCTCCATCAAGGACCTGATCTTCACCCGGGGAGTACGTACCACCTTCGGTTCCCGCATCTACGAGGACTTCGTGCCCGATGAGGACGCCGTGGTGGTGGAGCGGCTCAAGCGGGCCGGCGCCATCGTGCTGGGTAAGACCAACACCCCCGAGTTCGGCTTTATGGGGGTGACGGACAACCTGCTTTTCGGGCCGACACGCAACCCCTGGCACCTGCAGCGCCATGCCGGTGGTTCCAGCGGCGGGGCGGCCGCCCAGGTCGTGGCCGGGCTGGGCCCCCTGGCAGTCGGCAGCGACGGCGGCGGCTCCATCCGCATCCCCAGCAGCTTCTGCGGGGCCTTCGGACTGAAGCCGTCCTACGGGCGCGTGCCGCGGGGGCCGGGCCTGCCTGACTGGCAAACGCTCTCCCACATCGGCCCGATTACGCGCACCGTGGCCGATGCCGCCCTGATGATGGCCGTTATCGCCGGGCCGGACGAGCGCGACCGCCTTACCCTTCCCGACGACGGCACCCGTTTCTATCCGCTTGAGCCGGTTGACTTGAAAGGATGGCGCATCGCCTGGAGTCCCGACCTCGGCAATGCCCCGGTGGAACCTGATGTGCTGGCGGCGACAACAACAGCCCTGGACGTATTCACGGAACTGGGCGCGGAAGTAGAGGAGGTTGAACTCGACCGCGGGCCGCTCGGCTTTGCCTTTGCCACCATCTGGGCCGTGACCTTTGCCAGCAAGCTGGCAGACAGCCTGCCGGAGTGGCGCGACCGGATGAACCCGCGGCTGGTGGAGATGGTGGAAAGGGGCATGGCAGTGCCAGCGACCGATTACGCCCGGGCTGCCCTGGCACGGGAGGCGCTCTGGGACAGGCTACGACCCGTCTTTGAACGGTACGACCTGCTCCTTACCCCGACTACCGCAGTGCCCGCCTTCGACGTGACTCGTTACGAGGTGACGGAGATAGCCGGGGTGAAAGGCTCACCGAACCTGGACTGGACCCCGTTCACCTATCCCTTCAATTTCACCGGACAGCCGGCGGCCTCGGTGCCGTGCGGCTGGACCGCGGAAGGCCTGCCGGTTGGCCTGCAGCTCGTGGGCCGGCGCTTTGCCGATGTCACCGTGCTGCAGGCGGCCGCCGCCTTTGAAGAGGCCCGCCCCTGGGCCGACCGGCACCCTTCGCTGTGAGCCCCTAGAAGGTGACCGATGGGAACAGGCTGCGGTTGGTGTGGGGCAGAAAGAGGGCGGCCACGAACTCGTCCATGAAGGGCGGGTAGGCGGAAAGCTCAATGTTGGTCATCCGCTTGGCGATACCTATTGCCTTCTCGAAGGCGGGCGCCGAGATAAGGGCCATGCGTGCCCCCATCACCGAGCTGTTGCCCACGAACTGCACCCTCTCCCGCGGCACATCCGGCAAGAGACCGATGGCAATCGCCTTGCCGATGTCCAGTGAGCTGCCGAAGCCCCCGGCCACGTAGATTGTGCCCAGCGCCGAGAAGGGAATACCCACGTAGTCGGCCAGCGACTTGATGGCGGCGAAGACGGCCCCCTTCGACTTTATCAGGTTGCCAATCTCGGCCTCGGAGAGGGTCACCGGCTCCCCATCCTCGGTCTCTTCGGCGGGGGCGATGATGTAGCGCGGGTCGTCATCGGGGATGAGCCGCTCACCGGCCCGCTCGGGGTTGAAGGTCCCATCCGGCCCGATGATACCGTTCCTGACGAACTCGTAGATGGCATCAATCAGGCCAGAGCCACAGATGCCGCGCGGCCGGGCCTTGCCGATGGTCTCGTAGGACACCGCCCCGTTCTCAATCACTATCTTCTGGATGGCACCACGGGCAGCCCGCATGCCGCTGCGGGCGCCGCCCCCTTCAAAGGCAGGGCCGGCCGAGGCAGAGCAGCAGACCAGCCACTCATTGTTGCCGATGACAATCTCACCGTTGGTGCCGACATCAATCAGGCACTTCACCTCCGGCGTGTCCGCGATGCCGGTGGCGAGGACACCGGCCACGATGTCGCCCCCGACGTAGCTGGCCACGCTGGGCATAACCTCGATGATGCCCTGCGGGTTGATTTCAATCCCCAGCTCCCGGGCCATGACCTGCGGATAGACCGTGGCGGTGGGTACGTACGGCTCCAGCCGGATGTTGCAGGGCATCAGCCCCAGCAGGAAGTGGGTCATGGTGGTATTGCCGGCGGCGACCACCCCCAGAATATCACGGCGGGCTACCTGCTTGCGCTGGCAGACGGCCTCAGTCAGGTCGTTGATGTTGGTAATGACTGCCCGGTGCACGGGGTCAAGCGAGCCGCGCCCGCAGGCAAAAACCATCCGGGAGATTACGTCCTCACCGTAGCGGGACTGCAGGTTATAGCTGCCCTCAACCCCCAGCACCTTGCCGTTACGGAGGTCAATCAACTGCACCACCACGGTGGTGGTACCCACGTCCACCGCCAGGCCGTAGCACTGTCCGGTGGTATCACCCCTTTCAATGTTGAGGATACGGGCGCCAGCGTTATGGCGGGCGATGGTAGCCGTCACCTTCCAGTCGCTGGCACGGAGTGTAACGGGCAGGTCACGCAGGCAGGCCAGGGAAATCTCGTAGTCCACCGACCATACCCTGCGCCGCAGCTCACGGGTGACACGGTCAATATCGGCCACGTTGTCCTTCAGGGTCGGCTCGGGTAGCTCCAGGTATGTCTTGCTGACGAGCGGCTCGAAGAAGGCGGCCGGGTCCGAGGGGCGCCGGTGCAGCACTATCCTCTCCGGGCGGCTGTAGGTGACCGACGCACCTTCAGTTACTATCTGGTGCTCCTCCAGACGTGACCTGACAGGTACGGCCACCTCCAGGTCATCCTCAACCTTTGTCTGGCAGGCCAGGACGTAGCCTTCCTGAAGCTCCTTCCTGGTGAAGAAGCCGATGGCGTGCTTGTCGGCACGGGCTTTCCCCCGGAGCACCTGGAGCCGGCACTCACCACAGAGCCCCTCACCGCCACAGAGCGTGTTCAGGCTGATACCGGCCTGCTCGGCGGCCTGGAGAAGAGTGGCGCCGGTCTCAACCTCAACTGTTATGCCGTCCGGCTGGAACGTGACCCGGTGTTTCACCTCAGACCTCCGGTAAGCCCACGGGCACAATGTGCCCGCGGCGCAGCCCCACCAGTTTACCAAGTTGTGAGCCTGTGTTACAATGCCCTGTCGTGGCCGGCACGATGAGCAGTCCTGCCCGAAGGAGGAGGCTTGGATGAACTGGCTTGACATCGTCATTGCTGTGGCCCTGGTGGCGGCGGCATTCGGCGGCCTGACCCAGGGGCTTATCAAGGCAGCCGTGAGCCTGGCGGGCATCGCCGTAGGCGTGGTGCTGGCCGGGAGGTTCCAGGAGCAGGTGGGCAGCCTGCTTACCTTCATCTCCAACCCGGATATTGCCAGCATCGTGGCCTATGTGCTGATAATCGTGGTGGTGCTGGTGATTGCCGCCCTGCTGGCCAACCTGCTGCGCAGCACGGCCAGGGCCATCATGCTGGGCTGGGTGGACCGGCTCGGTGGGGCCGCCTTCGGGCTGCTGATAGGTGGTTTCTTCGTGGGCGCGATACTGGCCACGATTGTCAAGTTCTTCGGCCAGGGACTCATCACCGATTCCTTGCTGGCCGCCTTCCTGCTGGACAAGTTCCCGCTGGTACTGGCCCTGCTGCCAGCCGACTTTGACGTGGTGCGGGACTTTTTCCAGTAGGGGGCTAATAGACCGGTACCCCCGGCACGTTGAGCCGCAGGCGGTACAGCCCGGTGCGGCAGGTCAGGTACAGGCTGCGCCGGTCAGCGTCTCCCCAGGCCAGGTTGGCCGGTAGCTCGGGCGGCCTGACCCGGGCGAGGCACGTACCCTGCGGGCTTATAACCCAGAAACCGCCCGGGCCGGTGCAGTAGATGTTGCCCCTGGTGTCCACCTTCATGCCGTCGGGCCGGCCCGGCTCGTCGCCCCGCATCTCAATGAGGACACGCCCCCGGCTGACAGCACCGTCGGACGACACGTCAAAGGCACGAATGTGACCGCGCTCGGTGTCATTTACATAAAGTACCCGCTCATCTGGCGAGAAGGCCAGGCCGTTGGGCCGCTCAAAGTCGTCCGCCAGCAGGTGAAGGTGCCCGGCCGGGTCAAGCCGGTAGACCCCGTTAAAGGGTAGCTCTTTCCAGTCAGTCAGGTTGGCCAGGCCGTAGGGTGGGTCGGTGAAGTAGGTACTGCCGTCGCTGCGCACGACGACGTCGTTAGGGCTGTTGAGGCGCTTGCCCTGGTAACGGTCGGCCAGCACCCTGATGGTGCCGTCTGCCTCGGTCAGGGTGAGGCGGCGGGTGCTGTGCTCGCAGGCGATGAGCCGGCCGCTGCGGTCGAAGGTGAGGCCGTTGGAGTTGCCGCTGGGGAAACGAAAGGTGGTGACCTGTGGCCCCTCCGGGCAGGGCCGCCAGCGGACAATCCGGTTCATGGGAATATCGCTGAAGAGCAGGCTATCGCCGGCCCAGACCGGCCCCTCGGTAAAGCCAAAGCCGGTGGCCAGGTGCTCAATAACGGCACCGTCAGGGATGATTTCCCGGGCAGCCTCATCTGTAATCTCGACATCCAGCGCAAATACTGCCACGCCTGTCTTCCTCCTTAGTCGAAGTGATGGGCACGAAAGAGGCGGACCCAGCTTCGGTTCACCAGCAGCCGGCTGCGCTTTTCCCCCAGCTCGCGCCCCCTGTCCCAGAGCTCCTGGTCAACGTCGTCCGGCTTGCCGCTGAAGAGGCGCGTTGCCTCCCAGTGGCCCGGCCCGTAATAGCCGGTAATCAGGAGTATTTCCATCGGGTAGGTGGCGGCCAGGGGAGTCCACAGGCCCAGCATCCGGCACCCCCGGGCGTGGAAGAGGGGCCAGACGCCCTCCCGTGAGTAGCGGACGAAGTCTGCCAGGCTGGCAGGGTCAATGAAAAAGCGGCGGTAGCCGTAGGCAGGGCGCCGGTCCTCGACCGGCAGCTCCACTACCGGGTCAGGCACGACCGGCCGCAGGAGGCGCACCTGCTCCTCCTCCACGTACTGCTGCCGCTCGGGGGGAAAGGCGCCCTGGGCAGCTTCCCAGGCGGAGAAAGACTCGTAGCCGGTGAACTGGAGAAAACTGTTGCCGGGGTCTCCTACGAGGCCGGTGGCAAGCACCAGGTGATGTCCACCGGCAGCCCGGATGGCCGGGATGATTTTTTGCCGGCACATCTCAAGGTAATCGCGCCCGGCCCTGATGTTTACCAGTGTGTGCCTGTCCTCGTATATCATCTCTCATTCCCGGTGCACCCCCCGCAACGTACCGGGAGCGCCCGTAGCACTGGCCCCATAGTATTAGCCACCGTGTCAGGCTGTCAATGGCCGGTCACGGTGCCCGGTCCAGGCCGAGCTCCAGCAGGCGCTCCCTGAGGCGGAACAGCGCTGCTACGGCGGCCCGGTTACGGGCATCACCCCGCCCGGGGGGATAGTTCTGCTGCCAGTGGCGTACCCCCTGCGCATCCGCCACGGCGATGTAACACTGCCCCGGGGGCAGCCCCTGGCTGTTTTCCGGGCCTGCCAGGGCGGTAACCGCCAGGCCAAAATCAGCCTGGAAGCGCTCGCGAACGGCCCGCGCCATCTCCACGGCGGCCCCAGGGCTGATAGCACCGTGGTGGCCGAGCACCCCGGCCGGGACCCAGGCTTCAACCCCTGTCTGCTCGAACGTGGTCACAACGCCGCCGCAAAACCACCCCGAAGATGCCCGGCTCAACAGGCTCGCCAGCAGACCGCCCGTAGCCTCTTCCATCGTCGCCAGGGTCAGCCCTCGCCTTCCCAGCCATCCCCCGATGACACCTTCCAGCGTATCTTCATCTTCTCCCCAGACATAGGGCCGGAGCAGTTCTCTCAGCTCGCTTATGGTCTTCTCCAGCAGCTCGGCGGCGTCATCACCCCGGGCCACAAGGCGCACCTGGTTACCGTCCGGCCGGGAGTAGATGCCGACGGTGAGACGGCTGCCGGCATCAAAGTACGGCTTGAGGAGCTCGGCAACTCTGGCCTCGGGGATGCTGAAGGTCTTGATGGTCCGCGCCAGGATGGTCCGGGCCGGAAAGCGCCGGCGCAGGCGTGGCACTACCTCGTCCTGCCACATCGGGCGCAGCTCGCGGGGCGGGCCGGGCAGTGCCACCACGGTCTTCCCGCCCTTCTCCACCCACCACCCCGGGGCCGTGCCGCGCGGGTTGGGCAGCGGTTGGGCAGACGGTACGAGCTGCGCCTGGCGCAGGTTGTGCGCCGGCATCTGGCGGCCGCCCCTCTCAAAAATGGAGCGCAGCCACTTCTCCAGGGCCGGGTCAACCGACATCTCCTCGCCGAGGACCCGGGCAATCGCGTCCCGGGTGAGGTCGTCCTCGGTGGGGCCAAGGCCGCCGCAGGTGATGAGCAGGTCCGCCCCGGCCAGGGCCGCTTCAATGGCGGCGGCCAGCCGGTCAATATCGTCACCCAGGGCCGAAAGCCGCCGCACCTCGATGCCCAGCAAGGGAAGCCTGGCCGCAATGAAGGACGAGTTCGTATCAACAATCTCGCCGCGCAGAATCTCGGTGCCAACCGCCATAATCTCTGCCGTGGTGGTCTGCTGCATCTCTGCCCCTTTCCTCAGTTACCTGCCTCATTGTAGACAATTCTGCTTGTTGCTGCCAGCCGTGGCGGCGCCGGAGCAGTTTGCCTATACTATTAAGGATAGTGACGGGGCAGGCCCATCGAGGTCACGGTCTTGCGTACGGCCGATTACGATTACCAGCTACCCGGGGAGCTTATTGCCCAGACCCCGCTGGCCAACCGCGGTCAGTCACGCCTGATGGTACTGCACCGGAAGAGCGGCGCCATCGGGCACCACCGGTTCAGCCAGCTGCCGGACTTTGTCCACCCGGGCGACCTGCTGGTACTCAATGATAGCCGTGTCCTGCCGGCGCGGCTGTATGGCCGGCGGGCCGGCAGCGGCGGACGGGTAGAGATGCTGCTGCTGCGCCGTCTGGAGGCCGGGCTGTGGGAAGCGCTGGTGAGGCCGGCCCGGCGGGTGCGGCCCGGGGATATAGTTGAGCTGACCGGGCGCGATGAAGGTGCCCCGGCCGCGGCCCGGTGCACGGTGGTGGGGCAGGGGAAGCGGGGTATCCGGACCCTGCGCTTTGACGATGAAGCCACCGTGAGAACGCTGGGGGAGGTGGCCCTGCCACCCTACGTGCACGTGCCCCTGGCCCAGCCCGAGCGCTACCAGACCGTCTACGCCCGTAACGAGGGCAGCGTGGCGGCCCCGACGGCCGGGCTGCATTTCACGCCGGAGATGCTGGCGGCACTCCGGGAAAAGGGGGCCCGTTTTGCCTTCGTGACGTTGCACATCGGCCTGGATACTTTCCGCCCGGTGGCGGCCGAGGACCCGCGGCAACACACCATCCACCGTGAGTACGGGGTTGTACCGGAGGCAGCGGCCCGGGAGATACAGCGTACCAGGGCGCAGGGCCGGCGTGTCATCTGCGTGGGAACAACCTCGGTGCGGGTGGTGGAGGCGGCCGCCGGGGAGGACGGCACCGTGCGGCCGCTGGCGGGCTGGGTTGACCTGTTCATCCTGCCCGGTTACCGTTTCCGGGTGACCGATGCCATGCTGACCAACTTCCACCTGCCGCGCTCAACCCTGCTGATGCTGGTAAGCGCCTTCGCCGGGCGGGACCACATTCTCCGGGCCTACCGGGAGGCCGCGGCCATGAAATACAGGTTTTACAGCTTTGGTGATGCCATGCTGATTGTCTAGGGCCACTTCAGGAGCGGCTGCCCGGGCGTTGAAATTGACCCCTGACCGGGCGTGTGTTATCGTGGCCGTAGGGGAACCTCAGGGGGCAGGCTCTTGGACGAACTTGAAAGGCTGTGGCGCGGCACCCCGCCACCCCCCGGGGGGCAGCGACGGGTGCGGCCTGCCACCCGGAACTGGCCGTCGCGCCTTCTGGCCGGCGTCCTGGCCGCCATTGGCCTGCTCGTCCTCCTCAGTTTTGCCAAGAGTATCTATACTGACTGGCTCTGGTTCCAGGACCTGGGCTACGCCGATGTTTACACCACCATCCTGGGTACCCGCGTCGCCATCTTCTTTGTCATGGCGGCCGTTTTTGCCGGGCTCTTCACCGGCAATCTCATCCTGGCCACCCGGCTTTCTCCCCTGAGCAGCACCGGGGTCTGGCCGTGGATGCTGGTGAGCCAGCTACGGCGTATCTCGAAGTGGAGCGTCATCGGGGCGACGGCCGTCCTGGGCCTGATATTCGGCCTGGTGGCCCAGGGTAGCTGGCTGACGTTGCTCCAGGCAGCCAACGCTCAGAGCTTCGGCGTGGCCGACCCGCTCTTTGGCAGGGACATTAGCTTCTTTGTCTTTACGCTGCCGCTGCAGCGGGCGGTGCATGGCTGGCTGCTGGGCGCCGTGGTGGTGACACTGGTGGCTACGCTTACCATCTATGCCCTGAGCTACGCCGTGCAGCGCCTGCGGCTCGACTTCAGCCGCCGGGTGCTGGCCCACGTTGGCGGCCTGGCCATCGCTGTCCTCGGGCTTATCGGCTGGGGCTACCGCCTGAGTATCTGGGAAGTAGTGTTTTCGCCACGCGGGGTGGTCTTCGGTGCCAGCTATTCCGATATTCACGCCAAGATACCCGCCCAGTGGACTCTCCTCAGCTTCGTGGTGGTCTGCGCCATCTTCTTCGGCGTGGCCATCTACCGGCGCCGGCTGCGCTGGGCGGCCTATGGCCTGGGAAGCTGGCTGGTAGCTGTCATCCTGGTCGGGGCGGCCTTTCCGGCCATTGTGCAGCGCTTTCAGGTGGAGCCAAACGAGCTGGCGCGGGAGATGCCCTATATTGAGTACAACATCCAGTACACGCGGCAGGCCTTCGGCCTGGACCGGGTTGAGGAGCAGGACTTCCCGGCCGAGACAAGCCCCACCGCCGAAGACATTGCCGAAAATACCGCCACCATCAAGAACATCCGGCTCTGGGACCACCGGCCGCTCAAGGACACCTTCAACCAGATACAGTCCATCCGGCTCTACTACGAGTTCAATGACGTGGATGTTGACCGCTATACCGTGGACGGTGAATACCGCCAGGTGATGCTGGCCGCCCGGGAGCTTTCACCGGGCAGGCTGGCCAGCGAGGCCCAGACCTGGGTCAACCGCCGCCTCCAGTTTACCCACGGCTACGGTATTGCCATGAGCCCCGTCAACGAGGTCAGCCTCGAGGGCCTGCCCACTCTGCTGGTGCAGGACCTGCCGCCTGTCGGGATATTCCAGATAGAGCGCCCGGAGCTCTACTTCGGCGAGCTCACCAACGAGTATGTCATCGTGCGCACCAAGACCGACGAGTTTGACTACCCGGCCGGTGAAGATAATGTCTATACGCAGTACCGGGGTGAGGGCGGCGTTAGACTGGGCGGCTTCTTCAGGCGGCTTGCTTACGCCTGGCAGATGGGCGATTTCAACATCCTCATCAGCCGCGAGCTCACACCGGAAAGCCGCATCCTCTACTACCGCAACATTAAGGAACGTGTCCAGCGCATCGCACCGTTCCTTGTGCTGGACAGGGACCCCTACCTGGTGGTGACCGACGGGCGCCTCCTCTGGGTGCAGGACGCCTACACCGTGACAGACCGCTACCCGTACTCCGAGCCGCATGACGGCATCAACTACATACGCAATAGTGTCAAGGTAGTGGTGGACGCCTACAACGGCACCACCACCTTCTACACTGCTGATGCCGGGGATGCCATGGTCCGTACCTACGCGGCCATATTCCCCGGCCTGTTTGTCCCCGCCGAGCAGATGCCGGAGTTCCTCAAAGAGCACCGGCGCTACCCGGAGGACATGTTCTCCATCCAGGCCACTGTCTACCAGAGCTACCACATGGAGGATGCCCGCGTCTTCTACAACAAGGAAGACCTCTGGGCAGTGCCGCGTGAGGTCTACGCCGGCGGCGAGCAGCTGATGGAGCCGTACTATGTCATCATGAGGCTCCCCGGCGAGCCCCGCGAAGAGTTCCTGCTGATGCTGCCGTTTACCCCCGTCAACAAGAACAACACCATCGGCTGGCTGGCGGCCCGCTGCGACGGCGATAGCTACGGCCGGCTCCTGGCCTACCATTTTCCCAAGGACCGCCTCGTCTACGGGCCCAGCCAGATTGAAAACCGGATTCAGCAGAACACCACCATCACCGAGCAGCTGGCCCTCTGGGCACGCGGCGGCTCGCGGGTCATCCGCGGCAACCTGCTGCTCATTCCCATCGGACGGTCCAACCTCTACGTTGAGCCAGTCTTTCTCCAGGCAGAGACGGGCGGCCTGCCCGAGCTGAAGCGTGTCATCGTGGCCGCCGGCGACCGGATTGCGATGGAGCCCGGCCTGGAAGCCAGCCTGGCGGTCATCTTCGGCGAGGCCCCTCCGAGCAGCCCGGTTGACATAACAACGGAGGAAGCGGTACCTGAGCTGCCAGCCGGACCGCTCAGCCCCGAGGTGGCGGCACTGGTCAAGGAGGCCCGCCTGCACTACGAGCGTGCCCAGGAACGGCTGCGCCAGGGCGACTGGGCCGGCTACGGCCAGGAGCTCAGGGCACTCGATGAGGCCCTGGCCAGGCTGGAAACCATCACCGCCGGACAGGAGTAGAGCATGACGCCCCGGCAGGGTAGCGTCCCCCCCGGAAACACCGTTGTCCAGTGCGATTTTGATGGCACCATTACCACCGAAGATGTCAGCTTCATGCTGCTGGACGCCTTCGGTGACCCCGGCTGGCGCCGCTGGCTGCGGCGCTACGAAGCCGGCGAGATTACCGTGGGGCAGTTCAACTCCCTTGTCTTCGCTACCGTCCGGGCCGACCGCCAGACCATGCTGGACTACCTGCAGGGCAGGGTGGTGGTCAGGAGCGGGTTCCCGGAGTTCGTGGAGACCTGCCGGGCGAAGGGGTTCAGGCTGGAGATAGTCAGCAACGGGCTGGACTTCTACATCCGGCATATCCTGGCCGGAGCGGGCGCGAATGACGTGGATGTCCACGCGGCGGAGACACGCTTTCTCCCTGATGGCCTGCAGGTGCGGTACAGGCGGCCGAACGGCAGGACGGCCGATGATGCCGTGAAACTGGGCTACGTGCATTACTTCCAGGCGGAGGGTAACCGTGTCATCTACGTGGGCAACGGCACCTCCGACCTGGAGGCTGCCCGCCAGGCTGATGTTATCTTTGCTACCGGCACACTGCTGCGGCTCTGCCGTGACAACAACGTGGCCTGTACCCCGTTCTGTGATTTCAGCCAGGTTGCAGCGGGGCTGAGGGCTCTCTAGGACCATGAGGGTGGCACTTCACATCTGCTGTGGCGTCTGCGCCGCCGGGGCGGCCGAACGGCTTTTGTCCGAGGGCCACGAGGTGCTGGGCTTCTTCTTTAATCCGAATATCTACCCGGAGGAGGAGTACTGGCGCCGGCTCGCGGTGGCACGGCGGGTGGCAGCCGAGCTGGGGTTCCCGCTGGAAGTACCGCCGTATGACCCGGCACCGTGGCAGGCAGCCACCGAGGGGCTGGCCCAGGAGCCGGAAGGCGGCCGGCGCTGCGAAGCGTGCTTCCGGCTGCGGCTTCAGGAGACGTACCGCTACATGCAGGAAAGCGGGGCTGAAGCCTTTACCACCACCCTGACCACCGGGCCGCGCAAACCGGCCGCCGTCATCAACAGGATAGGCAGCGAGATTGGCGGCGACCGCTTTCTGGCACGTGACTTCAAGAAAAAAGCCGGTTTTCAGCGTGCCATCACCCTGGCGAAAGAGTGGGGGCTCTACCGGCAGAGCTACTGCGGCTGTCAGTATAGCCGGCGCACCTGACCGGCACCATCAGCACCAGACGCCGCGCAGGGTACGGCGGGGGTGCGGCTCGTCGTCACAGAAGACCATCAGCAACCCCGGGATGTCGGTGTGCATGTAGTAGAAATTGCCCCCGCCGAACATAACACGCCGCGGGCCGCGGGGGTACCAGTAAAAGGGTACCTTATCACGCCGGGCAGCCGTTTCCAGCAGGCGGTCAACATCCCGGACGCCGAGCAGGGCCTGGAAGAAGCCAGGATAACGCGGGAACAGCTCCTCCAGGGCGTCGCCTTCCAGGGGGATGCTGAGCCCGGTGTGGACACGTTCTCCCGTTACCGAGTCAGCGTGAATGACGCACCCTTCCGCCGGGTCGATGGTCGTCCCGCAGCGGTCCCAGGCAGAGTCCAGCTGCTCCAGCAGGTGGGCGGCTATTTCGTCTCCGGACGCCATGTCGGCCAGTGCCAGGTAGATGTTCAGCAGCAGCGGCAGCGACGGTAACGACTTGCCCGCACCGTGGAGGTAGGCTTCGGCCTCGTCCAGGCTGAAGTAGCGCACGCGGCCCTGTTCGTCACGGACATAATCAGCATCAATGCCAACATCCGTGAGACGGACGTCCCTGCCGGCCGAAGCGTCAAAGATGGTCAGCTCCGGGACTACCAGTACCGGGTGAGATGCTGCCAGCATGTCTTTCTCCAGGTGCCTGATGATTGCCCGTGTCCCATCCTACCCCCGGGGGCACCGGCGGCGCAATGCCCGGTCCCCCTGGAGCCGGCGGTACATTTCAACGTGCGGTATCCCGGCCTCCTCAAAGACCGGGCCGCGCTCGGTATAGCCGCAGGCCCGGTAGAAACCGCTGGCAGCGCACTGGGCATGCAGTACCGCCCTGACAGCCCCACGCTGCCTGGCCTGGCGGTGCAGGAACTCAAGCAGTGCCCGGCCCACTCCCTGGCGGCGGCAGGGTTTAAGAACAGCCATCCGCTCTACCCTGGCAACCCCGCTGGCCGGGAATCTGAGGCGGGCCGTGCCCACCACCTCGCCGCCGCGAACGGCGATAACGTGCAGCGCTTCACCATCAAGGCCGTCGTACTCGAGGCGCTCGTCAATGGCCTGCTCCTCAACGAAAACACGGCGGCGCACGGCCAACGCCGCTGCCAGCTCGGTGTCATCTCTCACGATGCGGCATTGCAGCCTGGCGGCCCCCGGTAGCTTCATCTGGCGCTCCTTCGTTGTCCGCTGCCCGCCGGAGTAGGCGCCGCCTGCTTAGGGCGGCACCGGCCGTCCCGGGAAGCTTGATTTTGGTAACGCCGTCCCGTAGAATCTAAATACCCTGGCGAGCGGGTGTAACTCAGTGGCAGAGTGGCTGCTTCCCAAGCAGCAAGTCGTGGGTTCGAATCCCATCACCCGCTCCAGCGCGGCTAAACGTGCTCCAGCAAGAAGTCCCGGACCACGCGGTTGAACATCTCCGGCTGCTCTAACTGCGGGTTGTGCCCGCAGTCCGGGAAGAGTACCATCTTGGCGCGCTGCGTCTGACGGCTAGCAGATAACGCCTGGTCAAGTGGCACGACGTGGTCATGACGGCCGTGTACCAGCAGCACCGGCACCTGTACATCTGCCAGGCTGGTACTGATCTCCCTCCGGGGACGGCTGCTCCAGAGCTGCGCGTTACTCCGGATGACATGGCGGATGAAGGCGTTTCTATCGGGCTTGCGGCCGTAGCGGGCCATCAGGTGGATGTAGCCCGGCGGCAGCCGGTCGACCACGTGAAAATGCCGGCGCATGAAAACCCTCACTACACTATCGGTGGCCAGGACTGACGGCCCCAGCATCAGCTCTCCGAGTACCGGTAGCATTGCCAGGCGGTAGGAGAGGGGAATACGGTCACTGTAACCGCCACTGCTGACGAGCACCAGAGAGGCAACCCGTCCTGGCTCGTGCCGGGCGAAATCCAGGGCGATGGCACCACCCAAAGAGCGGCCGATGATGCCAGCCCGCTTAATGCCGGCGGCATCCATGAAGCCCCGTACAAAATGGCGGCAATATTCCGGCGTGTACTCGCGGTCATCCCAGGACGAACGTCCGTGGCCGGGCAGGTCAGGCACCCAGACGGCGAAGTCCGCCGCCAGAGGGGTGATATTGAGGCACCACGCCTCGATGAACTCCCCCAGACCATGAAGCAACAGCAGGGGTGGGCCACTACCCGCCTGAACAAAGGCAGTGCGGACGCCGTCCACCTCCACAAAGCGACGGCGAAACCGCATGACCGGTCCTGCTCTGTGCCTCCGGCAGGCTCTCTGCCGGACAATGTAGTGCATCAGGTCTACTAACAACCGCCGGCCCACCTATGCCAGTGCTGAAGCCCTCGTGGGCCGGCAGTAAGCCCGGTGTCTATTCTGGACTTCGTTGCCCCGGCTGTCAATACACCATACAGAACGCCGGGGGTTCTGGCTGTCACGGCGCAACCACACGACGGTATCCGCCTGGGACGACGCAACGTAGATGAACGCCGGGGTTCTGGCTGTCACGGTGCAACCACCGCGGCGGCAATACGGCGCACCGCCAGGTCAACATCGGCCGCCGAAATCATGCGGTGCGTCACAGCGCGGAAATCACGGCCCCCGAGGAAGCCAACCCTGACGCCGCGGGCTTCCATTGCCTGCCGCAAGCCAGCCCCCGGCACGGGCAGCTCAGACTCAAAGAGGACGATGTTCGTGGGTGGGCTGCCCCTGACGACGATACCGGGTACCCCGGCCAGGCCTTCGGCAAGGCGGCGGGCGTTTTCGTGGTCATCGGTCAGCCGCTCGAGCATGGTGTCCAGTGCCACGATGCCAGCGGCGGCGATGATACCGGCCTGCCGCATGCCACCCCCCACCATCTTGCGCCACCGGCGGGCGCGCCGGACAAAGTCCCCTGAGCCGCAGAGCAAGGAGCCCACCGGGGCACTGAGGCCCTTGGAGAGGCAGAAGCTGACTGAATCGGCCCCTTTCACGAGCTCACGGGCGGGTACTCCGAGCGCCACGGCGGCATTAAAGACGCGCGCCCCATCAATATGCACGGCCAGCCCGTACCGGTGGGCCAGCTCCACTGCCGCGGCGGTGTATTGCGGCGAGAGCACCACACCCCCGCAGCGGTTATGGGTGTTCTCCAGGCAGAGCAGGGTAGTACGGGGGAAGTGGATGTTCTCGGGGCGGATGGCAGCCTTGATGTCCTCCAGGGCCATGGCACCATCCGGCCCGTCCGGCACGGTGTGCACCATCACTCCACCCAGAGCGGCCGCCCCACCCACCTCGTTCAGGAAGATGTGCGAGCCGGCACCCAGTATTACCTCGTCGCCGGGGCGGGTGTGGGTCAGGACGGCCAGCAGGTTACTCATGGTCCCGCTGGCGGTGAAGAGGGCTGCTTCTGTGCCCATCAGGGCAGCCGCCCGGGCTTCCAGCGCATTTACGGTCGGGTCCTCACCGTAAACGTCGTCCCCCACGGCCGCCTCGGCCATCGCCCGGCGCATCTCGTCGGTCGGCAGGGTAACGGTATCGCTACGCAGGTCTATGACCTCTGCCACCGGCGGCAGGGAGCCGTTGTCCTTCGGCACCGCCCTACTCCTCGCGGTCAGCCCGGAGCAACTCCTCGGCAATCCGGACCGCCTCGTCCCCGGACAGCTCCAGCGGCTCGTGGTAGGGTAGCTCCACGTAGTCGGCCTCCAGCCTGGCCAGGTAGTCCACGAACTCCTGGTCGCGCGCCACCATGCGGTTCAGACGGCCCTCAAATCTCCGCACCTCGCCATCAAGGTCAGACAGGTCCTGCTGGAGCTGGAGCATGGTATTGAGGCGGCGCAGCAGCGCCCGTATCACCTTGGGGTTACGCTGAATGAAGATGTTGTGCTCGGGGTAGTAGGTGGCCCGGGCGGTCAGGCTCACCATTGGTATCCCGTCCTGGCTGCAGCGGTAGAGCAGACTGGAGCCGAAGCGGCCCGGCCCCTCGTAGCTACCGAAGCTCACGCCGTAAGCCCGCATCTCCCTCTTGAGAGCCGGCAGGCTGCAGGAGCAGGACACGTTCGGCTCGCGGGTGTGCGGTACCCGGTCGAGGACGCCGCCGAGGAGGTAGATGACGGAGACACTGAAGCTGCGGACGATGTGCAGTATGGCGTCAATGAACTCCGGCCAGTTCATGTTGGGTTCGCTGCCCTTGAAGAGGATAAGGTCGCGGGCGGCGCGCCGGTTGCGCCAGTAGAAGAAACGGTTCTCCGGCACTTCATGGTCCTTGATGAGACCGTCTTCAATGCGGATGTAGGGGCGCATTGATACCTGGCCCGGCACCTGGAAGATGTGGAACCGGTCAATGGGTATCTCCGCCAGGTCCCTGGCCCCCAGCTTCTCTATGAGGTACTCGACCGTGCCGGTGGCGGCCTCACCGCCGTCAACCCAGCCACTGATGCCACACAACAGGCAGGGCTGCCGCAACCGGGGCCGCGCACTGATTACCATGCCGCCTGGAAGTACCATGCTGCACCGCCTGCTTCTCCGGGAACCCTGCTGCCCTATTCTATACCCTGCCTGACCTGCCAGTCCAACCCTCGCCGGCCGGGTAAAACGCTCCTGGCGGTGGCATGGTATAATTGCAACCGGTCACCACCGGGGGCATCTTTAAGGACGGCGGTATGCCGCTGGTAGCTGAAGACAGCCGCATCAGGATTGTACGGCTTGATGTCGGCGGGGGCATGGTCTCCAACGCCTACATGCTCGTGTGCCGGCCGACGGGTGAGAGCGTGGTGGTAGATGCACCCGGAGACGCCGGCCGGATTGCGGCCCAGCTTGGCGGCACCACCCCGCGCTATATCCTCATCACCCACAATCACTTCGACCACCTGGGGGCGCTGGCTGAGCTGAAAGCGCGGCTGGGTGTACCGGTGGCAGCCCATCCGGCCGACAGGTTACCGATTGAGCCGGACATTCTCCTGGCCGACGGTGATACCGTCACGTTCGGCCGGGTCAGCCTGCAGGTGTTTCACACCCCCGGCCACACCCCCGGCAGCCTCTGCTTCTACACCGAAGGCTTTCTCATCTCGGGCGACACCCTTTTCCCCGGTGGCCCCGGCCGGACCAGCTCGCCGGCAGCACTTGCCCGGATAATAGAGTCAATCACCACCCGGCTGCTGCCACTGCCGGACGAGACACGGGTCTTCCCCGGGCACGGGGAGCCCACCGTACTGAAGAAGGAAAGGGCTGAGATAGAGCACTTCAAGTCACGCCCGCACGACCCGGGGCTATGCGGCGACGTCCTCTGGTTACAGTCCTAGCCGGGGGTGGTCAGCGCCAGAGCTCCTCGCGGTGGAAAGCCTCGGCCAGTTCAAACTCCTCGCCGGCTGCCAGCAGGCGGTAACGCTCCCGCATCCTGGCTTCCATCTGGGGGAAACGCTCCGGTGGAATCTGGCTGCGGTGGCAGGCCAGGGCTGCCATCTTCAACTCCCAGGTAGGGGTGATATCCAGCCGGCAGTTTGTCTCCGGCGAGCCCCATAGCAGCACCCGCTGCACCTTATGGGGTTCCAGGCCCTCTTCGTGATAAAGCTCGGGGAACACGTGGAAGTCGCGTGCGTAGGGAAAGACGGCGTCGAGCACGGCCCGCCCCACGATGCGGTGGTCACGGTGCCAGAGGTACTTGCGGTACGGGTCAGCCGTTACCACCACCTCGGGGCGGAACTTCCTGATAGCCCGCACCAGGTCCTTCCGGAAGGGAGGGGTGTCCTCGACGGCGGCATCGGGGTAGCGGAGGAAGACCACCTCCCGGACCCCCAGTATGCCGGCCGCCTCAAGCTGCTCCTGTTCCCGGATACGGGCCAGCCTGGCCGGGTCCATATCGGGGTCGCTGGTGCCCTTGTCACCGTTGGTGCAGACCACGTAGACTACGTCTTTACCTTCCCTGACCCAGCGGGCAACCGTTCCCGCCACCCCGAACTCGGCATCATCCGGGTGCGGCGTGAAGACAACGGCGTAAGCGGGCTTGGTATCCATGGGCCTCCCTGGCATCAGACAGCGGACTCCGTGGTATTATAAGGCACACTGCTGCATTGAGACAAACGGAAAAGACAGGCCGGATGGCCCGGGACGTGATAATACGCACCTACTCGGAAGCCGATTTCAGGGCGCTACTGGAGCTGAAGAATATCTCGGCCGGACTATCACCCGACGGCAGTCACCTGTCCGCCGCCGGCCTGAAGGCGGCCCTGCAGCGCCCGCGCTACTCACCACAGGAAAGCCTCTTCGTGGCCGAGGAGCAGGGCCGGGTGGTGGGGTTCCTGGACATCACGGCCGAACCTGAAATCGGGCGTGCCGTGGTGGAGTGCCTGGTGCGGCCGCGGTACCGCCGCCGCGGGATAGCGCACGCCCTCTTTGCCAGGGCCGAGGCGTACATCCGCGCCGCCGGCTGCCGGGCCATACATGTCCACGTGAAGCGCCGCCATCGTACCGCCCGGAAGGCCCTGGAGAGGTGCGGCTTTAACGAGGTGCGGCGCACCTACGAGATGGCCGCCTCAGCCCTGTATAGCAACACCGGCGCACCGCCGGGCCGGGTGGAAGGCCAGCCTGAGTGGATAATTATTGAGCAGGAGAGGCGTGAACAGAGCACCGGCGCACCACCGGGCCGGGTGGAGATCCGGCCCCTTCAGCCGGGGGAAGAAGCCAGCCTCACCGGGCTCCAGAACCGTGCCTTCCAGGGTGCCTGGGGTTTCCAGCCCAACACCCTGGAAGAGATACGGTACGCAATACGCAGCCGCGAGCAGGACATCCGGCTGGCCATTTGTGGCGGTAAACCGGTCGGCTACTGCTGGTGCCAGGTGCAGCGCAGCGGGCGAGGCGAAGCCTGGGGACGCATCAGGATGCTCGGCGTTGCCCCCGGCTACCGCGGCCAGGGGCTCGGGCAGGAGCTGCTGCGGGCCGCACTGGGGCAAATCAGCTCACGGGGGTTATCCATGGCGCGGCTCACGGTTGACTCCCGCAACGCCCCGGCGCTGGCCCTCTACCGCTCGCTGGGGTTCCGCCGGAAGGATACCGGAATCTGGTACGAGAAGCGGCTTGGCTAGCCGGCGGGGCCGCCAAGCCGCACGCGGCAGTGGTAGAGGGGCACCTCCTGCCCGGCAAGGTGGTACTTGTAGCGCTCGTTGCCCTTGAGGAAATCAAAGCGGCGCCGGCCGCGCTCGATGCTGTCCTGGATACACAGCACCTTTGAAAGTACCCCCACGCTGAGGGAGCGGTACTCGCGGTCATAGGCGCTGTTGTAAAGATAGACCGTTCCTCCGTAATCAAAAACAAGCAGGCAGGCCACCGGCACCCTGTCCAGGCGCAGCACCCCCAGCCGCAGCAACCGCTCGGTGGTAAGTACCCGCACCAGCTCCCGGAAGAAGCTGTCCATCAGCGGTGACATGAACTCGGCCTTGTCCTCCCGGCTGCTGATGAACTGGTGGCGGAATACGTCCATAAAAGCCAGGGCTTCCCCGGTATCCTGCAGGTACCCGAACTCAACCGTGCCCGCCTCCTCAAGCCGCCGCAGCTTGCGGCGCACTTCGTGGCGCTGCTTGGTGCTCATCAGGCCCAGGTACTCGTCCCAGGTGGCCGGCAACTCCCGTTCCAGCGTCACGTCCACCGCCTCACACCGCACCTCCAGGCCCTCTGCTCTGGCAACCGGCACGAGCCAGGTCATCACCACCGAGTCCGACCTGACGGTGGCCAGCTCCAGCCGCTCCACGCCACCCCGCACCAGGTCCTGCAACAGGGCCCGGCAGAAAGGCTCCTCCTTGCCGGGTACAGCGACGAAGTCGGCATAGTCACACACATCCGGGTTACCGATGATTGAGGCGGTACTACCCGTCAGCAGCAGGGGAGCGATGCCGATGACACGCTCTCCCTCGCGGACGGCCCGGAAACTGGCACGGTCTTCGGGGGCAAAGGCCTGCCGCCAGACCTGCAGCCAGGGCGGGAGCAGAAACGGGTGCCGCCACTCCAGGCCGGCCTCGCCCGCCTGCCACCGTGCCCGGTACCAGGCGAAGGTCTCCTCGGTGACGGTAAGACTCATGCTGCCACAAGTGTAGCAGGGCCTGAGGCAGCCCACAAATTGCCGCTCACTCCGCCAGCTCGTTCAGCCCGGTGTAGTCATCCGTGTACCGGGTAAGCTGCTGCGCCAGCTCCCCGATGGCAACCTCGGCGGTGGAGAAGACCTCGCCGGCGGCGAGGTGCCCGCCGAAGCACCCCGCCCGCGAGGAAAGCTGGATGTGGACGTGTAACAGGGTCTCGCCGTCCTTGCGGGCAATCGACCCCTGGGCGGCTACAATCTCCAGCGGCCCGGCATAGTCCTGCGGGACGTACTTACCCGGTAGCTCGACGAGGTAGTTCAGCCGCGCCGATTTGAGCGAGCCGATGATACCCAGCACCACCCCCGAGGTGATGCCGTGGCGCCGGCAGTAGTCGGCTATCCCGGCGGTAAGCTCTGCCCCTGGCTTTACCCGGAAAACGTGTACCTGCTTGAACACTGGCTTCCTCCTGGCTGTTTGCTGCTGGTGTACGACTCTCTTCTCTATTGTAACCCACCTGTCCCCGGCAGGACAGCTTGGCTGCCCGGTGGCCCCCGGTCTATAATCCAGCCAGAGCAGCCACTAAGAAGGGAGACAGGAACAATGAATCAGGACGAGCTGTGCCTGATGCCGGCGCTGGAGCTGCGGGACAGGATTGCCTCGAAGGAGATTTCACCGGTGGAGGCAGTTGAGGCCGTGCTGGCACGGATTGAGCGCCTCAACCCCAGGGTGAACGCCTTCTGCACGGTGGCGGCCGAGCAGGCCCGCGCCGCCGCCAGGGAGGCCGAAGCCAGGCTGATGGCCGGGGAGCCGCCCGGCAAGCTCCACGGCGTGCCCGTCTCCATCAAGGACCTGGTCTTCACCCGGGGCATCCGCACCACCGGTGGCTCCCGGCGGTACGAGCACTTTGTCCCGGAGCAGGACGACATCTGCGTGGAGAGGCTCAAGGCGGCCGGGGCCATCATCATCGGCAAGACGAATACGCCCGAGTCCGGCTGGGCCGCCATTACCGACAACCCGCTCTTTGGCCCGTCGCGTAACCCCTGGGACCCGGGGCGCACCACCGGTGGCTCCAGCGGCGGGGCCGGGGCGGCCGTGGCCCTGGGGATGGGGCCGCTGGCAATCGGTAGCGATGGTGGTGGCTCAATCCGCATCCCCAGCAGCTTCTGCGGCATCTTCGGGCTGAAACCGTCCTTTGGACGGGTGCCGACCGGCCCCGGTTTCCCCGGGCTCTGGGAGGGGCTCTCGGTGGAGGGGCCGATGACGTGGACGGTAGCGGACGCCGCCCTGATGATGGAGGTAATCGCCGGCCGTGACGACCGTGACTACTACTCGCTGCCGGAGGCCGCTCCTGCCTATCTTTCGGAGCTGGACGGTGGCCTGAAGGGGCTGCGGGTGGCCTGGAGCCCCGACCTCGGCTACGCCGTGGTCGAACCGGAGGTGCGGCGTCTCACGGAGCGGGCGGCCAGGGTGTTCGCCGGGCTGGGGTGCGAGCTGGTAGAGGCGACACCGGATGCCGGCAGCCCGGAGGCAAGCTTCGGCGTGGTGGTGGCCGCCAGCCTGGCGGCCGAGCTGGGGGATGAGCTCGAGCGCTGGAGGGACAAAATGGAGCCGGCGCTGGTACGTTTCGTGGAGCGCAGCCTTGACATAAGGGCTACTGACTACCTGAGAGCGCGTATGCAGAACCTGGCCTTCCGCAATCGCATGCAGGCCTTCTTCGAGAGGTACGACCTGCTGCTGACACCGGTGCTGGCGGTACCGCCCTTCGAGGTCGGGAGCTTTGGCCCGCGGGAGATTGCCGGCCGGGCCGTATCACCCCTGGGATGGATGCCCTTCACCTATCCTTTCAACATCACGGGACAACCGGCAGCATCCGTACCCTGCGGGCTGACGGAGAGCGGGCTACCGGTGGGCCTGCAGCTCGTGGGGCGCCGCTTCGAGGACGGCACCGTGCTGCGCGCCGCGGCTGCCTTCGAGCGGGCGGCACCGTGGCGGGAGCGCCGCCCACCGCTGGCGCGGGAGGCCTAGGCGGCTGCTTTCTTCAGGATGAAGACGGTGGCAATGTTACCGGCACCGGTGCACTGGGCCAGGCCAGTGGTGGCCTTCCTGACCTGGTGGTCTCCGGCTTCACCCCGGAGCTGGGTGACCAGCTCGTGCACCATGCGGATGCCGGTCGCCCCGAAGGGGTGCCCCATTCCCCGGAGGCCGCCGTCGGTATTGACCGGCAGCCGGCCGGTAGCCTCGGTCTCACCGGCCAGCCCCAGCTTCCAGGCCTCGCCCTTCGCTACCAGCCCCAGCGACTCAATGGCCGTCAGCTCGCCGCTGGTGCCGGTATCGTGTACCTGGACCACGTCCACGTCCTGCGGCCGGATACCGGCCATCTCGTAGGCATCGCGCCCGGCCAGCGCAATCGTGTCGCCCTCATTGCCCCCGCCGTACTTACCCGTCCTCAGGGTGGCGCCGGTAATCGTTACCAGGCGGGCGGGGTCCTTGACATACCGGTCGGCCACTTCGCGGGCGCAGACCGCCGCCGCCGAGGCCCCTTCACTGGTGGGGCAGTACTGGTACAGCGTCAGCGGGTCGGCAATCATGCGCGACTGCAGGCCTCCCTCTTGAGGGCCATTGTAATGGCCGCTTGGATGGTGGTCAAAAAAAGATGCCGGCCGCTGGACTGCATTGCATTGCCCTCCCCTGTGAGGGTCAAGAACACACTGGAGACGCGGGCAGCGGTCGGACGGGGCCTAGACCAGCAGCGTCAGTGCCAGGGGCATGACGTGGAAACGGGCCGGGGTCTCACCAACAAGCTCACCGTCGGCCTGGATAGGCATGGGCGAGGCCGAGGTAATCTCTACCTGAGAGCTTCGCTGCAGGCTCACCCTGGGGTGAGTGAGGTGCGTACCCCGGTAGATACGTGGCAGCGACCACAGGAGGTCCAGCTTGCCGATGTCGCCGATTGTCATAACGTCAAGCAGGCCGTCGGTCAGGTCGGCCTCGGGGGCGACGAACATGCTGCCGCCGCCGTACTTACCGTTGCTCATGACAATGGTGCAGACCTTGCGGGTGACGGACCGGTCATCAACCGTAACGGTGAGCTCGCGGTTGCGGTAGCAGAGGAAGGTGGTGAGCAGGCCAAGCAGGTACGCCGGGAACCCTCCCAGGCGCTTGAAGCGCTGGGTTGTGGCACGGACCACCTCGGCGTCGAACCCCAGCCCGGCAAAGTTAACGAAAAGGCGCCGGCCCGGTGTACTGGTGCCGCCGTACTCCACCACACCCAGGTCAACCCTGACCTGCCTGGCATCCGGCAACCGCTGGCAGGCATCGTGGTAGCTGGCCGGCAGACCCACGGTACGGATGTAGTCGCTCCCGGTGCCGGTGCTGATAATCCCCAGCGATACGTCTCCCAGCGTGCCACTGTCATAGAGGCCGTTCACCACCTCGTTGATGGTACCGTCACCACCGACAGATACCACCATCTCGTACCCCTTGCGGGCAGCGGCCCTGGCCAGCTCGATGGCATGCCGGGGGGCCTCGGTGAAGTCGTGGTCAAAGCGCAGGCCCAGGCTCTTCAGGTGGTCCCGGATCTGGGGCCACCGCTTGAGCGTGCGGCCGGCACCGGCCACGGGGTTGACGATGAGTCTGGCTGTGCGCAAGAGTCCTCCATGGCAACTGCCTAGCCGTGGCAGCTGTGCCTATATTATAGCACAGGCCATTGCTGCCGGCCTTGCGGGGGACCCACCCCGCTGCCATAATGGAGGCACGGTCACAGGCCCGGGCCTGTGACCGCCCGGGGCCAGCGGCGTATAAAAAAGAGGTACGGAGGGGCTCCGGGGTATCCTGCCAGACCGAGGTTGACCCAGCGTGGGCACCACCGACGGGAATCCAGACAAGCGGGAGGCATTCGCCGAGCTCTATAACGAGTTCCTGCCCCGGGTATTCCGCTACATCCGCTACCGGGTCAACAGCCAGCAGGTGAGTGAGGACTTAACTTCGGTGGTGTTTGAGAAGGCCCTGGTGAGCTTTGAACGCTACTCCAGCGACCGGGCATCTTTCTCGACCTGGCTCTTCGCCATTGCCCGGAACGTCGTCATTGACCATTTCCGTGCCCGGGGGCGGCGCCCCCAGCTTTCCCTGGAGGCCAGCCAGATTGACATTGCCTCCGGTGAAGGCTCGCCCGCCGAGCTGGCGGAGAAGAAGGAAGAGCAGGCCCGGCTCCAGCAGGCCCTGGCCCGGCTGGCGCCGCAGGAGCAGGACATAATATCACTGAAGTTTGCCTCGGGGCTCAACAACCGGGAAATCGCCAGGGCGCTGGGTATTTCGGAGTCGAACGTCGGCACCCGGCTCTACCGCACCGTACGAAAGCTCCGGGACATCTTTCAGGAGATGGAGAATGCGTAGGCGAGGGCAGGACGAGCAGGACTTCCTGCGCGACATCGACCGCCTGCTGGCCGGCGAGGAGGTGCACCCGGGGCAGGAGGCCAGCCAGGAGTACCGTGCTACCCTGGAGTTTGCCAGCCGGCTGGTTGACCGGAGAGGCGGCCCTTCCCCCGAGTTCCGGGACCGCCTGTGGGCGCGGTTAATGGCCCGGCTGGCCGAGCACGAGGAGCGGGCATACCAGGCGGCAGCCGGGCGCGGCAGGCTCCGGGAGTTACTGGAGCGCCTCGTTCCCCGGACCACCGCGATGCGCACCGCCATGGTAACCATCACCGTTGTCCTGGTGGCGGTCGGCGTCATCTGGGGCACCGGTGTCTTCGGCCCCGCCCCCGCCGGCGAAGCCCCTTCGCTGGTAACCCGGAAGGCCACCACCGAAGAAGCCGTCGCTCCCGAGATGACCGCCCGGGAGGCACCGGCACCTGCAATGGCCAGCCTGGTGGCCGAGCCGCCGCTGGTGCTTGATGTCCCGCCCGGGCCGCTGACGGCCTCCACCGGGGCAGAGATTACTCTGCAGTTCAGCCTGCGTAACACCAGCGGCCAGACAGCCACGGTTGAGCCGTTCCCGCCCCGCCTGGTCATAGTACCGGCCGGTACTTCGCTCCCGGTGCGTACCATCCCTGCCGGCACCGGGAGCACGGAGATAGGCCCCTTCGGCACCACTGTTTTCGCGGTCACCTGGGACCAGCGCGATGATGCCGGGGAGCCAGTACCAGCCGGGGAGTATTCGGTGCTGCCCGGCCCCGTTACCGTAAGCCACGGTGACGAAACGGGCGAGGTCAGCTTCGACCGGCCTCTGCAGGTCATCATCCGGTAGTTGCCACGCCGGGGGCACAAGAGCTCAAAGGGTTGTTGCCGGGGGGCGGCGGCTGGTACCGGGGCGGCGGGCACGTGCCGAGAAGGCAATGGCCGCGGCCGCTCCCAGCGGCACAACAGCCAGGGCTGACCATAGCCCGCGGTAGCTGTTCCAGGTGTCAAACGCCCAGCCGGCCAGGGCCGGGCCGCTCAGGCTCCCCACCATGCTCACACCCACTATCATGCCGAAGACCGCCCCGAAAATCTGGCGCCCGAAGTACTCCTGCACCAGGGCCGCTCGCATCACGTTGACACCCCCGTAACCGATGCCGAACAGCAGCAGGAAAGGGACAATCGCCCCCGGGCCAGAGCCGGCGAAGACAAAGCTCAGCATTCCCAGCGACATCAACCCGAACCCGAAGGCGGCCACGCGCTGCCGGGTGAAGCGGTCTGCCAGCCAGCCGAAGCCCAGCCGCCCGACGATGCTCGTCAGCGGCAGGGCCGGGGCAATGATACTGGCGGTGGCGCGCCTGATGCCGACACTGCTCAAGTAAGGCATGATGTGGGTAACAACCCCCGAGACCAGCAGGACATGACAGGTAAAAGCCAGCGCCACCACCCAGAAAAGGGGGCTGCGCAGCACCTCGCGCAGCCGGGGTGATGGGCCCTCATCCTCAGCCCGGGGTAACACAGAACCGGCCGGGGTGCCGACGGGTGGCGGCTCACCGTCCGGGTACATCCCGTACTGCTCCGGCCGGTGGCGAAAGAGCAGGGAAAGTGGCAGCGGTATTGCCAGCATCCCGAAGGCCAGCACCAGCAGGGCGTTACGCCACTCGAGCCAGTCTATCAGGCCAACGATGACCGGCACCATCAGCCCGCCGAAACCGAAGCCGCAGATGGCAATTCCGGTGGCAAGGCCAACACGCCGCCGGAACCAGTTTGAGACAGACGTCATCAGCACCGTCATTGTGCTGGCGCTGGTACCCAGGGCCAGCAGCACAAAAGCGCCGTAGAACGTTGCCAGGGATGTGGTCCGGCTCAGTAGCAGCAGGCCCAGGAAGCTCATGATGCTACCACCCAGAATTAGGCGGCGTGGCCCGAAGCGGTCGGTGAGCAGGCCAACCACCGGGGAGAGAAGGCCCATCTCCAGGCCGCGCAGCGAGGCGGCCAGTGAAATCTGGGTGTAGCTCCAGCCGAGGTCGGCCGCCAGCGGCTCAATGATAGCGGTAAAGCCGTAGAAGATGGCTCCCCCCGAGTAGAGGGCGATGAAAAAAGAGCCGAAGACAATCCACCAGCCGTAAAAGGGGGCGTGCAGTCTTCGCCCGAAGAAGGTAATCCCACGGTGGCCCCCGGTGTCCGGAGCGGTAGCCCGGGATGGTCTCGGTGGAGGGCGTTCGGCTGGGTCGTTCACACCTACATACTATACCCCGGCCACCGGTGCCGGCACAAACCGCCGGTGACAAGCCGGGGGGGCTTTGTTATAATTGCAAGCGTCGCTACGCTGGCGCGACAACGCTTACCGCGGGCGGCGGAATCTGGTGCTCCTGCCCTGGAGCCAGGAGGTGAAAGATGAGCTACTGGTTTAATGCACCGGGACTGAGGGAGCTTGCCCCTCTGGGCAGTTCTGCCACGGCCCGGAGCCTCTCCAGCACCTTCTTCACACCGAAGATGTTCATCGGCACGAACGCCATCCCGGAGAGGGGCGGGGGAGTGGTACGCCACGTGGCAATGTACTGCCAGAGAAAACGGGCTTTCATCATCACTGACCCCCACATCACCAACCTGGCCAGCCGGGTGGCCACCGCCTTCCAGAACGGGGGCTTTACCACCGAGGTGTGGGCACACTCAGAGCCAGAGGTGCCGGTTGAGAATGTTCGCGCCTGCGCTGAGGCCATGAAAGCCTTTGAGCCGGATGTCATCGTGCCGGTGGGGGGCGGCTCTGTCATGGACCTTGCCAAGGCGGCCTGGATACTCTATGAGAGACCGGACATCACCGACCTGCGTACCCTTTCGCCGGTAACCCCACTGGGCCTGCGCCAGAAGGCCCAGCTGGTGGCCGTGCCTACCACCAGCGGTACCGGCTCGGAGACAACCATGGCGGCCGTCCTGGCCGATACCGAGGCGCACCGCAAGGTGCCCATCTCCTCGCGGGAGCTGGTGCCCGATTTCGCCGTCATCGACCCCGCCTTTACCGCCGGGATGCCGCCCCGGCTGACGGCGGGGACCGGCCTGGACGCCCTGGCGCATGCCATGGACTGTGCTATCTCGGCCGTCTCCAACGACATCACCGACGCCCTGGCCGTCAAGGCCATTGAGCTGATCTTCAAGTACCTGCCGCGGGCCTATCGCAACCCGCGCGACCGCGAGGCGCGGTTCAAGATGCACCTGGCCTCCACCATGGCCGGCATGGCCTTTGGCAATGGTGCCTGTCACCTGACACACAGCCAGGGCCACGCCCTGGGCAAGGTATTTGATATTCACCACGGTATTGCCGTGGGGGTGTTCATCGTGCCCACGCTGCAGTTCTGTGCGCCGGTAACAGACAGGTACCTTCAGGTGTGCCGCGCCCTGGATATCCCCGGGGACACCCCTGAAGCGAAGCTGGCCGGCCTGACCGGCGCCGTAAAGAAGCTGCTCGCCAGCCTTGACGTGGCCCCGACGCTCGAGGGCCTCGGCATCACCCGCCAGCAGCTTGACGAAAACATGGAGCGGCTTGTCAACGATGCCTACGAGGACCCGGACACGTTTGCCAGCCCGCGGTGGGTAAGCCGCGAGGAGTGCCGTCGTATCTTCGAGTACGCCTTTGACGGCCGGGATATTGATTTTTAGGAGGCGGCCAGAGTAATGAACGGATACTACGGAAAGTTCCTGACAGTTGACCTGAGCACCCGCCAGACGGGTGAACTACCTCTTACCGAACAGCAAGCACGTGATTTCATCGGCGGGGCCGGCCTGAGTGCTCACCTCATCTATGGGCACGCCCGCAGCGGGATGGACCCGCTCGGCCCTGACAACCCGCTCGTCTTCGCCGCCGGACCGTTCGTGGGTACCACCATCCCCATGGCCAGCCGCAGCTCGGTCTGTGGCATCTCACCCCAGACCGGCTTCTGGGGCGAGGCTACCACCGGCGGGGTCTTTCCCTTCCGCCTCAAGGCCACCGGCTACGACGGCATCTTCATCACCGGCAAGGCGGATAGGCCGGTCTACCTCTACGTGAACAACGGCACCGCCGAGATAAGGGACGCCGCCCACCTCTGGGGCAAGGACAGCTACGAGACCCAGACCATCCTCAAGCAGGAAATCGGCGGCCGCGGCCTGAGTATCTCCTGCATTGGCCTGGGCGGTGAGAGACTGGTACGTTTTGCCGGCATCATGAATGATGCCGGACGGGCGGCAGGGCGTACCGGGATGGGTGCCCTGATGGGCTCCAAGAACCTCAAGGCGGTGGCGGTGGACGGCAGCCAGCAGGCCCCGGTGGCCGAGGCTGACAGACTGCGCGAGCTCGCCCGTGAGGCGCGCGCCCAGATGCGGGCCCGCCGCGCCCAGATGATGGAGTACGGCACCCTGGGCTACATGGAGACCGGCCATGTCCTGGGCGACGTGCCGTCCGACTACTTCCGGCGCGGGATTTTCCCGGCCGGGAAGGTCAGCGGGCCGGCCTTCCGGCAGGCCTATCCCATCGAGGCGGTGGCCTGCTACGGGTGCCCCACGGCCTGCGGACGCCTCCTGCGCGACTTCAGGCCGGAGCTACCCAGCATTGACGGGCCGGAGTACGAGACAGCCGCTGCCTTCGGGCCGCTGTGCCGGAACTATGACCTGGACTCAATTGTCATGGCCAACCACCTCTGCAATGTCCACGGCATAGATACTATTTCGGCCGGGGTTACCATTGCCTACGCCATGTTCCTCTACGAGCAGGGCGTGCTGACAAAAGAGCGGGCCGGGATGGAAATCAGGTGGGGTGATGGGGCAACAATCGTGCGCCTGGTGGAGATGATTGCCAGGCGTGAAGGGATTGGTGACCTGCTGGCAAGAGGCGCTCTCGGCGTCTGCCAGGAGCTCGGGGCCGACCCGGAGGACTGCGCCGTGGTGAAGGGGCTTGAAATCCCGATGCACGACCCGCGCTCCACCACCGGCCTGGCCATCAGCTACGCCACCGGCTCGCGCGGGGCCTGCCACCTGCGCGGTGATTACTACCTGGTTGACCTCGGCACCCGCATCCCGGAGCTGGACATCCAGCCAGGCGACCGCTTTCAGTCGCAGGGCAAGGCCCCGATGGCGGCCCGCTTCCAGGACTTCAAGGACCTGTTTGATTCGCTGCTGGTCTGCAAGTTCTCCAACCTGACCCCCACCCAGCTCACCGACTTCCTCAATGCCGTCACCGGCTGGGGCTTTACCACGGGAGACCTGCACACCGCCGGTGAGCGCTCCATCAACATCAAGCGGGCCATCAGCAACAAGCTGGGAGTCACGCGCCAGCATGACCGCATGCCACGGGTCAGCGTGACCCCCCTCAAAGAAGGCAGCACCGCCGGCCGCGGCCCCGACATGGACACACTGCTGAAGGAGTATTACGACTACCGCCAGTGGGACTGGGAGACGGGCCGGCCGACCAAGGCCAAGCTGGAGGCCCTTGGCCTGGCCGACGTGGCGGCTGACCTCTGGAAGTAGCACCGCGGGGCAGGAGCTGAGGCAGGGATGAGGTTTACCAAGATGCACGGGGCTGGCAACGACTTTGTGCTGGTCGAAGCCAGCGACGACTCGCAGGACTGGGCCGCCCTGGCAGTGGCGATGTGCGACCGTCACTACGGAGTAGGGGCTGACGGGCTGCTGCTGATGCAGCCCTCGGACCGGGCCAGCTTCCGCATGCGAATCTTCAACGCCGATGGTTCTGAATCGTCCGCCTGCGGTAACGGGCTGCGCTGCCTGGTCAAGCACTACCTCGACAGCCGCAGCAACGGTGGGGCCTCACTGGACGACGTGACGGTGGAGACCGTGGCCGGCATCCGGCATGCCCGGATACGCCACCGCAACGGCAACGAGGCCCAGATTCATACCGGCATGGGTGTGCCAAGCCTCGGGCTCGACCTGAGGCCGGTGCCGCCACGCCAGGAGTGGAAGAAAGTTGACATAACACAAATCACCGGCGTGAGCATAACGGTTGCCGACCGCACCCTCAATCTCCACGCTGTCTCGGTCGGCAACCCGCATGCCGTCCTCTTTCTGCAGGAGCCGGTGACCACCTACCCGCTGCTGCAGCTCGGCCCGCTGGTGGAGCACCACGGGCTTTTCCGGGAGGACACCAACTTCGAGATTGTGAACGTTCTCAGCCCGGCGCTGGTGCAGGCCCGGGTGTGGGAACGCGGGGTAGGGGAGACGCTGGCCTGTGGTAGCGGGGCCTGTGCCATCGCCGTGGCGGGGCAGTTGCTGGGACACCTCGGTCAGGAAGTAGATGTCCGCCTGCCGGGTGGAGTCCTGCACGTGACGTGGGACGGCACCGGGGAGGTCTTTCTCAGCGGCCCGGCGGAGACCGTCTTCACCGGTGACTGGCCTCTCGGCCCGGCCACCAATGCGTGAGTAAAGGACACGTCTGCCATGAAAATTGCCCGAAGGGTTGAAAACCTGCCACCGTATCTCTTCGTTGAGATAAGCCGCAAGATTGCCGAGAAGCGTGCCCGGGGGGAGGACGTTGTCAGTTTCGGCATCGGTGACCCGGATATCCCCACCCCCGAACACGTCATCGACCGGCTCTGCGAGGCGGCCCGTGCCCCGGAGAACCACCGCTACCCGGAGTCGGAGGGCCTGCCCGAGCTGCGGCGTGCTATCGCCATCTGGTACGAAAGGCGCTTCGGCGTTGAACTGGACCCGGAGCGGGAGGTGCTGCCGCTCATCGGCTCCAAAGAGGGCATCGGCCACATGGCATTCTGTTTCATTGAGCCCGGGGACATTGCCCTGGTGCCGGACCCGGGCTACCCGGTCTATTCGGTAAGCACCGCGCTGGCCGGCGGCGAACCGTACTACCTGCCCCTGCTCCGCCAGAACGGTTTCCTGCCCAGGCTGGAGAAGGTACCGGCCGATGTACTGCGGAAGGCCACCTTGATGTGGCTCAACTATCCCAATAACCCGACCAGCGCCGTGGCCGACCTGGGCTTCTTCCGCCAGGCGGTGGAGTTCGCCCAGCGCCACGGGCTGGTCATCTGCCACGACGGACCGTACTCCGAGGTAGCCTACGACGGTTACCGGCCCCCCAGCTTCCTGCAGGCCGAGGGGGCACGGGATGTCGGGGTGGAGTTCCATTCCCTTTCCAAGAGCTATAACATGACGGGCTGGCGCATCGGCATGGTGGTGGGTAACGCCACCATGATAGACGCCCTGCGGCGGCTCAAGTCCAACCTTGACTCCGGTATACCCCAGGCCATCCAGCTGGCAGCCATTGCCGCTCTCGAGGGCCCGCAGGACTGCGTCGCCGAGCACAACAACATCTACCAGCGCCGCCGCGACCTGGTGGTGGAGACATTACTGAAGATGGGGCTGGAGGTGACACCTCCCCGTGCCAGCCTCTACGTCTGGGCCAGGGTGCCCCCCGGTTACACCTCCGCCGAGTTCGCTACCGACCTGCTGGACCAGGTAGGCGTGGTTGTTACCCCCGGCACTGGCTACGGACCGCACGGGGAAGGCTACGTACGACTGTCGCTGACGCTGCCTGATGCCAGCCTGGTAAAGGGCCTCTCCCGCCTGGCAAGCTGGCAGGACGGCCGGAACAGGTTCAAACGCAAGCGCTAGTTGCAGCACCGAGGAGGTCTGCTATTCCGAGGAGCACGGTAGCCACCATAGAGCGCACCGAGCGGGCCTTCCTGGTAGCGGTGTCACGCCGGGGCTCGGCCGATACCTTCACCCCGCAGGACTCGCTCGACGAGCTTGCCCGCCTGGCTGCCAGTGTCGGGGTTGAGGTAGTGGGGCGGATGGTGCAGGTCCTGCCAGCCCCTACCAGAGGGCTCTACATCGGGACCGGCAAGCTCGAAGAGCTTCTGGCCATGAGAGAGGTCACCGGTTACGACGTTGTCATCTTCGACGACGAGCTATCGCCCCTGCAGCAGCGCAACCTGGAAAACGCCCTGAAGGTGAAGGTCATCGACCGGGTGGCCCTGATTCTGGACGTGTTCGGCCGGCGGGCGCACACCCGTGAGGGCCAGCTCCAGGTAGAACTGGCCCAGCACCAGTACCTGGCCCCGAGACTGGCAGGCCAGTGGAGCCACCTTGAGCGGCTGGGGGGCGGCATCGGCACCCGTGGGCCAGGGGAATCGCAGCTGGAGACAGACCGCCGCCTCATCCAGCGCCGCATTCACCAGTTGCAGCAGCGGCTCGAGAAGGTGCGCCGCCAGCGCGAGCTGTACCGTCAGCACCGCCGCCGCAGCGGCATCCCGCAGGTGGCCCTGGTAGGGTACACCAACGCCGGCAAGAGCACCCTGCTGAACGCCCTGAGCGGGGCCGGTGTGCTCAGTGAAGACCGCCTTTTCAGCACCCTGGACCCCACCACCCGGCGAGTCGTGCTGCCAGGGCGGACCACCGTACTGCTGAGCGACACGGTGGGCTTCATCCGCAAGCTACCGCCCACCATTATCTCGGCCTTCCGGGCCACCCTGGAAGAGCTCCAGGAAGCCAGCCTCCTGCTGCACCTGGTCGACCTTACTTCACATAATGCAGCAGAAGAATGTACCACTGTCGAAGCCATCCTGCGCCAGCTTAACCTTGAGCGTAAGCCACGCCTCACTGTCCTTAACAAGATTGACCTCCTCCTGGACCCGGCCCACCCCTGGACAGAAAAAGAGGCCATCCGGTTTGTGGCAGCCTCAACCGCCCCCGAGCAGGTTGACGCCGTCCTTATCTCGGCCAGCCGGGGCTGGGGCCTGCGGCACCTCTGCCAGCGTATTGAGGAGCTCGTGGCGGGCTGAGGGGTAAAGTTACCCGTCCGGCAGAACATCTTTCTTTGCGCTCTGGAAGGGCAGCGGCCAGGACAGAGACCCGACCCCCGGGCAGGCCTGTGCAGGCCGGCCTGTCTTCCCTTGCCAGGAAGCGCCGGGCCACGGCAAGGCCGGTAGCACCAGAGCACCGGGGAAACGGCGGCAGGGGATGGGCAAGATATAGGGGCGCACTATATGTGTTATGTAGGGTAAGAGCAGAAAGCACCCACCCTTGCCCGAAAAGATAGATTACATAACTACTGCGCCTCTTAGAGGGTGGTGAGTTAGTACCGCAGGCCCAGGTTTGTCCGCATCATCCTAAGCCAGCACCCTCAACTGGCCCACGTCCTTGGCCAATGCCCGCCGGAGCCCTGGCAGACCCGAAACGCACGGAGGTATTTTATGTCATGTTGCCCGACTGCCCTGTTCTCCCCACCTGTTGACAGATAATGCCGTAGCCGCTATAACGAGGTACCACAGGAAACCAAGAGGGGGGCCGCTGCCGATGGTGAAGTGTTACCTGCTCATCAAACTGCTGCCCGGACTTGAGGCCGAGGCGCTATCGCGCATTCGCGCCACCAGCGGAGTGGCGGATGTAAACGTGGTCTTCGGCCAGTGGGACGCAGTTGCTGTAGCGGAAGCGGACAATATCCATGACCTGCTGCGCCTGGTGGTATCCGAGGTCCGCGCCATTCAGGGGGTCCAGGACACCTCCACGCTCGTGCAGGGCCTGCTCTGAACAGCCTTGGCCACACTGTCAAGACAAGCCTTCACAATTAAGGCCGCAGGGCGCCGGTGACGTGGCCCCTTTGCAAAAGAGACCCCCACCACCGTAAGCCGCTCTCCGTTCCCGCCGGCACAGGGCCAGCGTGAGCCGTGGTCAGTCCTTGATAATCCTGGCGGTCTCCAGCTCACGGATGAACTTGTCCATCTCCATGGCAGCCATCGTCAGGGGCTCGAGAGTCCCCCTGGCGCCCAGGGCCGAGGACACCCTGGCTACCGTCTCGTTGCTGGAGGCCTCCAGAATGTTCAGGAAGTCGTAGGGGCCGAGCAGCGAGTACTGGGCCACAATCTTTGCCCCCATGGCCTCCACTTCCTGGTTTACCTCCTTGATGCGGCCCGGGTTCTTGAGGATGGTCTTCCGCCCTTCGCTGGTAAGCTTGGTTAACATTATGTAATATGCCATATCGCTACCTCCCGTTCGCCGGGTCTAAAACCTGCAATGTCACCACATTGTACGCCAGCCGCCGCGACCTGTCATCAGGCTGCCACCCGAGGTGGCGCTCCTCTTACCCTGGTCAGAAAGTGGTGTCAGGGGAACAGAACAAAGAACTTCTAGTCTGCCTTTCAGCTTAGTCTCATAGTAGTGCTGTAAATTCTTCAACGCTCAGCCCCGCCTTACGGATGAGACTTCTTAACGTACCTCTTCTCACTTCCCGGTGGTCAGGAACGGAAAGAATAGTCGGCATCCCTGCTTTGGTTAAAATGATATGGCTTCCTTCTCTCCGTGCTACCCGCCAGCCTGCTTCCACAAAGGCATCAACTGCCTTCTTGCCGGAAATAGCAGGTAACCGGGGCATTACACAGCTACCTCTGCCGGTAACTCGACTACCCTGGTCTCTATGGTAAGCGGCAACCCGTCCTCGGCGCGGCCGGCCAGTATCTGGCGGATCTCTTCGGTGACTATTTCGGGCGTTTCTTTTAGTGGAGGGCTCCCTTCCCGCTGGCGGACTTTTAGCACACCCGATATGGCTTCCCGGATATTGGCTAACGCCTCCTCCAGAGTATCACCCTGACTTGAGCAGCCAGGGAGCGCCGGACAGTGAACGGAGTAACCCCCGTCTTCTTCAGGCTCCAGAATTACTGTAACAGCGACTTTCACGATATTTCCTAGCAGAAGGCTTTTAATTAATCCAAATGACAACAACAATCAAAGAGGGTTTCGGTGGATAGAACAAAGAACTTTCAGCCTCGTTTTGGTCTTACTTTTTAGGCGAGCATTCTGGCCAATATCTTGGGATAAGGTCACGATGAGTATGAGTCAAGCTCCACCGCATGTTTTGGTGACCAGTGTACAATTTCCCAATTATAGGTAATGAGCCAGCATAAAAAGCGTCATCACAAAAAAATATGGGGAACATGACGCTTCTAGCAAGGTCAGCAGCACTGTCATCTCTACGGGGGTCAATTATGGCGAAGTGCGCAGCTACCTTGTGCCGCCATAGATAGACCTGAGGCAAAACGCACTCCATATATTCTCTGGCTCTATTCGAGTCGCCAGAATTGGCTAACCAGCCAACCATTTTAACATAGTTGCAAACCGTCACTGCATACCAGTGAAAAGCACACGCCACCAAGTTCTGGTCAATTCCTCGCATCTCTGGAGCATTACCGAAGCTCCAATAGCCATTCCCCACCCTATTAACTACCTCAGCTTCCACTTTTTGGATCTGGTCACATAGAAACCAAAGACCCCTAGCGAGGTAATCTAAGGAGCGCAGTTCGTTAAAGTACCCTTTTTCTTGTTCATCCGACAGCTTTAGAGTAGCGATATGGTCGATAACTCTCACCAGGCTCCCCCAATAGTACCTTTAGCTACTCTGCTAACTTTTGCTAAATTTTTGCAAGCAGTGGGCTCGGTAGGATTC